>JAZQWC010000078.1:0-27852 GCA_045632125.1 Bianqueaceae bacterium
GTGAAGGTTTGGTACTAATTATTTATATAAGAATGAAAAGCTGACACTTTGCGGAGTGTCAGCTTTTTTTGTGGTGTTCTGGTAGTGGAAGACTTTATAAGGACCGATTCATTCACTGCAGCATATACTAACCCAAAAACCTATGGAGGTTTCTATGGCTACTGGAACACTTCGGGTACAGGCCCGTACAGAGTTGGGATTTTTCCCTGTGGCAGGGGCAAGGGTGACAGTGAGGGTATCAGGCAGCGACCAGATTTTGGAGGAGGTGACCACCGATGAGTCTGGCAATAGTCCGCTGATAGAGCTAGAGGCGCCGGATGTGGCCTATTCACTGGAACCGCAGCGTGAGGTGAGGCCCTATTCGACCTATGATATTACGGTGGAGTCTTCGGAGTTTCAAACGGTGCGGATCGTGGGCGTGCAGATTTTGGCAGGACAGGAAGCGATTCAGGAGGTTCTTGCAGTGCCGAGAGGAGAGGGCTTTGTGTCGCTGTCGGTGGGGCAGTCTTGGATCGAGATAACGCCCAATACCTTGTGGGGCGATTTCCCGGAAAAGATTCCTGAGGATGAGGTAAAACCACTTCCGGGCTTCGAGCAGGAGGGCTTTGTAGTCCTACCCAACGTGGTGGTGCCGGAATTTGTGATCGTTCATGATGGGCGGCCAAATGAGGCGGCGCCGGATTATCGAGTCCCTTATGCAGAATACATTAAAAATGTAGCCAGCAGCGAGATCTATTCCACCTGGCCGGAGGCGACGATCCTGGCCAACGTGCTGGCCATTATGTCTTTCACATTAAACCGGGTGTACACCGAATGGTATCCGTCAAAGGGGTATCCTTTTACCATTACATCATCTACCGCCTATGACCAGAAGTATGTGCCAGGCCGCAATATATTTGAAAGTATATCACGGGCGGTGGACAGCGTACTTACCAATTATATTACACGGCCGGATATCGTACAGCCGCTGCTGACCCAGTACTGCGACGGGCAGCGCACCACCTGCCCCGGCTGGATGACCCAGTGGGGCGCCAAAGAGTTAGGGGATCAGGGCTTGGATGCCATACAGATCCTGCGGTATTTCTATGGTTTCGACATCACTCTGGACAGTGCGGAGCGGGTGGAAGGGGTGCCGGAATCTTATCCGGGCACGCCGGTCCGCTTTGGCGACAGCGGCCCCAATGTGGCGGTGATCCAGCGGCAGCTGCAGCGGATCAGACAGAATTTTCCGGCGATCCGAAGCATCGCGGCGGATGGGATCTTTGGGCGAGGAACAGAGGAAGCGGTCCGCCAGTTTCAAGCGATTTTCAACCTGACGCCCGATGGCATTGTGGGCAAGGGAACCTGGTATCGTTTGTCGCAGATCTACACGGCAGTAACGGGAATCGCGGAATTATGAGTTCGAGGAAAATACAAAAATCGGTTGACACTGCACAAAGGTAGGCTATAATTAGGATATATATTTCGAAAACCTAATGCACGGCAGAAAGGAGAAATCCCATGAAAGCTTGCATCATTCAGCCGCCCTATTCCCGAGACACGGCTTTTTCCGACGAATATTTTGAATACAAACTCCGCATGCTGGATCAGTGCGATGAGAATACCGATCTGATCGTGCTTCCTGAATATAGCGATGTACCCTGCTGTGCAGCTACGCTGGAAGAAACGCTGATGTATCATGATCGCTACATCGATACGCTCACGGAAAAATGTATCGAGACCGCCAAACGCTGCAAGGCTCTGGTCTTCGTGAATGCTCTCAGCAAAGAGGAAACCGGCTACCGCAACACCACCTTTGCCTATGACCGTGAAGGTAATCTGGTGGGGAAATATTTCAAAA
The DNA here is from genome assembly GCA_045632125.1 of Bianqueaceae bacterium. Taxonomy (GTDB): domain Bacteria; phylum Bacillota; class Clostridia; order Lachnospirales; family Bianqueaceae; genus CALWPV01. Next base: position 1,841 of record JAZQWC010000078.1, read on the forward strand.
AGCATCTGCCGCCGCTGGAGATGGAAGTGCTGAAGCTTGACAGCGACTACACAGCCGAGGTTTCCGAACCTTATGTGATCGAGATCGAGGGGATTCGTTACGGCTTTCTTACCTGCTATGACTTTTATTTTTATGAAGCCTTTGCTGCCATAGCCCGCAGCAAGGTGGATGTGATCATCGGTTGCTCTTTGCAGCGCAGCGATAGTCACGATGCCATCGAGATCATGTGCCGCTTCCTGGCCTATAACACCAATGCCTACGTGATCCGATCCTCGGTGAGCTTTGCGGAAGATTCCGATGTGTGTGGTGCTTCCATGATTGTTTCGCCTAAGGGTGAGGTGCTGGTCAATATGAAGGGCCGCTTCGGCAGGTCGACGGCTGAGTTTGATCCTCATGACAAATACTACAAGGCAGCCGGCTACGGTAATGCGCCGGCTTCCCATTACGAATACATCGAATATGGTCGTAAACCGTGGCAGTACCGCAACAGCGGAACCTCCATGGTGGCCTTTGATCATTTAATGCCCTATCCTCGGGTGTGTGCGCACCGTGGTTTCAACAGCATTGCTCCGGAAAATAGCATGCCTGCCTTTGGCGCAGCCGTGGCCATGGGAGCCGAGGAGATCGAATTTGATATCTGGTCCACCAAGGACGGTGTGCTGGTTTCCTGCCACGATGACACCCTGGACAGGGTCAGTGACGGGCACGGCAAGATCTATGACTACACCTACGGGGAACTGTTGCAGCTGGACTTCGGCAGTAAACACGGTGAAAAGTTCAAAGGACTGAAGATCCACACCTTCGAGGAGATTCTGCAGAAGTTTGCAGGAAGAGTCATCATGAACATCCATGTGAAAATTTGGGATGCCAAGTTTGAAGGCAAGAACGCACAGATGGAGGAGATTATAGGACTGATCCGCAAGTACGATGCAGAAAAGTCGATCTATTTTATGACTTCCAACGATGATATGATTCGAAAAGTCAAGGAATATGCGCCCGATCTGAAGTGCTGCGTAGGCTGGAACGGCGATAAAAATCCCATGTCCATTGCCGACCGTGCCATTGCCTTGGGTGCTTACAAACTCCAGTTATTTAAACCCTACTTTAATCAGGCCACCATTGATAAAGCCCATGAGCACGGTATCCTGTGCAATGTCTTCTGGTCGGATGATCCGGAGGAAGCCAAAGAATTCATCGAGATGGGCATCGATACCATATTAACTAACGATTATAATTTGGTATCTCAAGTGGTACCCAGAAAGAGGTAAATGCTATGAAAAAACTAACATTCGGAACTCCGGAAAAGCTAAAACCATCGGTGTTCTGCAAGGATTTCAACTATCAGGAGACGGCTATCTGCTATCCGGTGGATCAGATCGAATATAAAGAAAATGCCAGAGGCTGTGTGCTGCGTCTGCCTTTGGGTAAGGGTGAACATATCTATGGTCTGGGTCTGCAGTTAAAGGCCTTTGATCTGCGCAATAAAAAGCTCACCCTGCGTGCCAATGCCGATCCGGTAACAGCTGCAGGTGATTCCCATGCTCCGGTACCTTTCTTCGTGAGCACTGCCGGTTACGGCATCTATGTGGATACCGCCCGCTATGCAGAGTTCTACTTTGGAACAGCGCCCAAGAATCCTCCGGTGGAAGAGGTGGAAAGCATCTCCAAGGTGGGTACCTCCACTGATGAGATCTACGCGTCCAAGGACTATGCCATGTCCAGAATCAGCATCCAGATCCCGGCGGCCAAGGGCGTGGACATCTACATTATAGAAGGCGAAACCATCACCGATATCGTGGCTCAGTACAATATGCTCGCCGGTGGCGGCTGCGAGGTGCCCGACTGGGGCCTGTCCGCCTTGTATCGCTGCTACTCTCAGTATACTGATGAGCAGGTGCTGGCGTTGGCCGATGAATTCAAAGAAAATAATTTTGCAGTGGGTACCATTGGCTTGGAGCCCGGTTGGCAGACCCACAGCTACTCCTGTTCCTATAAATGGAGTGAGCGCTATCCCGACCCGGCATCCTTTGCTAAGCGGCTGCGAGAAAAAGGCTTTCACATCAACCTGTGGGAGCACGCCTTTACTCACCCCACGGCACCCTTCTATAATGAAATGATTCCCTATAGCGGCGACTACGGCGTATGGGGAGGCCTGGTGCCGGACTTTGCCCTGCAGGAAGCCAAAGATATATTTGCGGGCTACCACAAACAAATCGTGGATCTGGGCATCGACGGTTTTAAGTTAGATGAATGCGACTCCAGCGATTATACCCGCTGCTGGTCCTTCCCGCTTTTGGCGGAGTTCCCCTCCAGCTTGGACGGAGAGCAGTATCATAGCCTTTTCGGTGTGCTTTATATGCAGACCATGCTGCAGGCTCTGGGCGAGAACCCCACCCTGTCTGAAGTGCGCAATGCCGGCGCCCTGTCGGCTCCCTACCCCTTCGTACTTTATAGCGATCTGTATGAGCATAAGGATTTCATTCGTGGCTGTGCCACCTCCGGCTTTTCCGGTATTTTATGGACTCCGGAGCTGCGCGATGCGCAAAATAAAATGGAGCTGATCCGAAGACTCCAGTCCACCGTGTTCTCGGTGCAGTGCTTGATCAACGCCTGGTATTGCCCGGACGTACCCTGGCGGGAACTGGATTGTGCTGAAGAAGTGAAGGAGCTTTTGGCTCTGCGTGAACAGCTGAAGCCTATGTTGGCGGAGGCCTTTGCAAGGTATCATAACGAGGGCGTGGCCCCGGTGAGAGCACTGGTGAGTGACTTTACCGCTGATGCGGAAACCTACGCCATCGATGACGAATATTTATTCTGCGAGAAGCTGCTGGTGGCTCCCATAGCCGTCGGTGAAAGCGGACGCGACGTCTATTTGCCGCCCTGCGGCTGGCGCGATTATTTTACAAAAGAGCCGGTTGAAAGCGGCTGGCATCATGTAGAAACCAATGGAATTCCGGTATACGAAAGGATGGATTAATTATGCATTTTTATTGTCAGCTTGATTACGCTCATGTACCCTATGTTTCCCCCAGCAGCCCCAATGGTAATTTGGCCAACAATGGCTGCGGCGTGTGTGCAGCTTCCATGATCGTGGAGGCTATGACCGGCAAGGATTTCCCTGTGGAGGAGGGTGCGGTGTTGGCTAAGTCCTGCGGCGCGCGCGAGGGCTTTGGCACCGATATGGAGATCTACGCTCCGGCCTTTTGTGAAGCTAAGGGCTTTGAGTATAAGGCGACCTTTGATCCGAAGGAAGTGCTGGCCTTTTTGGAGGCCGGTAAAGGCATGGCCATTGCCAATACTCTGGGCGATCGCGAAGGTTGGATCGGCGTGTTTTCTGATGAGAGACACTATGTGACCTTGTGTGGTGCTAAGGACGGCGAAGTGGCTGTGTGGGATCCCATGCTGAATCCGGGCCGCTATGATGTTCCCGGCCGCAAAGGCAAGGTGCGTTTGGAAGGTTACACTGCCTATGCGGATTTTTCCGTGATCGAAAATGACTGTCTGGGCCGCCGCTACTTCATGTTCTGGTTAAAAGAGGGCGAGTGGAATGGCATGGAGGGTTTGGTATGGAAAAGTTGATTCAAATTACCGAGTTTGATTTGCTTGGAAAGTTGCCGGTGCCTGCGGTTGTTATCGTCTGCATCTGAAGGCACTTACCGAAGATGGAAAGGAAGAACTTCCGTTTGATGCTCACTTTTTAAAGGCTATGGTTGCACCCCGTGTGTTATTTGTATCGGAAGCGGCCAGTGATATCTGGTCTAATCCGGTTGGATCTTGGTTGAGCAGCGGAAGCAGTCGAAGCCTACGACTGGAAGTGTCCCGAAAAATAATAGAATGGTTCGTTAACGAACAGATTATGAAAAAAGTTCAAAAGGACCCTCTCACAACATACCACTGTAGTTGCGAGAGGGTCCTTTTGAACTTAAATATTACTGTTGTTTTGCTTCTGAATCTGTTCTGGTACGTACTCACCGGCGGTAACGGTAATTTCTAACGGCTGGCCGGAGCGGGAGATCACGAAACGGAGGGGATCGCCCACGGAGACGGTTTTTAGGAAAGTTTTCAAATCATCGTAGCTGCCAATGGTGGTTCCGTTGACGGAAATGATACGGTCACCGGGCTGCAGACCGGCTTCGGCAGCAGAAGAACCGGAACTGATGCTGTAAATATAGGTGCCCAGCTCATTCACACGGTACATCCAGGCGGTCTGTTCGTTATTGATCTCTACAATGGAAAGACCTAAGCTCACGCGGCCGGTTACATAGCCGTGTTCTTTTAAATCATCTAAAATGGCCAGTACATCATCAATGGGAATGGCAAAGCCCAAACCTTCGATGCCCTCGCCGCCGGATTTGGCAACAACAATGGCGATCAGGTTGCCCTGTGCATCAAAGAGACCACCGCCGGAGTTACCGGGATTCACAGCTGCATTGGTTTGAAGCAGGTTATGGGTTTCGCCGCCAAGGGTGATGTTACGGTCAAGGGCACTGATGATGCCATCTGTCACTGTGCCGCCCAGCTGTCCCAGGGGGTTACCAATGGCAACCACAGTTTGGCCGACTACCAGATCGGCGGAGGTTCCAATGGAGGCAGGAGAAAGTTCGGTCGCTTCCACCTTGAGCAGTGCAATGTCAAGCTGTTCGTCAAGACCTATCAAAGCAGCCGGATACGTATCACCGTTTCGCAGAGTGACAGTGATGTTGGTGGCACCTTCAATAACGTGATGGTTGGTCAGAATATAGCCATCTTCGGTAATGATGACGCCGGAACCGGCACCGGAGGAGATATATTGCTGCAGCATAGTGCCGGTTTCAACAGTTTCGGTGGTGATCTCCACCACGCTATCAGCCGATTTTTCGGTAATCTGAGGAATGGTCAGGGCACCCGCCTCCGGCTTAGCCATTTTTAAAGAGAGATCCGTTTGAGGCTGGGCAGTATTGTTATTAGAACCGAGGTCAGTGGGCTTTCCTGTATCGGTGACCGGAACGCCGCTTGTACTGGTTTCTTTTAAGTACCAGGCGCTACCAAAGCCAATGCCGCCAAACAGGATGGCGCAGCAGAGGATGAGGGCGATGATGCCCTTTGTACGAAGCCCTCGTTTGTGCGGGCGGTAAAGAGCCGGTATGCTTTCCGGCGGAGCTGGAGTTTGTGTGTTTTGTGTATTGTACGTTTCGTTAGTTTGATCGTATTGATTCAAGTGATCCATTCATTTAAACCTCCCTTTTGAATGATATGCTGGTATTCTACCCAATATTTTTGTCCAAAGTATGGAGAGGTTATGAGAAGTTTTTAACTAAATTATGAAAAAATTGTGAAAAGGGAAATACGAAAAGCGTTTATTGCGGCCATGCCGCAATAAAAGATGAATCTATATTGATTAAATGATTGACGATATTAAACAAAAGTGGTATGATGTGTATACATTTCTTTATATAAAGAAGGAGGATTATATCATGACACAGTTTTATCAGCAGCCTTATCAGCAGCCCCAGCAGCCTCAGGGTGGCAAGGGTCTGGCTATTACCTCTATGGTTCTGGGTATTGTCAGCGTAGTTTTCTTCTGGATTCCTTACGTAGACATTTTGACTCTGCTTTTGGGTATCACCGCTTTGGTCCTGGGTATCGTAGCAGGTAAGAAGGGCAAAAATGGTATGGCTATTGCAGGTTTGGTATTGGGTATCATCGGTACTGTATTGTCCCTGATTTCCTTTATCACTTGCGTAGCTTGCGCTGGTTGCTACTATTGCCAGGCTATGGATGCCATTGATTCCCTGTACTACTACTATTAATGTATCCCTGGTTACATATAGCAGGAAAATCATTACCAACTTATGCCTTAATGGCACTGGTGGGCGCTCTTGTTGCTGGTTGGTTTGCAGAATACCAAGCGGAAAAGAAGGGCGTCCATCCGTTTTATATGGCGGAACTTCTGCTGATCGCCGTGATCGGTGTATTAGCGGGAGGTCATTTGTTGTACGGCTTGATCCACTTGGATGAACTGGACAAGGGCTTGGCCCATGTGTTCGGCGGCAATGTGTTCTACGGCGGCATGATCGGTGGTACATTGACCGGTTGGTTGATCCACAAAAAAAAGGGCTACCCTGTGTATCCCATTTACGATCTGGTTGGCTGCACCATTCCGCTGTTTCACGGTTTTGCCCGCATCGGTTGTTTTTTGGCTGGCTGTTGCTATGGTGTAGAGTCCGAGATCGGATTCCTATATACGAACTCTATGGTGCCCGCTGCCAACGGCGTGATGCGCTTCCCGGTACAGCTGCTGGAAGCAGGCTGTAACTTCGTGCTTTTCTTTGTATTATACCTGCTATTCAAAAATGAAAAATTCAAAGATAAGCTTCTGTATGTGTATTTAGGCGGTTATGCCATCATTCGATTCTGTATGGAATTTTTGCGCGGTGACGATTTGGAACGCGGCGTATGGTTTGGCATCTCCACTTCCCAATGGATCAGCATCGGACTTCTGGTCTTTGCAGCCATCATGATCACGCGCAGCGTGAAAAAGATGAAGCAAACCGAATCAGGAACATCGTCCATGGACAAATAAACAATTTAAAATCCGTGCCTTCTGCGCGCTACAGTGGTATGCGCCGGAAAGCACGGATTTTTCTTGTTATTTTGTTGTCGACGAAAGTTTTTATTTGGTCGAATCGTCTTTTATAAGGACTTACTTAATTCCGGTTAGATCGTAGTCGGCAAGCCAGTTGTCAGCAGCTTCGCAAACCGTCTTCAAGCAAACATCCTCGAAGGGGCTGTCCAGTTCGGCATCAGCCAGAAGCTCGGTGAATACCTTGCTGCCACCCAGGCAGGTATAGGTCATATAATGCTTCCATGCATCAGCCTGATCCTTTTGGATGCGAGCCCAGAACTGCAGAGAAATGGTCTGAGCCAGGCAGTAGTCGATGTAGTAGAAGGGCATCTCATAGATGTGGCCCTGACGCTGCCAGCCTTCGCCCTCACTGTAGAAGGGAATATCGCCATCCAAACGAACCCAGGGCATGTAGATGCCCAACAGCTTTTTCCAAACATCGTGACGCTCGCGGGGAGTCATATTGGGTTTTTCGTAAACCACATGCTGGAAATGATCCACCATGGTGCCGTAGGGAATAAAGGTCAGGGCACCGGACAGGTGGCTATAATAGAATTTGCGGGTATCTTCACCGAAGAAACCTTCTGCCCAGGGCCAAGCAAAGAATTCCATGGACATGGAATGGACTTCGCAGCCCTCCATGCTGGGCCACATATACTGAGCGGGCACACGGCCGCGGTTCATCCAGCTGGCAAAAGCGTGTCCAGCCTCGTGGGTCACGGTTTCCACATCATCGGTGGTGCCGTTGAAGTTAGCAAAAATAAAGGGAACATCATATTCGCCCAGATCGGTGCAGTAAGCACCGCCAGCCTTGCCTTCAGTAGAAAGTACATCCAGCAGTTCGTCCTTCAGCATGGTACGGAAGAATTCGCTGGTCTCGGGAGAAAGCTCGTCGTAGAACTTCTGTCCCTGAGCCAAAATCTCATCGGGAGTACCGAAAGGCTTGGGATTACCGCTGCGGAATTTCAGCGCATTATCAGCAAAACTCATGGGATATTCCTTGCCCAGACGCTCCGCCTGATCACGATAGATCTTGTCGGCAACGGGCACCAGATATTTGACAACAGCCTCGCGGAATTTTGCCACATCGTTCTTATCGTAGCAGTTGCGGCCCATACGATAATAGCCCAGGGTGGTATAGCCTTCATAGCCCAACTTCTTACCCATGGTGTCACGCAGATGGGTCAGCTCATCATAGATGCGGTCCAGTTCAGCCTGATTATCTTTGTACCACTGAGCCTCTGCCTTCCAAGCAGCCAGACGACGCGCGTCATCGGGGTCGCTTTTGTACACACCGATCTGTGCGATGGTGTACATCTTGCCCTCAAAGGGAATCTGAGCGCTGGCGATCAACTTAGAATAGGCCAGAGTCAAATCGTTTTCAGCCTTCAGCTCAGGAATGATCTCGGGGGAGAAGGTCTTCAAAGAAATCTCTGCATTCTTAAACATCAAATCGCCGTATTCTTCGGAAAACTCCTTGCGGAAAGGAGACTCCAGCATAGCCATGGTCCAAGCCTGTGAATACTCTTCCAGCTCAGGGGAAGCCACATTCCAGAACTTCATCTCCGCGTCGTAAAACTCATCGCGGGTATCGATGGTGTTGCGCACGCTGGCCAAGGTGTACATGGTATAATAATGCTTTTCAAAGGCCTCCTTTTCCAGAAAGATAGCCTTAGCTTCTTCATAGGTTTTCGCTTCGGTAAGGCGCTGGGTCAACGCAGCCTGTTCCTGCTTCAGCTGCTCCAGATCGGGACGCTGATAGGGCATTTCAGAAAATTTCATGGGAAATTCCTCCTTATATAATGGACTTTCATTGTATCCAATATGTCCGCTTCGCAAAAGTGTTCCGCTAAGCGGCAAAAATGACGATAAAGTCATTCTATCACATTCTGTACATAGACGCAAGGCGGGAACCCGCCAAGGGGCATATTTCAAAGATTTTGCAATTAAGGCTTGACAAGGTAAAAAAGATTCGCTATAATGATTAGGCTTGAAAGCAACGGAATGTGGCTCAGTTTGGTAGAGCGCTGCGTTCGGGACGCAGAGGCCGCAGGTTCAAATCCTGTCATTCCGACTAAAAAACCGCTTATGAAAATAAGCGGTTTTTTTGTTTACTTTTTACCGATTTTTCTCCACCATTTAAAGGTCAGGGGCCATACGGCACCGGCAAAGGCGGTCAGCAGGAAATACCGAAGGCCATCGGCCACATAGGTGTTGGAAATGAGGGCATATAAAGGCTCTTTCAAACCGGCCTTGATAGCCAACACGGGCAGAAGACCAAGAATCAGTTTAATGATTTGGATCCACCATACGGCCTTAGTGTCAAAATGAGTATAGCTCATGTCCACTTCGTAAGCCAGCCATAGACCCAGCAGGCAGCCCAGCATTTTGTAGGCATTTTTCATGCCGCTATCAAAATTATGGGGGTCAATATCTGCAGGGAAGGGATACAAATGAACAAAGAGCAGAAAAGCTACGGCCAGGGCCACGGTGAAGCCCATGAAGATGCGCATGGTCTTTCTGCCTGCTTCACCTGCAGCAAAGGCCCGATGCAGAATCGGGTAAAAACCGAAGATCAAAACCAGGGCAACAATGATAGAAACTACCACATCCGCAGGAGTATGTACACCCAGATACATGCGGGATAGAGGTACTAAAATACAAAGGGCGATACAGAGGATCCGCAGCCAGCGTTGTTGATTGGCTCTGGCAATGCCGCCGAAGATACCTACCGAGGCCTGTGTATGACCACTGGGAAAGGAATAGCCGGTGGCCTCGGCCCGAGCACTTTCCACGATGGTAAACTGTGGATCTTTTACCCAAGGACGGGGAATACGAAACAGCAGTTTTAAAAACTGATTGATAATGGTACCCAAAAGTCCAATAGAGAGCAGATAGTAGCCCTGTTTCTTATCCAGACACCAGAAAAATAAAATGCCCAGTACAATAAAGATCGTTTCTTCACCAAGATGGGTGATTAGAGAAAAGAAGGTGTCCAGCACGGGGGTGCGCAGATCTTCTAAAAAATATAAGAATTCCATTTGAAGCATCCTTTCTAATGTATTGCATCGATTGTATCACAAAAAGATTCTATTGAAAAGGCTTGCCTTTGCGGGGGCAGAGCAAAAGCGGGAGTTTTTTCCGCGACAGCGGGTAAAATTTCATTGTGCGGCGAAGAAAGTCATGGTATGATAAAAGCAAATTTGGAAAGGGAGGAATACCCTATGAAATTTCAGGTGAATCACGATTTGCATTGTCACAGCACGTTGTCATCTTGCTGCGGGGATCCGAATCAGACCATACAAGCCATTTATGACCGTGCGGTGCGGCAGGGGCTGGAGACGCAGTGCATTACCGATCATCTGTGGGATAGTGCCGTGCCGGGGCCCAGTAACTGGTATGCTCCGCAGAATATTGAGCATGTGAAGAACGGGAAGGCAGAGCTTCTGGCGATTTTGGCGAAGCGCGAGACCGGCCCTCGAATGATATTTGGTTGTGAGACCGAGTACTGTGGCGGCGGTAAGCTTGGCCTGAGCCCTGCGAACTTTGATGAATTCGACTTTGTCATTATTCCGCCCAATCATTTTCATATGATGAATTTCACCCGCGATGAAGCGATCAATACGGAAGAAGCTATTGCGGAACTGTTCGTACAACGACTGGAAGAGCTGATAGCGCTGGATCTGCCCTGGGAGAAGGTGGGAATTGCCCATCTAAATTGCAGTCTGACTTTCCGCGAGGGTGACCCGGCGAAGGTGTTTGCCATTATGGACGAGATGCGGTTGAAGAAGGTGTTTTCGTTTTTGGCAGCCCGCGGAGCGGGAATTGAGATCAATACCAGTAGCTTTAGGGACGGTTGGCGCCAGCGGGAAGAAGAACAACTGAGACTGTTTCAAATTGCAAGAGACTGCGGCTGTAAGTTTTACATCGGTTCGGATGCACATTCCCTGGAAGGTATGGAAGGCATGATGGAGATAGCCGAGGAAGTGGTGAATCTGCTGGGACTTACAGAGGAGCAGCGATACATTATTCCCGGATAAGACGAGGATCTCTTTGAATTTGTGTTACCGGACATGGCAAGTTTTGTAAAATCCCTCATATAATGAAAAAAAGCCGATGGGCGGCCGCGGCCACGGTGCGCCGGGCGAAAGGTAAAAGGAGCATTATATGAGTTTGATTCGGTTTTTTCATGGCTGCGCGCAGTTGGGGGACATCTCGATTTTTGTGGGAGGTGTGCCTGTGGCTAGGCAGCTGAGCTATGGTGAGGCGACACCGCATTTTTTGGTGTGGCAAGGGCAGACGCAGATCCGGGTGGAGGAGAAAGGTGTGGTTCGAATGCAGAACCATGTGATCGTACCGGAAGGAGAAACCTATACCCTGCTGATTTTGTGTCGGGGCGGTTTTCCGGAGATGATTGCCATTGCGGAGGACGGTCGGCTGCTGGATCAGGAACAGAGCGGGGTGCGCGTGGGCAGCTTTGCGGAGGGCGATACCCAATTGCAGTTGTGGCGACGGTTTGCCGAGCAGGATGAGGCGTTGTTCGAACAGATCGAGCAGGGCGATGTGAGTGAATATGTTCAGTTAGAACCGAGCCAAAACCGATTTGAAGTGCGGGAGGAAAATGCTGTGATTTCCATGCTGCCCGGGCAAAACATTGAAAAGGGACAGCTGTATACAGTATATCTAATAGGAAAAAATGATCCCGATGAGGAGGAACATCCGGTGGCTATCATTTTGCTGCAGGATGTGGCAATGAGTGCTCCGTGACCAGTTTGCGGAGTGCAGGAGAGACCTGTGAAGAATAAAAAGAATAACAAAGGAGATAAAAAAATGAAGTACATGATCATTTCTGATATCCATGGCGATCTGCAGTGTCTGCAGAAAGCGATGGAGCGTTTTGAGGAAGAGAAGGCTGATGTTTTGCTGGCGCTGGGTGACCTGCTGTATCATGGTCCCCGAAATCCGATTCCTGCAGGATATGCGCCTAAGGAATGCGCACAGCTGTACAATGAATATAAAGACCGTATTATCACAGTGCGCGGTAACTGCGATGCAGATGTGGACCAGATGATGGTGGACTTTGCCATTACGGCGCCGTATATGATCTTGCCGTTGGAGGGTGGTGGCCGCATGGTACTGACCCATGGACATAATCCCATTGAGGACCTGCATATTCAGAAAGGGGATCTGCTGCTGAGCGGTCATACTCATGTGCTGAAGGCGGAGCAATTGGAAAACTATGCCTGGGTGAATCCCGGATCTATTTCGCTGCCTAAGGAAAACAATCCTAAGACTTATGCAACGCTGGAAGGCAGAGAAGTTTTGATCAAAACCATGGACGGAGCGGTACACACGGCATTTCAGTTTTAAGCAGATAAAGGCAGCGGCAGAGCGAAATTGTTGCTGCCAAATTGGAATAAAGATTGACTTTACATGTACATTGTGGTATGATGGAATGCATGAGAAAATCCTAACACGTTACAGGGGGTAGAGCAATGGCAATCGTTATTTCGATTCTTCTGTTTATTATCTGTATTGCACTGGCCGGCATCGTATTGCTGCAGCAGGGCAAGAGTGCTGGACTTTCCGGAGCCATCAGCGGTGCAGCAGAGTCTTACTTTGGTAAGAATAAGGCACGTACCATGGAAGGAAAGTTCGAAAGAATTACCAAGATCTTAGCAGCATGCTTCATTATTTTGGCACTTGTTTTATATTTCATGATTGCATGATGAGATCCGCGGACGGCCTAGAAATCTAGGCCGTTTTTTGTTACCTTATAGAAAAAATACGGCGCCGAGCGCCGGACAGACAGAGAAATGGGGTGGGCGTGTGGCAAAAGACACGATCAAGTTAGTGGCGCAAAATAAAAAAGCGCATTTTGAATATTTTTTGGAAGAACTGTTTGAGGCGGGCCTTTCTCTTAGCGGCACCGAGGTTAAATCGCTGCGACTGGGCAAGTGCAGCCTGAAGGAAAGTTTTGTTCGTATTGAAAAAGGGGAGGCTTTCCTTTATAATATGCATATCAGTCCCTATGAACAGGGCAATATTTTTAATAAAGATCCGCTGCGGACTCGAAAGATGCTGCTGCATAAGAGCGAGATCCGTCGACTGATCGGCAAGGTGAAAACCGATGGATATACCATTGTTCCGGTACGACTCTACTTTAAAGGAAATTATGCGAAGGTAGAAATCGCGCTGGCAAAGGGTAAGAAATTATATGATAAACGTCAGGATATCGCGAAAAAGGATCAACGCCGTGAGGCTGAAAAATCCTTTAAAATTCAAAAAATGTATTGATGCGGTATCGATAATCGGGATAAAGAATTGGATTTCGGAGGTATTGTAATATGAAAGAGGTCACCCTTGGCCGTTCCGGCATTGTGACCGGCAACGTGGGCTTTGAATGCGGTCCGCTTTTAAAGCGCAGCTTTGCTGATTGTCGTGGTGTGATGGAGCGTGCTATTGATGCAGGCGTTCGTTTTTTTGATATCGGACTGCCGGTGGAAGAACTGCAAAAGAGAGTCGGTCATTCCACTGTTGGTCATAGAAATGATTTGATTCTGGCAGGCAGCTTCGAACCCTGCAAGCCCCAGGAGTTTAAAGATCAGCTGAAAATGGTGCTGCGCGCACTGAAAACAGATTATTTGGATCTGTGTCAGATTCACGATCCCGATTATTTGCCCCGTATGGGTGACAGCGAAGGGTTCTTCGATGCCTTGACCGAGGCAAAGAAGGCCGGTTATATTCGAAGCATCGGTATTACCACCGGTAGCGAGGATATTGCACTGCACGCACTCGAGTTTGGCTGGTATGATACCCTGCAGTTCCCTTGGACGGCAGACAGCGAGGAGCTGGCTTTGGATTATCTGACCTTCACCCACGAAGCCGACATGGGAAGCATCAGTGTACCTCAGCCGTATCCGGAGGATGTACAGGCTGTGCTGAAAGAGATGAACGCCATGGCAGAGTACGATGCACATGTTTCTCTGTGGCTGTTAGAGGAAGGTCCCGGCATGGATCAGGTGCTGGCAGCACTGAAAACTATGTAATTGGCAGCTTACAAAGCTGACAAAATAAAGAGAAAAGCGGTTCGTATAAATTAAAGAAAAAGAAACCGCCGGACAAGGAGAAAAAATGAATAAAGCGAAAGTAATGCGCATGGTGTTGAATGTACTCATCATCATTGTTTCTTGTATTCTTTTGTTCTGTGTGTACAAGCTGTATACCATTTGGCAGGGCTACAACAGCAATCAGAAGACGCAAGGTCAAGTGCAGGATCTGTTCTATGGCCGGGGAACCGATGAAGAACAGGCAGTTTCCGGTGACGAGACAGAGAAGACGGAGCTGGAAGCGAATGCGATCGATCCATTGGATCCGGTTATTGCAGCCAATGAAGATACTGTAGGCTGGATCAAAGTGGATGACACCGTGATCGACTACGTGGTAGTGCAGGGTGAAGATAACGATGAATATCTGCATAAAGGCTTTTACGGAGAGTACAATTCGGCGGGAACGATTTTCCTGGATTATCGCAACGAAATCGGTGGCAGCCGACAGAATCTGATCGTGTACGGCCATCGTATGAAAGATGATTCTATGTTTGGTGAACTGGGTGAATATCTGGATTATGGCTTCTATCAGCAGCATCCCTCCTTTACTTTTATTACAAAAGAGGGAGAATACGACTGCGAGATCTTCGCGATCTATCGCTGCACCACCGAGGTGGATTATTGCCAGCCGACCTTCTATTCCGATGAAGCAATGCTGGATTATGTACAAGACTGTAAAGACTTGTCCGAACATAAAATGGCAGTGGATGTTACAGCAAAGGATACGCTGATTACTCTGTCCACCTGTGACTACGCCCTTGATCCTGATTTTGGCCGCTTGGTAGTACAGGCCAAATTGGTGAAGAAATAATAAATTAGAAAAGGAATTTTACCATGGATAAAAAAAGTCTGGCTCAGAAAAAGCTTTGGATTCTCGACATGGATGGCACTGTATATTTGGGTAACCAGCTGTTTCCCGAAACTTTGCCCTTCCTGCAGCGAATTCGCGAAAGCGGTGCCTCTTATCTGTTTTTTACAAATAATGCCTCCCGTGCGAAGGATACATACGTGACTCGTTTAAACGGCATGGGCATTCCGGCGGGACCGGAAAACATCCTTACGTCGGCGGAAACGACCATTGCGTTCTTAAAACAGCATAGACCCGGCAAGAGCGTATATGTTGTGGGAACTCCTGACTTGATCCGGAGTTTTGAAGATGCCGGCATCTGTGTGGAAGAGGATGCTCCCATTGTAGTGGCCAGCTTCGATACGACTTTGACTTATGATAAGTTAGAGAAGGCTTGCCGTTATATTCGCGAAGGTGCAGAATTTATTTCCACTCATCCCGATTTTAACTGCCCGGTGGAGGGTGGCTTTATTCCGGACTCCGGCGCGATCTGTGCACTGATCACCGCGTCTACCGGTAAGCTGCCCCGTTATTTCGGAAAACCCTATGAAGATACTTTGCAGATCATCGAGGAGTTCAGCGGCGTAGCCAGAGAGGATATGGTAGTGGTGGGTGACCGCCTGTACACTGATATTGCTTTGGGTGCGAAACACGGAGTAGCTTCTGTGCTGGTGCTCTCCGGTGAGACTACTTTGGAAGATCTGGAAGGCAGCGATGTGCAGCCTAGCGTGATCGTTCAGAACGTGGGTGAACTGCTCATTTAATTAGAAATGAACGGCAGCTTAGAAGCGGCCGATCAATATACCTGCCTTGCAGGCAGGAAAACAGGAGGAAACTCTCATGAATTTAAATATGGATTATGTGCTGCAGACTCTGGAAGAGATCATGTCTATTGATAGCCCCAGCGGTTATACGGCAGCAGTCATGGAAAAGGTAGAACAAAAAGCAGGAGAACTGGGCTATGCCTTTGATATGACCCACAAAGGAAACGGTATTATTACTGTACCTGGCAAGGACCAGGAATATGTGGTTGGCTTTTGTGCCCATGTGGATACGTTAGGTATGATGGTGCGCAGCATTAAGTCAAACGGCGCACTGGCCTTTACCCGCGTAGGCGGACCGAATCTGGCTACTGTGGATTCCGAGTGGTGTCGTGTACATACCCGCGATGGCCGGGTATATGATGGTACTTTTTTCTGCACTAAGCCTGCTTCCCATGTATATAAGGAAGCATCTGCGGAACGTACCGAAGAAAACATGGAAGTCCGTTTAGATGAAATGGTAAGCAACAAGGAAGATGTGCTGAATCTGGGTATCCAGGTTGGTGACTACATCTGCATTGATCCTAAGTTTACCGTTACTAAATCTGGCTATATCAAATCCAGATTTTTGGATGATAAGCTTTCCGTTGCCATTTTGTTGGGTGTACTGGAGTATTTTGCTTCCAATAATTTGGTTCCTAGCCATACGATCAAAATTTTGATCTCGACCTATGAAGAAGTAGGTCATGGTATGGCCTGGATTCCGCAGGATATTCAGGAACTGATCGCTGTAGACATGGGTTGTATTGGTGATGACCTGACCTGTACTGAAGAGATGGTGTCCATTTGCGCTAAGGATTCGTCCGGCCCCTACGATTATTCCATTACCAGCCGTTTGGCAGAACTGGCCAAGGAGAATGGCTTGGATTATGCCATCGATCTGTACCCGTATTATGGCTCTGATGTAAGTGCTGCCCTGCGTGGTGGTCAGGACATTCAGGGTGGTTTGATCGGCCCCGGTGTATTCGCCAGTCACGGTTATGAGCGTTCGCATATTAAGGCTGTGGAAAACACTATGAAGTTGTTAATTGCCTACTGGCAGGATTAATGTAAGTTTTGAGCGGCTGCCGCAGAATGCGAAGATTTCGGCTTGGTGGCTGCATAAAAATATAATTTTGGAGGATACTATGTTAACTGAATCTAAGATCAAATTTATCGAGTTTATGATGAGTGCCGATGTACTGCGTTTTGGTGATTTTATTACCAAGAGCGGCCGCAAGACCCCTTACTTTGTAAACACCGGTAACTACAAGACCGGCGCACAGATCGCTCAGCTGGGTAAGTTCTATGCCGAAGCTGTAAAAGAAACTCTGGGTGAGGAATTCGACGCTATGTTTGGCCCCGCTTACAAGGGTATTCCGCTTGTTTGCACCACCGCAGGTGCTCTGTACAATGAGTACGGCATCGACAAACCCTACTTCTTTAATCGTAAAGAAGAAAAGGACCATGGTGAGGGCGGCAGCTTGGTTGGTTATAAGCCCCAGAATGGTGATCGTATCGTAATCATCGAGGACGTAATCACCGCCGGTACTGCTGTTCGTGAGACCATGCCCATTCTGCATGGCTGCGGCGATGTGGAAGCTAAGCACATGTTTATTTCCGTAAACCGCTGCGAAGTTGGTCAGACTCCCGGTAAGACTGCTATTATGGAAGTAAACGAAGAGTATGGTCTGGAAGTTCACGCTATTATTACCGTTAAGGATCTGCATGAGTATCTGCAGGGCAAAGAAGAGTACAAAGACGTTCTGGCTCGCATGGAAGCCTACATGGAGCAGTACTGCGTACTGTAATAAAAGAGTGCCTAGGCAATCTGTAGGAAGGACCTTTGGTGCTGTAATTTAGACGGCAGAATAAAGTTGAAAAAAATTTTAAAAAAGATGTTGACTTTTCCATGCGGGTGTGTTAATATATAACCCGCATGAGAAATGGGCCGCTAGCTCAGCCGGTAGAGCACTGGACTTTTAATCCAGGTGTCCGGGGTTCGAATCCCCGGCGGCTCACTCATCAAAAACCACTTCAGTAATGAAGTGGTTTTTTTTATGCTTGCAACTGGCGGAAATGCTTGCTATACTGTATCTAATTTCATTTGAGCGATTTGCGGCTGAGCCGCCAAAATAGGACGGCGGCTCCCGCTTTTTACAATAAAATCCATTAAGGAGGAAATAACTATGCAAATGACATTCCGCTGGTACGGTGAAGGCAACGACACTATTACCGCTGAGCAGATCAAACAGATCCCCGGTGTCAAAGGTTTGGTATGGGCTCTGCACCATAAACAGGCCGGTGAGGTTTGGGAAGTAGAAGAAATCGAAGAAGCCCGCAGACAGATCGAGGGTGCTGGGTTTAACATGGATGTAGTGGAGAGCGTAAACGTTCACGACGACATCAAGATTGGTCTGCCCACTCGTGATATGTATATTGAAAATTATAAGACCACCCTGCGCAATCTGGCGAAGTTCGGTGTAAAGGTTGTTACTTACAACTTTATGCCCATCTTCGACTGGACACGTACCGATCTGTATCATCCCATGGAGGATGGTTCCACTGCACTGTTCTATCAGAAGAACCTGATCAAGGAAGATCCGGTGGAAATGGCTAACTATATTATTAAAGAGTGCGAAGGTTTTACCATGCCCGGTTGGGAGCCGGAGCGTTTGGCTAAGCTGGAAGAACTGTTTGAGGCTTATAAGCCTGTTACCAAGGAGAAACTGTGGGAGAACCTGAAATACTTCCTGGAAGCTATTATGCCCACCTGTCACGAGACCGGCATCAAGATGGCCATTCATCAGGACGATCCGCCGTGGGATATCTTTGGTCTGCCTCGTCTGTTGGTGGATAAAGAGTCCATTGGTCGTTTCCTGGAAATGGTAGATGATGAGTACAACTGCCTGTGTCTGTGCTCCGGTTCCATGGGTGCTAATCCTAAGAACAACATTGCTGACATTATCCGCACTTACTGCGATCGTATTGCCTTTGCCCATGTGCGCAACGTAAAACATTTCGAAAATGGTGACTTCACCGAGGCTTCTCATCGTGACTGTGATGGTGATGTGGGCATCATCGAAATCATGCGCGCATACCATGACTGCGGCTTTAAGGGCTATATGCGTCCTGACCATGGTCGTCATATTTGGGGTGAGAAGTGTCGTCCCGGCTATGGTTTGTATGACCGTGCTCTGGGTATTATGTATCTGCTGGGCTGCTGGGACATGTTGGAGCGCCTTGAAAACAAAGCCTGACATTCACTTTGGAGGATTTCTTTATGAGACCGTTTATGGATAAGGACTTTCTGCTGACCACGGAAACAGCGAAGAAGCTGTATCACGAAGTGGCTGAAAAAATGCCGATCATTGACTATCATTGTCATATCAGCCCTCAGGACATTGCAGAAGATCGTAAATTTGATAATATTTCCCAGGTATGGCTGGGCGGTGACCACTACAAGTGGCGCCTGATGAGAGCCAACGGTGTGACCGAAGATGTGGTGACCGGTCCAGCCGATGGCCGTGAGAAGTTCCGTGCCTTTGCTGAGGTTATGCCGAAGCTGATCGGCAACCCCATGTATCATTGGAGCCATCTGGAACTGCAGAGAGCCTTTGGTATTATGGAGCCTCTGACTCCCGATAATGCCGATGAGATCTACGACCGCTGCAATGAGCAGCTGAAAAACTATTCTGCCCGTCAACTGATGGAAAAATTTGATGTAAAGGCCATCTGCACCACCGATGATCCCATCGATGATCTGCACTGGCATGATCAGATGGCAGCCGACGAGACTTTCAAGATCAAGGTCCTGCCTGCATATCGCCCCGATAAGGCTGTGAATGTGGACAAGGCCGGCTTTGCTGCTTATATTGAGCAGCTTGCAAAGGTGGTGGGTCGCGAATTGACCTGCGCCGATGATGTGGCCAAAGCTTTAGTGGAACGTATCGACTATTTTGCAGCCCACGGCTGCCTTTGTGCGGACCATGGCTTGGATTACAGCATGTTTGAAGAGCCCTGCAAAGAAGTTGCAGATGAGGCCTTTAAGATTGCTATGGCCGGCGGTCAGCCTAATCAGGCTCAGACTGACGCTTACAAGACCTTGATGCTGATCGCCTGTGCGAAGCGCTATGCTGAGCTGGACTGGGTAATGCAGATCCACTACGGCTGCCTGCGTAATAATAATAAGCCCATGTTTGCTAAACTGGGTCCCGATACCGGTTACGATGCCATTAACAGCCAGTCCGGTACCGAGAATTTGGCAGCTCTGCTGAACGCCTTTGTGGAAAATGATGGTCTGCCCAAGATGATCCTGTACTCTTTGAATCCCAATGATAATCCTGCGATCGTCAGCATTATGGGTTGCTTCCAGGGCGGTGGTGTGGCCGGCAAGATGCAGCACGGCAGCGCTTGGTGGTTCAATGACAATCTGGAAGGCATGGAAAAACAGATGCGTGACTTGGCGGCCAATGGCGTGTTTGGTCGTTTCGTGGGTATGCTGACTGACTCCCGTTCCTTCCTGAGCTATACCCGTCATGGATATTTCCGCCGGATCCTGTGTGAAATGGTGGGTAAATGGGTAGAGGGCGGCCAGTACCCCTACGATGAGAAACAGCTGACTAAGCTGGTGGCCGATATCAGCTACAATAATACCAATGAATTTTTCCGATTCAATGTCTAAGTGGAGGCTGCTATGAAACTTTCTTTAGAATCCATTAAAAATATTGAGGCCTGGCAAGGCTATCATCTGCCGGAATATAATCCCGAAGCGATCGCCTTTAACACCATGGTGAAGCCCGAGTGGATGCACTTTGGTTCCGGTAATATTTTTAGAATCTTTGCCGGCTCCATCGCCCAGAAGTTGATCGAACAGGGTGACATGGAAACCGGTATCGTGTGCTGTGAAGGCTACGATGACGAGATCATTACTAAGTGCTTCCGTCCTTATGACAACCTGACCATTGGCGTTACCATGAATGCCGATGGCAGCATCGATAAAGAGATCATTGCTTCTTTGGCTGTAAGCTTGAGTGTACAGCAGGATTTTCAGCGTATTGCCGATCTGTTCTGCCAGCCCAGCCTGCAGATGGTCTCCTTTACCATCACTGAAAAGGGGTACTCTCTGCGTAATGCTGCCCATGAACTGGCTCCCGTTGTGGTAACCGACATGGAAAATGGTCCCGAGGACTGCAAGGCCTTTATGTCCCAGCTGACGTCCCTGTGCATCCAGCGCGGACGCACCTGTGGCAAGCCCATTGCTCTGGTGAGCATGGATAACTGCTCTCACAATGGTGAGAAACTGCAGATGGCTGTAATGGAAATTGCCAAGGCATGGCTGGATAACGGCAAGATCGAGGCCGCCGACTATGCATATTTGGAAACTCAGGTAGCCTTCCCCTGGAGCATGATCGATAAGATCACTCCCAGACCCGATGCGAAAGTAGAGGAAAAACTTCTGGCTGATGGTTTGGAAGAGATCAGTCCCTTTGTTACCTCCAAGAATACCTATACCGCGCCCTTTGTTAACGCTGAAAAGGCACAGTATCTGGTTATTGAAGACTGGTTCCCCAATGGCCGTCCCGCTTTGGAGAAGGCCGGCGTGATCATCACCAGCCGCGACATCGTAAACAAAGTAGAAAAGATGAAGGTCTGCACCTGTTTGAATCCGTTGCATACCTGCCTGGCCATTTATGGCTGCATCTTGGGTCATACCTCCATCGCTGCCGAGATGAACGATCCGGAACTGGCTGCCTTTGTGGAGAAGATGGGATACGAAGAGGGTATGCCCTTTGTAGTGGATCCCGGTGTGATCGATCCGAAGCAGTTCCTGCATGAAGTGCTGACATTGCGTCTGCCCAATCCCTTCATGCCTGATACACCCCAGCGAATCGCCACCGATACCTCTCAAAAGCTGGCCATCCGCTTTGGTGAAACCATCAAGTCCTATATTGAATCTCCCGATCGCGAAGCTTCCGAGCTGAAGCTGATTCCTCTGGTACAGGCCGGCTGGCTGCGCTACCTGATGGGTGTAAACGATGAGGGTGAGGCCTTCGATCTGAGTCCCGATCCGCTGTTGCCTGCTATGCAGGAAAAAATGAGCGGCATCGTACTGGGAGGTCCTGTAGACGAGGCACAGCTGAAACCCATTCTTTCGGATGCTGCCATCTTCGGCGTAGACCTGTACGAATGCGGTCTGGCTGAAAAGGTGATCGGCTACTTTAAAGAGCTGATCGCAGGACCGGGAGCTGTTAGAGCAACATTGAAGAAATATATCTAAGATATTCAAAATCCCGCTTGTGCGGCACTACAGTGGTATGTGCCCGCTCAAGCGGGATTTTGCTTAGTATATATTTCTTCAGGTGTTTACTCTTATGGGGAGCGGAAGATGAAAAAATATTGACAGTAAATGGAAAAAATGATAAACTTTGTGTCGAAGAAAATCATTTCGATTAAGAAATGGTCAAACCAGAAAGAGGTGTTTTTTATGAAGAGAATCAAGACTCTGGAGACCAGAAATCTGAATGAGTCCGCTAAAAAAGGCGGCTGCGGCGAATGCCAGACTTCTTGTCAGTCTGCAAGCAAAACTTCTTGCAGCGTTGCCAACCAGAAATGTGAGCAGCTGAAGAAATAATACACTTTGTATTAACAGCTGACACAACGAATCTGCTGCGAATGAAATGCAGCAACTATACTTAAGATAAAATAGCCCTTCAGCGCGAGAACATGACCGCTGAAGGGTTTTGTATTACTTTGATATGGATAAGCAGGAAAGGTAAAGTAAAATGATACATTGCTTTAAAAAGAATGGTTTTAATATTGTACTGGATGTGAACAGCGGCAGCGTGCATAATGTGGACGATGTGGCTTTTGATATGATTGAAATGTATGAAACTCACACGCCGGAGCAGATCGTGGAAGCGATGCTGGAAAAGTATGGTGATCGTGAGGATGTGACCCGGGAAGAATTGCTGGAAACCATAGAGGATATTGAAACACTGAAAGAACAGGGAAAGCTTTTTTCTGAGGATATTTTTGCGGATGTTGCCTGGGATTTTAAGAAACGTCAGTCTGTGGTGAAGGCTCTTTGCCTTCATGTGGCCCATGATTGTAATCTGGCTTGTAAGTACTGTTTTGCCGAGGAAGGCGAGTATCATGGTGATCGCAGCATCATGAGCTATGAAGTGGGTAAGAAGGCTTTGGATTTTCTGATTGCAAATTCCGGCAGCCGGCACAATTTGGAAGTGGACTTTTTTGGCGGCGAGCCGCTGATGAACTGGGAAGTGGTGAAACAGCTGGTGGCCTACGGAAGAGAACAGGAAAAGATCCACAATAAGAATTTCCGTTTTACTCTGACCACCAACGGCGTGCTGCTGGATGAAGAGGTTATGGATTTTTGCAATAAGGAAATGGGTAATGTGGTGCTGAGTCTGGATGGCCGTAAGGAAGTGAATGACTGCATGCGCTGCAGCCGTAATGGCAAGGGCAGCTATGATCTGATCGTTCCCAAGTTCCAGCAGATGGTGGAAAAGCGCGGCGATCTGGAATATTATATGCGCGGCACATATACCCATCATAATACCGATTTTGTGAATGACCTGCTGCATATGGCGGATTTGGGCTTTAAAGAGCTGTCCATTGAACCGGTGGTAGCTCCCAAGGAAGCGGACTATGCACTGACTGAGGAAGATCTGCCGATTCTGTGTGAGCAGTATGATAAGCTGGCGGTGGAAATGCTGAAGCGCGAAAAGGAAGGAAAGGGCTTTACCTTCTATCACTATATGCTGGATCTGCAGGGCGGCCCCTGTGTGGTGAAGCGTATTTCCGGTTGTGGCGTGGGTACGGAATATTTGGCGGTAACACCCAATGGCGATCTGTATCCTTGTCATCAGTTTGCCGGTGAGGAAAAGTATCTGTTAGGTAATGTGTTTGAGGGTATTACCAACGAAGAAGCAAGGGATGAGTTTAAGCTTTGCAACATCTATGCCCATAAGGAATGTAACGATTGTTTTGCCAGAATGTATTGCAGCGGCGGTTGTGCGGCTAATGCAGTGCACACCACCGGCAGTGTGAACGGTGTGTATGAATTCGGTTGTAAACTGCATCGCTGCCGTATTGAAAATGCGCTGATGATGCAGGTGGCAAGGGCTGAAGAGGCAGAAAACGCAGAGAAATAAGCCGCTAAACGCGAAATTTGCCAAAATTCTGTGAAAAATGTGGATATTTCGCAAAAAAGTTGTTGCAGGATCAAAACTAGTTTGATATAATAGCGAGCAATTATAAATGATAGAGGCGCAGTATTCAAGAGTACCATAGGACAGCTTGTGGAAGCGGCCTGAGCAGGCAGTGAAAGTGAGCGGGACAGGGTAGTCCGTCCGATGGAAAAGGGAATATTGCCGAAGAGGGAGACTCACCCGAGAGGAGCCTTCTGGGACACGTCAAAATATGCCGTGTACTGTCACTGATTAGTGGAGCGCTATCATGGTTTGTATAATATTGATTGATGTGTAAAATTATGCAGCCGGGAAGTGCGTCCGTATCAGGGCATACTTCCCGGCTATTATTTTACATATAATCCGGCGCGATATGACTCAGCCGGTTAAAAAAGAAGGAGAGAAAGAAATGAGTAAGACAAGCAAAAAGCGCAGCGCTGCGATCGCGCTGTTTCTGCTGGTGCTGACTGCATCTGCCATGATGGTATTTGGTGCAGATGAGACCGCAGAAGTATCTAAGTTCTACGGAACATTTTGGTCTTTGGTACCGCCGATTGTGGCAATCGGTCTGGCACTGATCACCAAGGAAGTATACAGCTCCCTGTTCATTGGTATTCTGGTGGGTGGTCTGATGGCTGCTGACTTTTCCTTTGAAGGAACTGTAAATACGATTTTCCAGGATGGTATGGTAACTGTACTGTCCGATACCTGGAATGTGGGTATTCTGGTATTTTTGGTAATTCTGGGTGCTATTGTGTGCCTGATGAACAAGGCCGGCGGTTCCGCTGCCTTTGGTGAATTTGCCAAGAATAAGATCAAGAGCCGTGTGGGTGCTCAGCTGGCCACCATTGCACTGGGTTGTCTGATCTTCATCGACGACTATTTCAACTGCCTGACTGTAGGTAGTGTAATGCGTCCTGTAACTGATGGTCATAAGATCTCCCGTGCAAAACTGTCCTATCTGATCGACGCTACCGCAGCTCCGATCTGTATTATTGCCCCCATTTCCTCTTGGGCAGCAGCTGTAACCGGTTTTGTAGAGGGTGAAGATGGTTTCTCCCTGTTCCTGCGTGCGATCCCCTATAACTTCTATGCGTTGCTGACTATTGCAATGATGATTGGTTTGGCTGTTTTGAAGACTGACTTCGGTCCTATGTTGAAGCATGAGCGCAATGCGCTGAAGGGTGACCTGTTTACTACTGAAGATCGTCCCTATGCCAATGAAGAGGGTCAGACCCGCAATACAAAGGGTAAAGTAATCGATCTGATCATTCCGATCGTTTCCCTGATCGTTTGCTGTGTAATCGGTATGATCTACACCGGCGGCTTCTTTGATGGTGAAAACATCATCACTGCCTTCTCCAATAGTGATGCTTCTGTTGGTCTGATGCTGGGCAGCTTCTTTGGCCTGATCATCACCGTTGCTCTGTACCTGGTACGTCGTGTTCTAAATTTCAAAGAATGCATGGCTTGCCTGCCCGAGGGCTTCAAGGCTATGGTGCCTGCTATTTTGATCCTGACTCTGGCTTGGACTTTGAAGGCCATGACCGATGCTCTGGGCGCAGCTCCTTATGTGGCTGATCTGGTAAGATCCTCTGCAGCAGGTTTCATCAACTTCCTGCCTGCTATCATCTTCCTGGTAGCTTGTTTCCTGGCTTTTGCTACCGGTACTTCCTGGGGTACCTTTGGTATTCTGATTCCCATCGTAGTAGATGCTTTCGCTGGTTTGGATCCTGCTCTGCTGATCATTTCCGTATCTGCTTGTATGGCTGGTGCAGTTTGTGGTGACCATTGCTCTCCCATTTCAGATACCACCATCATGGCTTCTGCAGGTGGTCAGTGCAATCACGTAAACCATGTATCCACTCAGCTGCCCTACGCCATCAGCGTGGCTGCCATCAGTGCTGTATGCTATGTGATCGCCGGTTTTGCCAAGTCTGCTTGGGTGACCTTGCCCATCGGTTTGGTGCTGACCATTGGCTTCCTGCTTGTTGTTAAATACATCAACAACAAACGCGCAGCTGAATAAAAATCTTTTGACAAACAAAACCTCTTATGATATAATCCTAGCATTATCGTAAAAAACGCGATGATGCGGAGGAGTACGCAAAGTACTTTCACCTCACAGAGAATTGCCGGTAGGTGCGAGGCATAGGGAAAGAGTTGCAGAACTGACCGCGGAGCGGCTGCCTGAAATGCAGCGGATGTATAGCCGATGACGAAGATCGGTATCCACTGTAAAAGTAGGAGCAGACGGGAACTCCCGTAACAGAGTTAGGGTGTGTCAGCACCTAAAGGGCATCCGGAAGGATGAAAAAGAGTGGTACCGCGGAAGGTTAAATAAGAAGTTAACGCTTTCGTCTCTTTGAATCAATGAAGAGACGAAAGCGTTTTTTTGTTGATCAGCATATATCAACCTGCAGCAGAAAGGGATTTGGA
>JAZQWC010000079.1:0-29352 GCA_045632125.1 Bianqueaceae bacterium
GGCGATGGTTTCTGCCGAGGTCTGCTTGCCGCCTAGTATGACGGCTACAGGGTCGATCTGCGATATGTGGCTCATGGCGAAGATCAGCACACTGGCCGCCAGCAGTATGAGTACAAACTGCAGCACACGGCCGCCGATAAATAAGCCCATTCCTTTGTTTTTCTTCATTATATATTAGCCTCTTGATTTCGATAGGATTTAAATCAGGATTTGGATCCATTCGGACATATAGGGTCCGATTCATCTATTATAAATTTTCTTCATAAATCCGTCAATAGTTCTGAAGAAAATTTATGAACAAAATTACGCGAGAGGCAAACATTTCGTACAAAAGGGCCGGATCCATCGATCCGGCCCTTGAATTTCATCACATATAGTTACTTTTTGAATTTATTTTTCTGGTAATACTTTTTAAGATCCTTCGTTTCTTCCTCAGCTTCCGGCGTGAAGCTGATTCCGTAGCGTCCTTGACGCACCAACTCGCCTTTAGATCCTTCGTTGAACTGGGCACCTCGCATCAGTACAATTCTTTTCTTTCCTGTGGCCACGTTTTTTACCTTCATTTTATTGCCTACCTGATTAAAGTGAGTCCGTTCTACGATTACGACTTCAGTTTTAGTAGGCAAAAAGCGACAAACAATTCTTTCGATCACTCGATAAACTAAATAAATAGCAATTAAAGCAGCCAGTACCAGCACAGCATTGATCAAGGCCCTGCCCTGTTCTTCGCTTAGCGACCATCCTTGTATCGACTGAGCATATCTCTCATCGCCCAATATGGTATCCATTAAAAACATAACTTCGCCTCCTTTTTCGCAGAAGTATCACTCACTAATCACATTATAACGTAATGCGCGCAAAGAAACAAGGGCAAAATGAATTTTCTTTCATCCTGCCCCGAAAGGTGCTATTCAATTGTACTTTTATCACATTCCCGACACTCACGCCTTCGTCTCAGCGCTGTCTCTCGTAATATTCTTGATCCACTTAAAGCGATTCACCTTCACAACCGCCACAATACACTTCAAAATCTGATCGCACTTCAGGCAGGCAAATACCACCCAGGCAGGGGCGTCAAACACGAAGGCCGCCAGCAGACCGGAGGGGATCAGCACACACCAAATGAAAATGGTATCATTTACAAATACAAAATGTGTACAGCCGCCCGCACGCACAATACCCGTCAGACAAGACACCTGATAAGCCGTACCCAGCACCATCACCGTCAGCACGCAGATCAGCTGATACACAACCGTCGCCGTCTCCGCCGTAATGGTGGGATACAGCACCGGAATCAACCAATGGCTGGAATACATCAAAATACTGGTACCAATACCCATGCCGATGAACACCAGCTGCAGGGTCTTGGCGTATTTTTTAACCAGCTCATAATCGCCGCTGCCCACGGTCTTACCAATAATAATACCCGTCGCACTGGACACACCGTACATGGCTACAGAGGTAATCTCAAACATATTGTTGGAAATGCTCACCGCCGAAATCGCGCTCTCGCCCAGGCGGCCAATAATCGAGCTCTGCACCGTCATATTGATGCCCCACATGGCGGAACCCGCAAAAATCGGAATACCGTAGCGTATGTAGTCTTTCAAAAGCACGCGGCTGTGCCGCAAAATATCAGCTAGTTTCAGTCCTAACTTCTTATCCTTAACTTTCACGTAATAAACCATGATGGCCGTTTCCACCATACGGGCCACAAGGGTAGCAACCGCCGCACCCTGAATGCCCATCTTGGGCATACCAAACTTACCGAAGATCAACAAGTAGTTCAAAACCACGTTGATACACAGCGTACTGATCGATGTATACAAACCTATACCCACCGTTTCCACGCAGCGCATGGAGGCCATGAGCACCTCGGTCACACAGTAGAACAAATAGGAGAAGCACACGATCCGCAAATAGCGGGTACTCTCTTTAATAACCTCCGCTTCGGTGGTATACATACCCAGCAGCCACTCAGGAAATACAAAAGCCATTAAGAAGAAGACCAAACCGGCGGTCAAACAAAACTTCGCCGTCATGGCACTGATGGTCTTAATACTATCGGTATCCCGCCGCCCCCAATACTGAGTGGCAATGACAAGCGATGCAGTACAGAAGCCCTGCACAAACTTTTGCAGCAGATTGTTCCACTGATTGGCCATATATACACCGGAAATAGCGGTGTCACCAAGCTGACCCACCATGATGTTATCCGCCAGGTTAACAGAAAAAGTCAAAATACTCTGACCCGCCAACGGCAAGGCCAGCAAAAACAAACGCTTATAAAATTCTTTATCGCGAATCAGCCAAGATGCTTTTGCCATAATCAAATCCCCTTATCGTCCAAAATCATGAACGAATCCCAAGCCGGCAGCGCCGGTTGGGATTCAGTAAAACTCTTCTGTAATAATTATTTATCGGTTAATAATACGATAACCTGCCAGCAGCTGATCAGTGCCGAACTGTACCAACCCGCGCTCAAAATCTTCCTGATAGGTTTCCGTTAAGATCAGCTCCGGAATCACCTCATCGGGCAGATACCGACTGCAAGCTTCCCTTACTTCAGGCAGAATATTTTCCACAATAGGGTTTTTATAAAATACGATGCAAGCCGGGTCCACAGTCGCGCAAAGGGAAGATACGGTTTGTGCGATGCGGGTCACCGCATCGTGTGACATAAATCCGCCTTCGTATTCGGCATTTAAGTTAGCCTCGTGGTTCATAGGAAGGTAACGCAGCTCGCCGGCAAATCCATTGGTGCCACGCACCAAATGACCATCCAAATACAAACCACAGCCGCACCCACGATTTCCAAAATTCACACAAGCAATGGATACCTTTTCATCGGTGAACATACGGTTATAACAACCTGTCACAATGGTGTTCATGTCGTTTTCCACGCGAGCGCTGACTCCGAACTTTTCTTCCAGGTGCTCCTGAAGGTTGTATCCTTCCAAGCCATAGGACTTAGCACCAAACAAAATGGTGCCGTTATTGATGCCCCAGGGCAGACCTGCGGAGATGGCGCGGATCGGATATTTCTTCATTTTCAGTTCCACGATCTCATCGATCTGTTCCTTCAAGCGGCCTGACTCAGCCAGAAACTTTTCTTTCTCCACCGGCTGACCCAGTGCATTCAGTACCAGAGTATGCAAAGAACGACCCGGATAATACAGGCAAAGCACATAGGCATAGTCGGGATTTACCGTATAAGAATGTGCATGACGGCCACCGGTGGTGGGGTCTACACCGTTGCTCAGGATCTCACCCTCCTGCGCCATTTCATCTAAAATACGGCTTACCGTAGGAAAGCTGAGCCCTGTGTCGCGGGCGATCTTGGTTTTGGTAAACACCTCGGATCCTCGCAGCGCTTTGCGAATCAGGCTTTCATTGATATTTTTAACGATCGATTTGTTATAACGAATGTCACTCATTTGGTTTCTCCATTCCGGGTAGCTCGGGCAGCTGCATAGCAAAACAATAGACAGAGACCTAAGGCCAAGTCTGCTGCTTCATCATCAGCGCCCCTCGGTTAGTTTTAAAAACCCTTTTAAAAAGATACTTCATTCTACCACAATTAAAAAAGGACTGCAAGATATTCGCAGTCCTTTTTGTTAAAAAATTCAGTATTTAAGCACTTTTTAAAGGGATTCACCGACTATGACGCTTTGACCTTACATCAGTCCCATGTTGATCTTCATAGTCAAAATACGGCGCACCGACTCGTTGATCCGCTCCTCAGTAATGCGGCCCTCATCGATGGCAGCCATAATGGATTCAAACTGACTTTCAAAGTTGGTGGAGATCAGCATATCGTTGCCCGCTTCCACCGCATACACGGCCGAATTGACCTCACCGCAGAAGTCCTGAATCGCTCCCATCACCAAGTCATCAGTGATGATCACACCCTCAAAGCCCAGGTCTTCTCTCAGGATCCGATGGATCTCCGGTGATAAAGATGCAGGATAATAATCATCAAAACAAGTCACAATATTGTGAGATACCATCACACTGCTGGCACCCATCTCAATCCCCTCCATAAAGGGAACTAAATCGTAGTCATAATACTCCTGCGCCTCACGATAATCGATGGCCATACCGGTATGAGTATCCACATTATTGCCATAACCCGGAAAATGTTTCAGCGAAGAACCAATTCCCTGCTGATTCATAGTACTGATCGTCCAACCAATAAAATTGGCAGCCTCCTGAGCATCTCCGCTAAAGGAGCGATCGTACATAAAATCGCCGTAATCATCCGCCAGGTCGCACACCGGTGCAAGATTCATGTTCAAATGCAGCTCTTTCAGTAACTCACACTTTTCAATGGTATCACTAACAATACCGCTCCAGCCACCCTCGGCGTACACATCGCGGGGCGACATGAAACGAGAATCCCTAAAATAATCACTGACGCGGGTCACGGTGCCGCCTTCTTCATCCACCGACATAATCATCGGGATCTTGGAAACAGCCTGACAGCTATCGATACGCTCGATCACTTCCTCCTGACTATAACCATTGAAATCAACATCAAACAGTACATAGCCGCCCAATTGATAGGTTTCCGCATAATAAGCAGCTGAATCGGGCATTCTGGCCAGGAACATCTGGCCTACTTTTTCTTCCAGCGTCATACCGGAAAGGATCTCTTCCACCCGCTGCGCCACATAATCCATTTCAGGATCGGTGATTTCCGCCTGTTCCTCTTCCAGCACCTCGCTGTCTTCTTCCAAAGCAGAAGCTTCACTCTCTTCTTCAACAGTTTCACTGCTCTCACTTACAACGACTGCTTCAGATTCAGCGCTTTCCGTGTCGTCCTCTATTTGAACCACCGCATTCTGTTCTTCTGCTATACTGCTCTCTTCTTCGCCGGGCAGCAAACTGCAGCCGGTCAGCAGCAGCATTGAGGCCAGCAGCAGACACATCCATTTTTTCATCATCGTCCATCTCCTTTTGTCGACACAAGGCCATTGAATCAAACAGCGGCCCTTTTTATCAGGCCGCTGTATTTAACATGTTTACGACAGATCGATTATTCCTCTTCTCCGATCATTTCTGCGATCATTTCTACCAATTCGCCAACGTTTTTAGGAACGGTATCCAATGCCAGTTCAATGCCAAATTCATCTTCGCAGGCTACAGTCAGTTCAACCAGGTCCAAACTATCCAGTTCCAGATCTTCAAAGGTACTGTCCATGGTTACTTCTGCTGCAATACCGGTTTCATCTTCAATAATTTTTTGGATTCTGTCTAAAATACTCATTATATGATTCCTCCAATTTTAATTTTCAATTCACTTCATTCTTAGCCTCGATGCAGGACTTTCGAATCAATATTTACTTTCATACAAATCCGTTTCTTGCCGAGGTCGTTTATAGAATGTTAGCAAAGTCTCGCACATAAGTCAATAGGTTTTTTATACAATTCAAATTCTCTTTATTTTTTTCTAAAAACGCCATTGACTCATCCTCTCCGCCGAGTCTCTTGTACCAATGAATAGGGCCAGTTCTCGATCCCTTTATATAAGTTATAAAGATTCCGATATCCCATAACAGCCAGTACCTGCACCGCCGGCAAACTGCGGGCTCCACTGCCGCAGTACACCAATAGCGGCTGCTGTCGCCCCGGCATTATATACGGAACTTTACGGACGATCTGATACAAAGGAACGTTGACTGCTCCCGGAAGATGCCCCGCAGCGTATTCTTCCGGTTCTCGCACATCCAGAATCCGGCAGGGGCATCCCCTGCCGGCGTATCGACCATCATCCATTAGCCGCCGCGCGGCCTTATACTCAATATTTTGATAATACCGCATACCTCTACCTCCTTTATCATATCTTATTCGCACTACCTGCTCTTTGCGCCGCTGCATCCTCTATTTCCAAGGTGTAAAAAGTGCGAAAATCCGAGTAAATTTGCAAAAAATCCGTTGAACTTAAAGGCTCTTTAGTATATAATGATAGGAAAATAGGCTTATTATGTTGCTCGCTCGCTTTTTGGCCTGCGGCATGTCTATATAAGATAAGAGAAAATTAGAAAAAGGTGGTGCACCAATGGGTGAAGAATTAAAGATATTGGCCTATGGCCTGTCTTCAACGGGAAAAGAACTGAACCTCGATAATATGTATGTGAACGGACGCTATGTAAATGTAGGCTCCGATTCCAAATCTGTCATTAATAAAGTATCCCATGCGGATTTTCAAATTTATGGTGTGTGTGACTCTGAACTGGGCGTAGAAAACGACCGTGAACTGGGTACACAGTCCGGCAATGTTGTAATGCAGATGATGCAGCGTCTGCAGACCACTCTGA
The DNA here is from genome assembly GCA_045632125.1 of Bianqueaceae bacterium. Taxonomy (GTDB): domain Bacteria; phylum Bacillota; class Clostridia; order Lachnospirales; family Bianqueaceae; genus CALWPV01. The sequence goes on from JAZQWC010000079.1 coordinate 6,321, forward strand.
ATGATGTGGGTAAAATCGAAAAAGAGCGCATTTGGGAGGCCATGGTAGATGCCAACCGCGTTCTGAAGCGCCAGAAAAACGAAGCCGGCCGTGATGCCATGGGTTCCTGCTTTGCCAGCTTGTTCCTGCACGGCAACCGTGGTCTGGCTGTTCATTTGGGTGATAGCCGTATCTATGTAGTACGCGGTGGTCGCATGCTGCAGATCACCGATGACCATCTGGAATCCACCGATATGTATCGTTTGGGTGTGATCTCTCAGGCCCAGGCTGAAGTTCACAAAATCTCTTCCAATCTGACCGCATATCTGGGTATGGACGACATTTACGATGCCAAAGATGAGGCATTTTCCAAATATTTTGTATTCTATCCCGGTGACACCTTCATTATCTGTTCTGATGGTGTTTCCGATGCTCTGCCCAACGAGGAATTGGAGCGTATGGTTCGTCTGCTGAAAGATGCTTCTGTAGACACCCTGGCCAACATGATGATCAAGGCTGCTGCTGACCATAGCAAAGACGATATGACCATCATGATCCTGCGTGTGGAAGATGCTCCCGGCGAGGCTCCCAAGCGCGGAAACTCTACCATTCCGAGAAAGGAAAACTACGAGAAGCCCGCTGTCGAAGAAGAGCCCTCTCAGATTTCCCGTGCCGGCGGTGCACTGCTCTCCAAGATTCAGGCCATCCGCAAAACCGAACCCGAAGAAGTGGAAGAGACTCGTGAAGATTTCGTAGAAGAGGTAGCCCCGGCTCCCCGCCGCATGCAGAACCTCTCCTCCATTAATGATGATCCCGATGATATGGACGACGAAGGCAGCTTGCTGGATAAGCTTCTGAGCAACCCCAAACGTCTGGCTATGCTAGCCGGCGGCGCTGTTGCCATCATCCTGCTGCTGATCCTCATCATCTCCGCCTTTGGCGGCAGCGGTTCCGACGAAGAAGTTACCACCAACTCCTCCGTTTCTCAAAATAGCGTATCTCAGAACTCTGTTCTGATCAACAATAACTCTCTGGTACTGAATGATTCTTCCGTCATCGTGGATGATAGCAACCTGTCCGGTACAACCCTGGAAAGCTCCACCACAACCGAAGAATCCTCTACTGCTGAAGAGTCCGAAACCACCGAGTCCGGTGATGTTGTGGAATGGGTCGTTACCGAAGGTGAATATCTCTCCGGTATCGTAGCTGATTACTATGGCACCTACGACATCGATTTCGTTGCCGCTGTTGCTGAGTACAACAACATGTCCATCGAGACCGGCCTGGAGATCGATATGATCATCCTGCTGCCTCCGGAATCCGAACTGAACATTCAGAGCGCTGAATAATTTCCGCCCCTACGCCCGGCCTGGCGCTTAGGGCCCATGTACGACCTACGAAGGAGGGCTTGCCGAAAGCTCTCCTTTTTATATATATTCTGCATTCGGCTTTTTAGTACTTCCCCTCCGGCCTTTCGGCCGAAAAGATTGGAGTCAATATGAATTTTGAAGAAAATCGTAATACAGAAGACAAATCCCCCAAACGGCCACGCAAGTGGCTGACCTGGCTGATTTGTTTAGTGTGTACCATTGTATTTGGTCTTTCACTGGGTGCCACTTTATTCTTTGTTACCGAAAAGGAAAATGGTCACGGCGAACCTACTTTCATGCTGGCCGATAATGGTTACAGCGGTAACTCATTCCAAAAGCTGCTTTCCTTGGTTCAGGACAATGCTGTAATCGCCGAAACCAGCGAAAGAGTACAAAGCAGTGTCATCACCATTGTAGTCGATGTTGTGCAAGACGGTATTGCCGGCCAGGGTATTGGTTCCGGTGTAATCTATCGGCAGGATGGCGACCACCTGTATATCATCACCAATGCTCATGTGGTAGAAGATGCGCAGTCCATCAACATGTATATGCAAAGTGATACTTTATACGAGTTGACACTGATCGGTTCCGACACCGAATCTGACATTGCTGTCGTAGCACTGGATACCACTCAGCTTGCCCCCGAGCAGCTTTCCTCTTTGACCATAGCGGATATGGGTGACAGCGATACCATTCGCTCCGGCGATATTGCAATTGCCGTTGGATCCCCCTACGACTTAGCTTACTCCAACTCCGTGACGGTGGGCGTTATCAGTTATCCTAAACGAGAGCTGACCATTTCGACCACCCCCAGCACTTATATTCAAACCGATGCGGCCATCAACCCCGGCAATTCCGGCGGTGCTTTGTTTAATGAGCACGGTCAGGTGATCGGCATCAACTCCAGCAAGATCGCTCTGGAAGATGTAGAAGGTATTGGTTTTGCCATCCCCATCAACCGTGCTTTAGAAGTAGCGAATTCACTATATAGCAAGGGCTCCATTCAAAGCTTGCTGCTGGGCGGCATCGAAGATAGTACCTTCCTTTCCGAATCTTTGGCAGCTTTATATCATGTTCCTTCTGGTCTGGTAGTTTACAGTGTACGCCCCGGCAGTTCCGGTGAAAGTGCCGGTCTTCGCTCCGGTGATATCATCACCACACTGGACGGTGTACAGTTGACTACTTTGGAACAATACAATGAGCTGCTTCTCTCTTATTCAGAAGGCGATATTGTAACCGTAACTGTTGTACGCGGCCGTAACGCTAACGAACCGTTAACAATGCAGCTGCAGATGGAAATTGTCGACACCCCTGAAGCTCCGCAAGGCGGCTTTTGGGGCACCCAAAACTAAATTTATTGTAACTCACTCACTTATATTTACTTTATTTAGGATTTTGCCATGAAACTGAACGTGTGGATCCTGGAGCCTGATGTGGCCATTGCCGCAGATCTGGCCGCTGCTTGGCGCAGTGTAGCCGGTAACCAGGTTAACCTCCGGGTATTTTCCTCGCTTCCGGCAAAACCGGAAGCCGACCTACCGGACCTTTTCATGGCAGAAATCGACCTTCAGTGTGACGAAGTGACGAACCTTCTGCTGCAGCTGCGGCAAAGTGCCAGCACCGACTTTTTGCCGGTTACCTGCGACACCTCACCTTCATCCTTTACCCGTGCTCAGCAGTTGGGGGCCATTGATTATATTCTAAAACCTTTTTCCCCTCGCAGGCTTCGCAAGAGCCTGCGGCGATACCTTGCTCTAAAAAGAGGCCTTTCGGCGGGCTGCGCTCTAACTCAGAACCAGCTGGATCGTTTCTTCTTTTCCGGCGACAGCCGGCGCAGTCTTTCGCTAGCGACCTGTTCCGAGGTTGAACTTGAACATTGCCGGCAAGTCATGGAGGCTCTTCTGGAGTTTCCCGATCGTCAATGTTCCGCGGCGGATATGGCGGCGACGTTGGCTTTTTCGCGGGTGACGGCAAGAAAGTATTTGGATATGCTGGTGACGGCGAAATATGTGGATAAAGTGTCTGTACACAGCCGTACCGGCACCGGTCGCCCACGGCATCTGTATCAATTCAAAGGGGATTTATTGTAAAACACATAAAACGGAGGATGCACTCATGCAGACATTAATTTTAGCTACTAAAAATGCCGGCAAGGTCCGCGAGATCAAAGATATTACCGGCGGTCTTTGCCATGTATTGACCATGACCGAAGCCGGCATCGATATTGAAATTGACGAGACAGGCACCACCTTTACCGAAAATGCTCGCATCAAGGCTCGGGCCGTTTGGGAGGCTCGCAAGGCTGAGGGTTATACCGATACTGTAATTTCCGATGATTCCGGTATTGAAATTGACTTTTTTGATCGTCAGCCCGGCATTTATTCTTCTCGTTGGCTGGGTGAAGATACTCCATATACCGAGAAAAATCAGATCATTCTGGATAAAATGTTAAATGTTCCCGAAGAAAAGCGCACCACTCGTTATGTATGCGCCATGGTAGCTGTACTGCCCGATGGTCGTGAGCTTGCCGTTTTGGAAACCTGTGAAGGTTTAATTGATCATGAGCCTAAAGGTGAAAATGGCTTTGGCTATGATCCGATCTTTTTTATTCCTCAAACCGGTTTGACCTTTGCCGAGATGTCTGCTGAGGCAAAGCACGAGATTTCCCATCGTGGTAAGGCCCTGCGCGTATTGGCTCAGCTGCTGAAAGAAGAAGGAATCCTATAATGCGTTATTTGGTTTTAAGTGATACTCACGGCAATACTCTTGATGCTGCTAAAGTACTGGAGCACTGGAAAAGCCTGATCGATGGTGTTTTGCATCTGGGTGATAATGCTTCCGACTTGAAATATTTAGAGCGTGAATACGGCCGCACTCCCGAACTGGCTTTTGCGGGCGTGAATGGCAATTGCGACCTTCCCAGTTCGGTGCCATATAAGCGTTTATTTGATGTGGAGGGCCGCCGGGTCCTCATGTGCCATGGGCATCTGTACCAGGTGGGTATGGGTCTGAGCCACATTAAGCAAAAGGCCCGTGACATGGGTGCCAATATTGTTTTATTTGGGCATACTCACGTACCTGTTAATATGGAGGAAAATGGGATCTTGTTTTTGAATCCCGGCTCCCTGACCAAACCCCGTGGCGGTAGCGCTCGCAGTTATGCGCTGTTAGAGATCGAGAATGGCAAGGCCGCAGCGAGTTTGCTGGCATTCAATTAAACATACAACGAATCCCAACCATTCGAGCGCTACAGTAGTGTGCGACTCTCATGGTTGGGATTCTCTTTTTATTGTTTTATTTGAATGCAAAGCAAACTTCGATTTGTTTTTAGATACAAAAAAAGCACCTCATTTCTGAGATGCTAGTGAGGGATCGGGGTCTCGAACCCCGAACACCCAGATTAAGAGTCTGGTGCTCTACCAATTGAGCTAATCCCCCAACAGGTTAACATTCTATCACATAATGATTAGAATGTCAAGTATTTTAACCAAATTTTATTTGGTAGACCTGGGTAGGAAGGACTCGAACCTTCGGATGCAGGAATCAAAATCCTGTGCCTTACCGCTTGGCGACTACCCAATAAAAATCGGACAGGGTGGGTACTGGGACTCGAACCCAGGACCTCCAGAGCCACAATCTGGCGCTCTAACCAACTGAACCATACCCACCATGTAGTAGTCTCTTTGCACTAAAGGGACAACGTGCCTGCAGGGATTCGAACCCCGGACACGCGCCTTAGAAGGCCGCTGCTCTATCCAACTGAGCTACAGGCACACATAACGCTCACATGTTCTCAGTAGAAGATTGCAGGATCGGGGTAACAGGACTCGAACCTGCGGCCTCCTGAACCCAAATCAGGCGCTCTAGCCAAACTGAGCTACACCCCGGAATTGAACTCCCGATTAATGCGTCGGGGATTATTATACTAGATAACCCCTCAGTTGTCAAGTACAATTTTTAAAAAAGTTCATCTTTACACCACTCCTTTAGCGTAGTAATATAGAAGAAAAACTCAGGAGGCTCATCTATGTACACAGGCATAGTTTATAATACACTCACCAATCAGCCCATCAGCGGCGTTACCCTCACCGACGGCCGACATGTCACCAAAACCGACGCCCAAGGCCGCTATCAGCTCCCCGGTTGGGACCGCGCCCACCTCATCAGCGTCGGCTTACTCACTCAGGTACACGACGACTGGTACACCCCCATCCTTCCCGGCCAAACCGACTATGACTTCCATGTAACCCCTGCTGCCCAGCGCAGCCCTCATACCATCCTTCATCTTTCCGACACCGAAATTAGTGCCTCTGCTACCGGTCTTGATCATTGGATCCCCTTTGTAAAAGAAAAGGCTGCACAGCAGCAAGCCGACTTTATTCTACACACAGGCGACATCTGCCGCAAGCCTGGTTTGATCAAACATCGCGAAGTATTCAACCACAAGACTCTGGGCGTACCGGTTCGCCACACCCTAGGCAATCATGACTTTGTTAAAGATCCTTACGGTGAATATACCTTCGAGTCCTTATACGGCCCTGTATGGTACTCCTTTGACTTTGGAGGCATCCACTACATCGTAGCCTCCATCGACCACGGCGAAGCACCTTCCGGCTATGAGCGTGAAGATCAATGGACCTGGTTAGAAAATGATTTGAAATTGAAAGATCCCTCCCAGCCCCTCATTATTACCTGTCATGGCGGCGCTAAAGAACCGGGTGAATTCCACATCAACACTCCCGAGCGCATGAGCCTATTAAAGGAAAACAATTTCAAGGCTTTGATCCACGGCCACTTCCATGTGCACACCTTCAAAACTGAAGAAGGCGTGCAATATGTGTGCACTGCCAACCCCGCCTTTGGCGGCATCGACTCCTCTCCCGCGGGTCTACGCATCATTCAAGTCGATTCCAATGCCGGCCTTACCACCAGAATTATTTATAATAATGAAGATAAATTCATCGCTCCCGATGAAACCTCGGCATGGGTAGCCAAAGTACCCGGCCGCATCCAATATGCCACTCCTCTTGTGACCGAGGACGGCCTGCTGGTGGCCACCGTGGACGATGGCTTCCCCAAAGCCTGCGGCATCAGTTTGTTGAGCCCTACGGGCGAAATCAAATGGTTCTTCCAAACCGAGAACAGCATTAAAAACGATTTTACGCTGTTTAATGGCGTTGTTTATGCGCAGGACCATCAGGGTATCATCTATGCCTTAGAGGCCTCTACAGGCCGTTTATTGTGGCAGAATCGGGTGTCTATCGCCAACCATGTAGGTTCTGCTTTGAATATTGCTTTTTATAAGAGTAAATTATTTGCAGGCTATTGCCAGCAGATCAGCGCACTGGATCCAGCTACCGGCGAGATTCTGTGGGTACCAGAAAAGCAGGGCTGGTGTAACGGAGCTTCTAGCCGCTTGAACTTCTACGAAAACATGGTAATCGTCACCGCTAACTGGGGCTTTATTGCCGCTTTCAATATTGAAACCGGCGAGCGTGTATGGCACATGAAGCCGGAAAAGCAACTCTTTGGTTACGCAACTCCTTTGCTGGATGGTGATAAACTGATCGCTCCCAACGGTTATTTGATCTTTGTTCTGGATGCAGCCACCGGAGAAGTGCTGAATATCCATGATCTTGCACCATTTTATTTCAACGTGTGCGGTCAGCCTGTGCGTGATGGCAACACATACTACTTGGGTACTTCCGAGCATGGTGTGGTAGCTATAGATACTGAAACCTTCGAACTGAAACAGACCTTTGGGTGCGGACCGGCTATGATCTATTCTGTAGCCTATTCTCAAGGCGAAATCAGTACTGTCGACGGTTCTGTACTGGTCGAAGGTGATAAACTGATTTTCTCCGCTTCCGATGGTTATTTATATGTATACAACAAAAACACAGGCGAGCTGTTGGATCGCCGCTGCATGGGCGCTCCTTCGTTTGTTTCACCGATGCGCATGGATCATGGTATTGTGACAGCCGATTTTGCTGGAAATGTTGTGAATTACAAAATAGACTAATTGATGAGAAAGAAATCGAAGAACTATGTATACCTATCAATTTGAAAATCGTTACGGAGGACATACAGAATTTCAATTTCAGGATAACTCCATGATCATTCATGTTACCGGCAAAAGAGACTACCATACACAGTATCGTTTTTGCTACAACGCCATTTCCACGTATTTATTTAGTACCCGTTCCCACGGATATCACGAACTCCATTTCATGAGCAACCGTAAAGCAATCGAAAAAACAGAAAATGGAAAGGTCAAACTGGTCTCCAGTTGCTTTGTCGCAGTTAAAGCCGAGATTCTTAATTCGGTTCGGTCACATGGCTTAAATCAGGTCGTTTTCCGTGATTCCGATGAAGATATTAGAAAAATTATCCTTCATCGGACTCCTCTGCGCAGCGAAAATGATTTGTATATAGAAAGACAACAAGCGATCTTGGCTCAGTTTCGAGCAACCCCGGAAACTCAATTTTCTCAAATTACCATCAAAGGTATTAAGAATATAGAAGCCAGCAGGTTGTATAGTTCCGGTGATTACTTGCAGATCCTGCTTAATAATATTCCTATTTTGACTCTTCATTCGAATTCTGGAAAACACGAACTCATGAATGCAGGAATGTATGCCGATTCTCACCCCGCCAATCCCCTTTGGCTCGATAATTCGACGCTCTCCTTTCAAATTCCCTATGGCGAATGGGATCTTCGATATAACATTCATCTTAACCGTTCTGCCACCGATCGTTTACCTTCCGATCAGGGATCCAAAAACATTCATCTATCACTTTCTCCAGAAAATAAGATTATAAATTTAAAAGTAAAAACAGGATTATTCTCTACAAAACTAATCATTATCTAACTTTGTTTCTACATCCAAAGAGCGTGTATCAAGTTATTCGATACACGCTCCTATTTATTAATTATTTTTTCCTTTTGATCGCTCTATCATCGATGCAACCAAATGCAGAACTACTGCTAATCCTATCACGCACCCTGCTGCAATCTTACCTTGAGTGCCCGACAGAACCTGTGCCACCACACCAAACTTTGGCATGGTCAATTCTACCCGTCCAATCAGCTCTTCATAGGGCACCGGATTCATATCATTGGTTTGATTGGCATCGCCTTTTGTGATAAATTCGCCCATTATCACACGGTTTTCCACTACACGATGCGTTATAATAGCATTCGAATCACGGCCGCCATAAAAAGCAATCACATCGTCAACCTGCACATCCTGCGGTTCCACACGTCCTATGTATACCAGACTCCCTGTTGCGATCTCTGGTTCCATACTCCCCGAAATCACCGTATACGCCTGATAGTTTAATAACTTTGGCAAGGTAAAAGGAATGCATGTTACGATTAATACCACTAACAAGATAGTGCCCAGTGAGCTGCAAACTGCGCTCACTGGGCTCTTATTTATCTTTTTCTCTCTCACTTAGCTACCGCCTTATTTTTTGCTGCGCTTTTTGATCACAATAGCTACTACAACCGCTGCAATCAACACGATTACAGAAATCACACCAACTGCAATATAAGTTGTTAGTGTACCATCGGTTTTTGCTTCTGCATCGTCTTCCTCACCGGGTGCCAAAGGAACGCTCTCTTCATCCAAATCTACAATGATTTGAGACTCGTCCTCTTCCTCAGAACCGATAGATTCTTCCGTTACTTCAGAAGTCTCGGTTTCATCAGGCTGAGACTCCTCTGTTACGGCAAAAGACTCATCATCAGGCTCGGCTGTCGTGTCACTCTCATCCGGAGTGGCAGTACTCTGATCCTGATCGGCACCGCCCTGAGTACCTCCACCAGGCACCACAATAGTGGTCACAGGTGCTCTATCATATTCAAAGGTGAACACATTCTCTGCCGAATTCGCACTCAGGGTCTTAGTCAAACCCAAAGCTTCCGGTACATAGCCATCGATATATTTGTAGGCCACCACAGGCTTATCGCCTACGTTACCATAAAACACTTCAGAAGCTGCCAGTTCGTTTCCATCATCATCACGGTAATTTACGGTATATTCTACCTGATTACCTTTAATACCATACGCAACCACATAATCAGCATCACCATTCACTACGAATACAGAAGCCTGTACTGTATCGTTATCGCGGCCGCTCAGTCGAAGTCCCTGAACATAATACTTACTGGTCGCATCCAACGTAACAGCTGCCTGCGCATTCAAACCAACCTCATCGCCGGTCTGCAGACCGCTGATCACGATCTTATCTCCACTCTGTGTAACCACAGCACTCTCACTGTTTACAGTCAAACCACCGTTACCATTAAAAGTACCCTGATTACCAGAATAAAAAGTAACTGTATAGCTATAGGGCTCAGCTGCCATTACAGCACCCGCAGAAAGGCTTACCAGCAGCGCAGCTGCTAAAATGGACGTTACAACTTTTCTCCACAATTTCATCACTGCTGTTCTCCTTTCTTCTTATTCATACGCATTGTAAGGATCGCCAGAAGTAAAAGTACCAGTGCACAACCAAGAGCTACCATGCTGATCATAGCGATCGGGCTCTGATCTCCGGTTTTTACCACGGTTTCCGATCCAACACTCTCCACTGCAAAGTTCATCTGCAGTTTTGCCAAGGTATCTTGATATGCGTTACCCTGAGTTTCACCATCCAGCTGTACGTACAGTCGGATCACAGCCTGTTCATTGGCAGCCAGTCTGCCAAGATAGAAATAATTTTCCAAACCATTGGTTGCCTGATGCAGACCTTCTTCATCTTTTACATCTTCACCGCCAACTACCTCACTGCTGTATAGCACGATTTCGCCACCCGCCGGATCCACGTAAGTCAAAATATAAGTATACGCACCGCCCTCTGCTGCATCATTACTTTCTTCCAGCGTCTGCAGTACTTCGTTGGTCATATACCAATCAGACTTTTCCTCGTCAACATTCTTTAGATTCACTTGAAGAGTAATGCTGTCACCGGGCAGAATGTTCAAAATATCTTCGGTCATTTCTGCGCTTTTAAAGTTACTTTCCATCTTATCGCCGTCAAAGCTTACGGTCCAATCTTTGGAACCTTCAAAATCTTCTGCCAGCACGTTAATGGACATGGACAACATCAAAAGCAAAGATGCTGCAAGGCACAAAATTTTCCTTTTCATATCCTGTACCTCCTATCTTACTGCAAACTCAGGCTTCCATCTGCGGAAACCTCTACACTTACGCCCCAGGCACTTTTGATCGCGTCTGCTGCGTTATGGGTCTGTACAGCATCTACCTCTGCTTCTACGTTAAAGGTATAGCCGTCGTATTCGTACACATAAGTAATGGTCTTGTACTCTTTTCCACCGATCACATCAGAATCTACCGTTTCAACGATCTTGGTCATGATCGCAGGATCGATTCTAAGTGTATCTGTAAAGGCAGGAGTCACTGCTCCAACAGGAAGGATTCCGGTATAATACAGTACGGTTCTTTCTGCAGTAGAAGCACTCTCATCGATCACCCAACCGTTTCCGGTTACAAAGTTCAGGTCGATCAGTTCAGGAGAAAGCTTGGTATCTTTCACACCTTCTGCATCCTGCCAGCTTTTTCTTACGATTACACGTACATAGGAATCAATAGAACCACTATTTACTACACTTAATTCCTCATTATATGTTTTGCCGAGCACCAGTTCTTTGCCCTCAGCGATCATTTCGCCCAGTAATTCTTCTCCTACTTGAGCGCCATTCTCCAAAAGACCAACTCCAATGTTGGATACTTTTACTTCTGCAGCATAATTTTCACTATAGTAAGTCAGCGCTGCCTGAGTGCTGCCCACTGTACTTGCGATCAGCAGCACAGCTGCTGCAATCAACAAGTATAAGGGTTTAAGTTTAAATGACTTCTTATTGCTCATCACTCATCCTCCCCTTCGTATACGCTTTGGCTAATGTCAGCGGTGACGGACCAGTCGGCATAGGCTTCCCCGTTCTCATCCAGCAGCACCGGTGTACACTCCTGAATAATAATTACATTAAAGTCAGTTTGATTCTCCTGCGGAAGAATAAAACTTACATCGATCTGACTGGTAGCTTCGCCTGCAGCCACAATGCCATTATAATAATAGTAACCATCGACACCAGGAGTCCACAGCCCTGCTCCATCAGGTTCGGAATATGCAATTCCGTCTTTATGGGCGTTACCGGTTAAAGCTTTTAGTCTTACATAACAATCGTAGTCGCTGGTATTTTCCAGTACGATCTGTTTCTTTCCATTTACCACTTCTTCATTGATCTCGGTTTGAGTAAAACCAAGATCCAACGTTACACCGCCTTCTGCCACTGCATAGGTGGTAAAATAAGCCATTGCCGTTCCAATCATAACGCTCATTGCCAGCACTAATGCCGCTGCGCTAAGGCAGATCTTCATTTTATTTCTTTTCATGCCTTTTTACCTCCTTTACGGTGTTGAATCTACAGCAGCGGAATGAGTCCATTCGCCACTCTCACTGTTGTATGCAAAGCTGTTTACTAAGCCAGTTCCGCCATTCAGCTTTTCATTAAAGGTGTTACTGAAGTTTGTTTCTACCGCATCTTCCGCAATCACTGTAACCGTCTGGGACGCAGCAGATGTAAGTTCATAGCTGGCACCACTATATACCTCGGTCACCACGATTTCGGATCCTGCCGGAATATGCTCGATCATAATGCTGTCGGTACCATAGCCTTCGAAGGTCATGGATACTACATCACTGTATACCACCTTTACCTCTTCTGTGTCGATATCTGTTTTAGCAGCTTCGATTTGGAATACGAAGTTTGCACCGCCAAGCGTCTCGTTGTATACATCCAACTCCTTATTGATCACCAGATCACCATAGCGGTCGGACTTTTCGGGTTTTAAGCCCACTGCTTTGTCACCGGTCAATTTATATACCCAGGTATCATCGCCTTTGGTATAGTAATAGTTGTTAGGCAAAGAGATCAAATAAGGTGTGAAGTCATATTGATAATAATCGGACAGCACCTGCTGTGCATCTACCAAATACAAACCAGCTACTAGGTTGGTAATGGTTACACTACCATTTTCCGTTTTACCGGTTGCAGTCACTTCCATTGCATCTGCTTCGATTTCATCTTTCACCAACTTGGCCATTTCAGCCCACTCTTCTGCGGTGGTTTCATTGGTCAAACCAGAAAGCTCCAGTGTTTCCAAGCCTGTTGCTGCAAAATATTCTCCTTCTACACTGATATCTGCTACCTTATACAGGTTTACGGTAATGGGAAGCGCCTCCACATTTTCATCAGCGCCGCTGAGTTCCTTAAGCCCACAGCCAGTCACGTTTACTTCGATGGCACAATCAGTTCGCTCATTCTCAACGCCAACAGCTGCACCTACCTGCGGTAAAATCAGCACCGACAACAACAATGCCAGTGTTACCATCAGGGTTCCAGTTTTTTTCATTTTGTCTTTTATCATGATCTCTACCTCCTTAAATCTCTTGTTTCGAAAGTTTAGAGTTTTTCTTCTTTATTTATTTCCGACTTCGTTTCCTTCATCGAAATTTTCTTTTTCTTACTACGACCAAAAATGAATTTCATGATTACAATAATCAGCACCGTTACCGAAAGACCTAAGATCAAATAGATCATATAATAATTCTGAACCGACTCCAACATAGCCTCTGGTACCGAAATACTTTCCACTTCTTCATCTGCTACATACTCCACTCTTGATCCTTGTACCAGAAGTCGATGTGAATTCACCCCATAGGGTGTACAGGTAAAGAGGGTTACCAAATCTTCTCCTTCCTGCAGCGATAGCGCCTCCCCCAGAGTATCGGCATCATCTTTATCGATCATGTCGTAGATTTTAGTTACCTGATAAGCAAAAGTTTGATCCATTATATGGATGTAAAACATATCACCTTTGATAAGCTGATCGATATCGGTAAAGAGTTTGGCACTTGGCAGACCTCTATGCGCTGCTAATACACTGTGATTCGTTTCACCGCCAATAGGAAGCTTACTCCCTTTAATGTGACCAATACCGGTTTGCAATATATCTTCCGCCACACCATGATATATGGCCAATTTTACATTTATTTTTGGGATGGTTAAATATCCCATTACACCATCTTGTGTTAAGTTGAGCACCTTCCAGTACTCTGTATCTTCCAATTTTATTTCTTCTTCAGCAAATACATCGCTGTATAATGCGTTATACGCTAAAGCATTATTAAATCTTTCTGCCTTCTCCCATTCCGTCGTAAAATCTTCTTCTTGAAAATTTCCCATGGCTTCTTCATAGCTGGTTATCAGTTTGCTTTGTCGATATTTGTTCCACTGATCTGATACCGTTGGATACACTAATATCCCAAATCCTATTAAAAACAGAAGAATTAACAATCCATTTGCAATTTTTCGTTTCATATTTACTTTTTCTTTCTTGCATGTTGAGGAATATGGACATGTTTCCAGCGTTCCCACAAATATAAAATCAAAACAACGATTCCGGTAACCGAAAGGCCTGCCACTACCCAAAACAAGTAGTTTGTGTGCAAGCTACCTTCTTTTTCCACTTCAGTCGGTTGAACTTCTTCCTGAACCAGAACTTCAGACTCCGCTTCTATTCTGTGCCCTCGAACCAACAACCTATGGGAATTCACACCAAAAGGTGTACAGGTCATAAGGGTAACCAGATCTTTCCCCTCCTCCACTGCCAGATTCTGTATATCTGAAGGTTCTACCACCAAAATTTGATCTACCTCATAATACAGAATATCATCTAACACATGAATTTGAAAACGATCTCCCACTTCTACTAAATCAAGATCTGTAAATAACGGTAAATTTGGAAGGCCTCGGTGTGCTAAAACCACTGCATGAGTGTTTTCACCACCCACCGGTAATGAACTTCCTTCTATATGCCCGGCTGCTTTTTCAAGCACATTTTCCTTTGTGGTATGATAAATTGGAACTTTTACTCCGATTTTTGGAATCTCCACGTATCCCATCATACCATCACCAGATAGATTCAAACAAGACATATAAACTTCATCCGGCTCCTCCGCCATTTCCGCTTTAAAAAAAGCATCCGGTAATACCTGTGGAAGTAAATCCTGATTATACTGTTTTGCCGCTTCCCACTCCAAAGAATAATCTGCTTTTTCTTGTTCACCAAGAACCTCACCATATTGAGTGATCAATTTTTCTTGTCGATATTCATTCCATAAATTTGAAATATATGGATACAGCAGCAAGGACAATCCAAACAAGAAAACAATAACAAAAATCCCGTTAATAATTTTCTTTTTCATTCGCACTCTCCTTGGTGTTGTATATATGCCTATACTCAGGGGCTAAATTTAGCCCCTGAGTATGTACTGATTTTGATTCCGTTTATTAGAATCTTTTATTGATTATTTGGACTCCTCTTTCTTGCGATTCATGAAGAACAGGAATGCTGCACCAATCATTACTGCACAACCAACTACGGTGAAGATAGTAGTACCAACACCACCAGTACCGGGCAGAGCAATCAGCTCGGTGTTTACAATACCGGTAGAACCGATCTGGGTCTTAACGATTTCTTTTCCTTCACCTGCTAAGGTATCAGTATAGGTGGAAGTTGCTTCTTCATCAATGGTAATGGTATAGGTAGCCAAGGTGCCATCATCATTGTAAGTAGCGCTAATTACAACTTCATGTACTTCTTCATTGATGGAGTAACCAGCAGGAGCAGCAATTTCATACAGTTCGTAAGTACCACAATCCAAACCAGTGAAGGTCAAGGAACCATCAGCTGCAGAAGTAGCTTCATACGCTTTATCAGTAACAGTATTTACTAAGCGGAAAGTAGCACCTTCCAAAGCACCTTCAACAATTACTTCTTTGGTCTCTTCTTTAACTTTAACTTCACCATCTTCATTTACCTTAAACAGTTCTTTAGTAGTTTCACTATTTTCACCATTCAGCAAGCCATCGACAGCAAATGTATAAGTATAGGTCTTATCATTAATGGAGTTCTTTTCATTTTTATTAGTAGGATTGTTGGTGTATTCCAAAGTTGCTTCATTAGTATTTTCATCAAAGTTGTATGTAAAATCAGCATCTACAGTTGCAGTATAGTTAATTACAACTGCTTTTCCGCTCTTTTCCAACGCTACATCAGACAGATCCAAAGTAAAACCAGAAGCATTGATAGTCATTTTGCCTTCAGCAGGAGTAAATTTAGCTCCATCAATAGTAATTTCAATGGAATTTTCATTCAAAGCCAAACCAGCACTCAGTTCATCAGTAATAGTTACAATTACTTCTTTGTAAGCGGCACTATAAGAGGGAATTACAGTATCAATCTGGAATTCTACAGTGTCACCAACTGCAACGTCATTACCATTGGTTTTGTCATCGCTATTAACGATAGATTTATCAATTGTAGGCAGTGCAGATTTTGCCCAAGCATTCTGAGTTGTCAAAGTCCAGCTCGCATCAGCATCAACGTTACCAGGAGTTAAGGTATTATCAGTACCACTTACAGAGTAAGCAACACCAACTAGCATGGGATTATAGATTTCTACAGCACCATTTACCAGAACAATCCAATAACCAGGATCCAGATCCGCAACAAAGTTACCATCAGCATCAGTGTCAGTTAACTCTACCATAGTTAAATCTTCCAGGTTTCCCTTTGCAATAGTGGTAACTTCAGAAGAGGTAGGTGCAATTGCAGTTGCAATAGCCAATTCTTCATCGGCCTTTACATACTCGATAAATCCATGCCCATCTTCATGATAACGTGCTTTTACAATCTGATAAGCCTTTACCGTTGCTCCAACTTCTACATTACTTACCGTTACTTCTGCTTTGTCTCCTACAGCAGGAATAGTAGGTTCGGTTCCTTCAGTAGCACTTGCTGCAAGGGTCATTCCCATTGCCATTGCGAGTGTTAAAATGCTCGCTACGATTTTTTTCATTTTAAACATGATTCGTCTCCTTTTACTCTTGAAATTTTTTTAATTTACATTTTCTTTTTTGACTTTGTTTAATGGTATTGTGATCACAGAGTTCGCTTTATCTCTTAATCACATTTCCTCCTTTTGTTTGTTTTTATGTATCACTAGCGCAGCTCCAATCATTAGGATTACTCCACTAAATGTATACTGATAAAAACCATTTGCTCCTGTTGAGGGAAGCTCATATAAAGGAACAACATATTCTACTTCCGGAACAGGGAAGTATTCAGGATTACCCGGATTACCTTCACTATCGACAGGATATATGATTGCATATTGGTTAGTATCTGCATCATATGTTCCCGGGATTTCACTCTTCTTTACCAAATCTAATTGATAGGTCAAAGTTACAGGAGCAATATTGGAAACATCTTCACCAAACGTCCAATCAAAATGTTCTTCGGTTGTTCCATTTCCATAATAGTACTCAAGAAGGAAAGTAGCTTCTGATGCACCCGGTGCAGTAAACTCATATGTACATGTAACACCTTGCTCGCTTGTGATTTCTTTTGCTACATATTCTGTGCTACCAACTTTAAGACTAAGCGTTTTTTCATCCCGAACGAAATTAAAATCGTAACCTTCTAATTCATCGTCGCTATATCCGATGTAGTCAGTAACTACAGTACCTTTCGAAACAGAATGAAGGATGCTGTCCTGAATGGTGTCGAAATTAACCATTTCACCGTCTGCAAACATTCTCATCAAGTTGTAGCCGATGGAATTAGGATCTTTGTTCAAGTTGTTTGCATAGCAGTTATATCCGGCATCTTCAAGTGCTGTGTAGGCCAGCCATGCATCATACATTGCACGTTCCATATTTACTGCATGTTCCTGGCTCTCATTATAATTAAGAGCTTTGTCGAATGCCAACTGAGTACCTAATGTAGCATTGAAATCTTTTGACGATCCATAGTTTTCGATATAGAAATCGTACTTGTCGCCATCTGCCAATACCCATTTTTCGATCTGTTTCCAATAGATATTCCATGTAGGATAACCTGCAGGGATTTTGTAAGATGAAACTTTACGGGCTAAATCGTAGTTTGTTGTTCCTGATGCAGCCTTGTTGTTATACTCATACAAAATAGTCTGCGATACTCTTTCATCATTATCATAGATCCAAGTAAGACCATCACTTATCAAAATCATATGCTTATTTCTTGCAGGAACATCTTTGTCAGCATCCAAAATCTCTTTTGCCGTTAAAAGACCCGCCTCAATGTTAGTACCGCTGCCATCCTTTTTAACACTGTCTAAGAGAGTATCGGCATTCTCTTCTGTCAAAACCGTTAACGGTACAGGAACATTGTCTTTATAGCTGAATACTACTATAGCAACCTTAATTGTAGCACCACTCTTCTTCTGGGCTTCAATAAGTTTATCAAACATTTCTTTCAATTGAGCAGTGGCATATGCTTCACACTGAGATTTATCAACAACAAATACGATATCTGAGGATAAGCTTTGAGAACCACCACCAACTCGAAGTGTAACATCTGTTTTGTCATCCGGTGTTAATGGCGTTGCAGTTTTATCCTTGTTGATTTTATTGCCCACATTCGCATCAGGATAAACTGTATATTCAACTTTCGGAATCGGAAATACTTCTGGGTTGCGTTCATTTCCATCACTGTTGATAGGATATAAAGTAGCATTAATATTGGTATCTACTTCAAATGTGGATGTCTCCAATACATCTGCCGATCTAATCTTATCTTTAAGTTGAAGTTTATAAGTAAGTGTTACCGGAGTAAACTTAGAAATATGTTCTCCAAATGTCCAAACAAATCTTTCAGTCGTAGTTCCGTTTCCATAATAGTAGTCCAGCGTAAATGTCGACTCATCTGCTCCAGGAGCTGTGAATGTATATGTGCTGGTTGCACCTTGAGATGGAGTAACAAGTTTTTTAGTTGTATATTCTATATCTCCATATTTAAGTTTAATAATTTCATTTATATCTGTATTCACAAGTTCCTGGATAAAGTCAAAGTTTCCTTTATACTCATCATATCCAATGTAATCTTCTACAGAGGAGCCAGCAGATACAGAATAGAGAATGCTTCTCTTGATAGGATCGAAGAAAGCTTTGTTATCAGTTTCTGAATATGTAACTGCTTCACCACCTGCCAACATATTCATAAAACTGTGACCAATCTGCTTTCCTGTCCAACTATAATATTGTGTAGCTCCGTCATTTGAGCAGGAACCATCTGGTCTAAGTGGCTGATAAACAGGGTAAAAACTAATTCCCTCACCTGTAATATTATCTTGAAGATAATTATAGGCTTCCCACATAGCTCGTTCATTACCGATTGCATGTGCTGCTTTTGCATATACGAGCGGGTTCGGACCATATTCGGTTCCTCCTAAGCCAATATCAAAGAAATAGGTGTTTTCAAGTGCTTCTTGCGAGGGATTCTTTATGATAGCACCATTTCCACTATAGGAAAAATACGACTGATCGGGATGTCTCATTCCCGAGTTCATCCAAGAAACAAAATTCCCCGCCTCAACTGTGGTTGCATCATATCGTCCTATGTCGCCTGCTGCGATATCCGCTTTTGCCCACACATCAATGTAGTTCCAGTAGTACTCCCAAAGAGTGATTCCTGCAGGCTTTTCTTTATTATAAGCTTCTGTAATTTTCATCGGAATAGGATAAGAATTTGTGCTGTTATTTCTAGCTCTCATCCAAGCCTTTTCCATATAAAAAATCGCTTCAGAATCTTTTCCTGCATATTTTAATCTTACCGGAACAGTGGAAACCACTTCATTATTTTCTCCACTGTTGAAAAAATAAGTATGACCAGAAGAAATCATTACCAAGTGCTGTCTTTCGGGATGGTCTTTGAGTTCCGAGTTTTCAAACATGTCTTTAGCTTTAACCAAAGCATTCTCCATGTTTACACCGTCATAAACAACACTTGCCTCTTCAAATGCCTTTACCATCTTTTCTGGAAGTTCTTCTAAATCCTCTTCACTTCTTAAAGGTGTAAGATCAAGAACTGCATGGCTTGTTGATGAAAAAGGAACGATACCGAAGTTGACCTGTGTTCCTTGAGCAATGATCTCCCTAAATGTGTCCATAAGACAATTGATCATTACATCTGTACGAATTTCTTCTTCAGCTATAGCTCTGCCTGCGATATAAATAATATCTACTCCAAGATCCGATTCATCGCCGCCAACGCTTAATGTTACATTTGTCTGGTCATTCTCATCCAGACCATCTGCTGTTTTGTCTTTATTAATTGTATTTTCAACTTTAACAGTACCTAGCTTTGAAAAGATGTTTAATTGAACTGCTTTTTCATAATCTACAAAGTATTCCAATTTAATTTTTGTATCTTTTGTAATGGTTAAGATCTCTTTATCATTAACGTTTCTAAAAGAACCATTCTCTTCAATGTATACTTTTTCCAGTATGACATCTTCGTTCTCAAAATCATCAGAAACACAAATTGCAATTAGATCTTCCAGATTGCCAACAAACTGATTAGGTAATTCGATTGTACCATTGTTTGCTTGAGCATACTCACCATCTTCTTCTATTCTAACCCAATGTTCAACGGTTAATGTTACTGCTTCAGCTTCTTCCAACTCAACAAACACATAAATCGAAAAGTGATTCGTTTCAATTGCTACATCTTTTTCATCTGTAACTTCAGCTTCCATATCTTCCACTGCGTTTGTTTCGGGGTTAACGTGGATTACGCTAGTTTCGGTTTCTTCGCACTCTACAGATTCGGTAACTTCTTTACCGGAGAATTTAACTTCCACCGGACCAATGGGCTGTACTTCTTCATCGCCCACCATCAGTTTAATATCGTAAGCCTGATAGTTTGTTACTACTTTTTCTTTTTCTTCTGCGATCTGATCAACCGCTTCCTCAACTGCTGCAATGATTTCTTCGTCCTCAATTACTTCGTAATTTCCATTATTTGCAGCGTCTTCATTTTCGATCTTCGCAACAGAAAGCTTATATTCTTTTCCTGCTTCAAAAGAAGTAGTCAAACCCTTCAAGGTAATGGTGATTCCTTCAATTTCTGCTGTCAACTCGATCGTTCCAACAATTTCTTCTTTCACTTCATCGGTTGCATCCGGTATTTTTTTCTCAGCATCTTTTACTACCAACTCAGCAGTTGCCTGAGCGTTTTCCTGAATGCTAGTACCCTGAGAAGTTTCAACTTTCTCTGTTTCACCTTCAACTACTACGGAAGACTCCTCGATTACCTCAGAACTTTCTTCAACTATCGCGGAAGGTTCCTCGATTACTTCAGAACTTTCTTCAACTATTGCGGAAGATTCCTCAATCACTGCAGAACTCTCTTCAATCGCTGCAGAAGATTCTTCGACTGCTTCAATAATTTCTTCAATTACCACAGAAGATTCTTGGTTAATAACACTTGATTCTTCACCTTCAGCAAACGCAGTTACGGTACTACCTAATGTAATCACCGCGCACAGCACTGAGGCCATTACTCTTTTCTTCATTTGATTCCATTTACTCATCGAGGTTTCCTCCTTCTTCGTCTAATTCGTTTCCTCCATCAAGGACTCCGTCTATCAATTTAATCAACTCCAAAGCACTTCTGAAATTTTGTGTTTTTTGTTTTTCCATCCATGTGATACTTCCTTGCCAAGTGGAATTCTGTTTATTCAAAATCTTCACCAAGAAAGTACCATTATTGCGTTCATTTCCACTCTTCACAAGTTTTCTCTCCTTTCGGTTGGTACCTCAAAGTAACTGTATTATAGAATACAGCCCATTACAAAAAACATTACAAAATTACTATTTTTACGAGTTTTTTTATTTATTTCATCTTTGTAATGCCTCATCGAATTTCTTTATTAATTCCAAAGTGTTCTTAAAGAACATTTTTTCTTCTTTTTCCACCCAGAATAGTTCACCTTGCCATTCTGCACTCTGCCGAAACTTAACATTGGTAATAAAAGTACCAAGTTGTCCAACTTGTCCCATTATCTCTAGCGGATCTACTACTCGTTCCGGTCGTATCGGCATTTGATTACTTCTGGCAGACTCTTGATCAATGAGACTCCGGGTTTTTGTGGAAGCTTGTGGAAATAAAATATAATCGAATAGTTTTTCACTTTTGCGAATCATTTCCACTATATTGTTAAACGGTATGGCTTCCTTTTTATAACAATGATATATGCGTCCTTGTAATTCCCCTAACTGAATTTGATCGATACAAATATTCATTAAGTTAGGCGCCGAACGATTTACGTCAAATTCATTTACATTTTTCATATGTACCTCAATATTCAATATCCCACAAGGAGGATACACTATAATCTATGTGGTGTGCCCAGGATTTATGAGCTTCGGTAAACCGCTTTTCAATACGATCAATAACGATTTGACAGTTTTCTTCATTCGTTCCCACCAGCATAACCAAAAACTGCGACTGACTATATTTTGTAAAGGAATCAGACTTTCGCAGCGTTTTCCGCAGGGTTATGTGCAGTTCCGCAGCCATTTCTTCCAATTTATTGGATGCATTCATAGGATGTCCTTTTGAATCTACCAAAGTACAGAGCATTAAAAAAATAGATTGTCCACTTCTCTCCATTCCACGTCGAGCCGCTCGGCATACATCACGAAAACCGGGCACGGTACAAAACAGGGCCCCCTTTTGTAATACATCCTGTTGAAATTCCTGTTTGATTTCTTCTAGCATCTGTGGTCTATAACTGATATGACTACTCATATTTTTGAACTGTTCCAGCATTTTGGGAGATGGACCTACACCTAGCTCCTCTACCAACATACGCGCTGTTTGCTCATATATCTTCATTGCATCTTTATATTGATTGAGAGCTATATAACAATCGATCTGCCAAGATTGCCACTCATCAAACGGATACATACGACATGCTGGTTCAACTGCTTTTATAATTTGATAATACTCTTTTTGATCCATTAACTTAGAGCATAGTTGCTGTAATGCATTTGAATAAAGTTTTTTACATTGCATTGCCTCTTCCATAACCCATTCATCGCCGGAAAGGCGCTCCAAAAACTCTCCGTTGTAAATAAGGCAGGCTTCTTTTAACAAGAGCAGCTGTTTATGCTCATCGATTTCTTGTTCCGCTTTTAATAATAGATCCTTAAATTTATTCACATCCACTTCTATGTTGATAGGGAGATTTAAGTAATATTTATCATTTTGATATTCAATATACTCTCCTCCCGGAAAACCGGCTTTTTCCAATACTTTTTTGAGACGGTGCATGGTCACACGCAGATTGTTGGCTATATCTGTCACTTCTTCATTACCGTATAGATTTTCAATCAGCCGTCCTCTTGAAATTCCTTCTTCTCCGGCGTAAATCAAAATCAAAAGTAATTTTATGACCTTTGTAATCATATTTTTTCCATTTAATATAGAAGTGTCACCATATATAATCTTTTCATTTCCGAAAAGTTTAACCTGTAATGTTGTTATATTATTACCCATTACTTTCATCCTCAACTCTATTAAAATATTTGCACTGAAATATTTATATTTTCACTTATAACTATACAAAATAACTATATCATTTTTGACTTTAAAATACAACCTCTTTCTATACGCCTTACACAAAATACACATATAAAAAAGAGCTTTAATATGTATTGTTCGCACAGAAAGGCATTACAAAACACATTAAAGCTCGTTTTT
>JAZQWC010000080.1:0-8839 GCA_045632125.1 Bianqueaceae bacterium
TCAGCCATGAACAGCTGGTTCGGGTACTTAGCGCGTACAGCGGTGAAGAACTCGGTAAAGGTAACGCCTTCGGGGCGCAGACGATCGGTAGCGTCCACAGCAATGATTTCACAGCCAACTTCTACCAGTTCGTCTACTTCCTTCATGGTGGGAGTAATGTAAACTTCGGAATCATCGTAGTCGCGTTTGATAATGCCCAGGATCGGCAGACCGGTGGACTCTTTAATGGCGAGAACATCCGGTACGGTGTTAGCGCGGATGGCAGATGCACCACCCCACTTAGCGGACAGGGCCATAGCGCCCATGATCTTGGAGTCGCGCAGGGGCTCACCGGGGCGAGCCTGACAGGAAACGATCAGCTTTCCTTTAATACTATCTAACAATTTCTGATTTTCAGGTGTCATAGGAATATCCTCCGTCATTTTTCCGCCGTTAGGCGGTAAAAGAATTTATGTAAAGCTCTTCGGCTTTCGAAAGAACCGCAGGTTCTTTTTCATGCTTGTATCATAGCACAAGAGGGGAGGCATCGCAAGTCTAAAAGTTGGCGAAATCAAGGCTATACAAAACTAATTAACTATGTTATAATAAGGGGTATTTAAAATTGAATAAAGGAGAAATTTGAAACATATGACTTTTAAACAGTTATTTGGTCCGGCTGACATGACAACGGGTAAACCTTGGGAAAAAATCGTTATTTTTACGATCCCGATGCTTCTGGGTAACATTGCGCAGCAGCTTTACAGCACGGTGGATAGTATCGTGGTTGGTAAATATGTGGGCGATAATGCGTTGGCTGCAGTTGGTAGTGCAGGTCCTGTATATAACTTACTGCTGATCCTGTTCATGGGTGTTTCGGTGGGCGCCAGCGTTGTGGTGTCTCAGTATTTTGGTGCAAAAAAGCGCGAGGAATTGTCTAAGGCCATTGGTAACAGTATTACTTTAACGGCGATTGTATCGCTACTGATCATGCTGATGGGTCTGGTGCTGATTAAGCCTTTGCTGGAAATGCTGTCCACTCCGGAAAGTATTATTGACTGGTGTTATAATTATTTGATGATTTTGGTTATGGGTATTGCGGGTACCGCATACTATAACATTTTGTGTGGTGTTCTGCGAGGCCTGGGTGATTCGGTTTCTGCACTGGTGTATCTGCTGGTGGCAACCGTGATCAACATTGTGCTGGATCTGTGGTTTGTGGCAGGTCTTGACATGGGCGTTGCCGGTGTAGCGCTGGCTACCATTATTGCTCAGTTTATTTCTGCATTTCTGTGCGTGCTGAAACTGCGCAAGATGCAGGATGTATTTGATCTGAAGGTTCATTATTTGAAGATCAACAAGCGTCATGCTTCTACTATTATTAAATTGGGTATTCCCTCAGGTATTACTCAGGCGATCTTCTCTCTGGCTATGATTATTGTACAGTCTTTGACCAACAGCTTCGGCGAAATGGTAATTGCTGCTAACGTTATCATTATGCGTGTGGATGGTTTTGCCATGATGCCCAACTTCTCCTTTGGTACTGCTATGACTACATATGCAGGTCAGAACGTGGGTGCCGGTCAATATGAGCGCGTAGTGAAGGGCGCCAAACAGGGTACTCTGATTGCTGCGGCAACCTCAGCCGCCATCACCGGCTTGATTCTGATCTTCGGTAAGTTCCTGATGGGTATGTTCACCGACACAGCAGATCTGGTTAATCTGAGTAACAATATGATGAGAATTCTGGCTGTAGGTTATATCGCAATGGCAGTAACCCAGTGTTTGTCCGGCGTAATGCGCGGTGCAGGCGATACCACCACTCCCATGTGGATCTCCATCATTACCACCGTTGTGATCCGTGTGCCGCTGGCTTATGCGATTGCATATTTGACCAGAACACCGGACGCTCCCACCGGTTCCTATTTGAGTCTGTTCATCTCTCTGTTGACCTCTTGGGTGCTGGGTGCAGTGATCACTGCCCTTTGTTATCGCCGCGGTCGCTGGAGAACTAAAGCAGTCGGTGTTGACAAGAAAGAATTGGATTGATAATCAACAAGAGTCAAAACCTGCAAAGGCACAATTGCTTTTGCAGGTTTTTCTTTATTTATAATAATGCATGTGGTATGATGAGAACATCAATTTTACAAATGAAGGAGGTTTCCATTTATGAAACAACCTTGGTGGAAGAGTGCGGTGGCCTATCAAATTTATCCCCGCAGTTTTCGTGATAGCAATGGGGATGGTATTGGTGACATTCGCGGCATTATTGAAAAGCTGGATCACCTGCAGGATCTGGGCATCGATGTGTTATGGATCAGCCCACTGTATCAGTCGCCCATGGATGATAACGGTTACGATATTTCTGATTATTATAAAATTGATCCTTTGTTTGGCACCAATGAGGATATGTATGAGCTGATCGATGAGGCGAAGAAGCGCGGCATCAAGATCATCATGGATCTGGTGATCAACCACTGCTCCGATGAGCATGAATGGTTCCAAAAGGCTTTGCATAATCCGGGCTGTGAAGAGGAGGACTATTTCTTCTTCCGCCATAGTGCCGGTGGTCCGCCCAATAACTGGCGGTCTATGTTTGGCGGCTCGGCCTGGGAGAATGTGGGCGGCGATCGCTATTACATGCATCTGTTCGGAAAGAAACAGCCTGACCTAAACTGGGAAAATCCGGTACTGCGTGAGAAGCTGTATGAGATGATCCGCTGGTGGTTGGATAAAGGAATTGCAGGCTTTCGTGTGGATGCCATCATTCATATTAAGAAGGAGCCTGAACTGGCATCTCGTCCGGCAGATGGCCCTGATGGCATGTGTGGTCTGCAGGGCTGGGCACGAAATGCCCCGGGTATTGATGAGTTTTTAGCCGAACTACGGGATAAAGCCTTTGTTGGTTACGATCCGGACTGCATGACTGTAGCGGAAGCACCGGGTGTGGCCGATGAAAACCTTCCTCGTTACGTGGGTGACAATGGCTATTTCAGCATGCTGTTTGACTTTACCTATTCAGAAATCAACTTCTGGGGCACCGGTTGGGAGAATGCTCGGCCTATGGAGGCGATTCCGGTAACGGAGCTTCGGGACAGTATTTTTGAACATATGAAAAAAGGTCAGGAGACCGGCTGGACAGCAGTGTATTTAGAGAATCACGACTATTCCCGTTCTGTCAGTAAATATCTGCCCACCGGTGATCAGAGGGATTACCATGGCGTGACCATGTTAGCGACCCTGTTCATGAATCTGCGCGGTACGCCCTTTATTTACCAGGGACAGGAGATCGGTTCCACCAATATTAAGTTCAATTCCATCGACGAAGTGAACGATATCAGCACCCGCAACCAGTGGAATAACTGGACCAAGGCGGGACTGCCGCTGGAACAGAAGTTGGCAGGTCTTTCTTATAGCCGTGATCAAAACCGACTTCCCATGCAGTGGGATGATAGTGAAAAGGCAGGTTTCACCGAGGAGGGTACTCCTTGGCTGCCCATCAATCCCAATCATGCAGAGATCAACGTGGCAGTGCAGAAAAACGATCCGGATTCGATCTTATCCTATTATAAGAAGCTGATTCGTATCCGCAAGGATTCGGCGGTTGCAGAAGCTCTGAGCCTTGGTGACTTTGAGCCGGCCTTATTGGAATATGGCGACGTGATTGCTTATAAGCGGATCGGCGAATCTTCATCGGCACTTGTGATCAACAATTATAAGAAGGAAAGCCAGGAGGTTTTGCTGCCCTGCAGCGTGAAGGGCGTAGTGCTTTCTAACTATGATGAGGTGGAGGTAAGCGGCGATAAGCTTATGCTGAAATCCTATCAGGCAGTGGTGTTTGAGGTGTAAAGCGCTATAAAGAAAAAGCAGTATCAGTTTGATACTGCTTTTTGTATGCAAAATTAAAATTTAAGGGGAATGTTAAATCATATTTGCTTGGATTTGCCTTAGCACCGAGCGGGCAAATTCTGTAAGGTCCTCGGGCTCAAAGGTCTCCGTAGTCCCAAGCATATACATCCGGTGCGCACGGCGCACAAGAGGCTGCAGTTCTTTGGATAAATGGGTCTGCCCCCACAAACCACCCTGGTCTTTGGAGAGAACTCGTCCATCTAAAACGAAGGCCAGCACTCGGCAGAGATTTAAAATGATATACACAGGATTTTCAAGAATATCTTCTGCGGCGTTTTCGATATCATACCAAATGCTGCTGAAATAATCCTTTACAGGCACAGGTGCAAAAACATCAGTGATGGCAGGACCAAAGAGTACCTGACCCACCGCATGGGTAACGGTGATATGGGCCGCCAGGTCGGGATCCAATCCGTACATAGTGGTACAGTAAGCCGTTAAGTCAGATTGAATTTTAGATAGATGACTGTTGGAGTAGTGCAGACAGTAGGGAAGCGGGTGCTTGAAATTCTGACAATCCGATTTTAGCACCACACTCATTTCAAATCCTTTGAGAGGGGCGGTAGGGTTCAGGTTCAACAATGTTTGGATCAAAGCCTCTTTCTGTGTTAAAGAAGGTTCCGTTTCCACAACTACTAAAAAATCAATGTCACTGCATTCGAACCGAAAACAGCCAAAGGCTAGGGAGCCGTGAATATAAATGCCTGTCAGCGTATTGCCAAGGATCCGCTGATAGGCATCTTTAATTTGCGCTAATAATGCGAAGGCGGAGTTCATAAACGACCGCCTTTTTCCCAGAAGTCAGCAGGAAGAATGGGACCTCCCAACGCCATATGGTTGCATTTCAAACAGTTTGGATCGCCGCAGTGAGAAACTTCGGGATGCTCGCGCAGCACCTGTGTGCAGCGTTCTGCCAAATCCTTAGCTTTGAAACAACGCCATAGGCTGTTACCTACCGTAATCTGTGTTTCTAGATCCTGTACATAAGGATAGAAATTCTGAAAACCAACGGAACAGGTGCCGATGAAACAGGGCTGAACCTGCTTCTTTTCATTGTTGGCCCAGCGCACAAGGAGGGTCCGGCCAGCCTGTTGTTCAGCATAATGGATCAGGGTAGTATGATCCAGATGGACACCTAAAAGTAAGATATAGCCGTCGTCTTCGATCAAAGCTTCAAAAGGAGCATATACATTGCGCCAGGTCTGTCCATCGATCAACTGATGGGCTTTCGGACCGATGGCTGTGAAAGAATTGATGGGATGAGCACCGCGAACGCGTCCGGGTTGTTGTACCAAATAGGTGGGGAAGGCACCCATAAAGATGGTAGCGATTTGGGTGGTGTCCGGTGAATAGATTAGGGAAGGATCGTATTCGAAGGGAGTGGCAAAAATTTCATCGCCGTAGGCGGTTCCGTTTTGTTCCGGTTGATACAGACCGTCAGGCTGCTGCATGAACATCTTGGAAAAGGTAGGTGCCATAACGGTACAGCCGCAATCTAAAAAGGAAGAAAGCAGACCGTCAAAACCATTTTCCAAACGGTCGCCAAAGGATTTGATGGAAGAATGCACGCAGACAGACTTGCCTTCTAGGCCAAGCTGCTGCAGGGCAGAGCGTAGGGTGCTTTGTAAGATCATGATGAAACCCTCCAGAAAAAACGTTGTAATTAACTTTATTATATCGGAAAAACAAGAGAGATTCAATGGCGAGTATGAGAAGTTTTTGATGCAAGAAACCTTAAAAGTGTCTTTGAAAAAAAGATGTTTGTTCTTGACGTGATGCTGTAATGTGGTAAAATAAAGGTAGATGTGATTGTGTCGGAAATATGAGTAGAGGAGGTGGGGGAATGAGTAAAATAAAATGGTTCGCAGTGTATTTATTGGCAATTGGGCTCATAGCATTGGTGGCCTGTGGAGAAACAAAACAACACGAAAAAGATCCTGAGAGCAAAAAGATTCGTATCTACGACGTGGAACCTCAGGATCAACCTGATGTCCTCATGAATGTACAGCATTATGTAAGGGTAGGCGTAGTAAAGCATATGGGTTATGGAAGCTGGGAAATGGGGTACAATACGGAAGAAATGCAAGTGCCCTTTGTAAATCTGTTAGAAAGAATTGAAGAGGCCTCTGGTGCAGAGATTGAATACATCGTGGTAGATAACTGGGTAGAATTACGAAGGATGCAGGAGGAGTTCGATGATGCTGCAGTGACGGAAATGATTCTGTTCAATAATAGTTATGATGAAAGCTTGATTAAAGAAGCGAGTTCGGGTAAATATGCCGATATGAGCCAGAGTTTGGAAAAACTAGGTTTCTATGACGAGGAAGCTTATAATCAAACTGTACTGCAGGCAGGAATGACAGAAAAAGGTCAGACCTTGGTGCCGCTGCTGTATAATGTATCTGGTATGATCCATGGTGATAAGAATGGAATCTCCTTAGAAGAATGGCGTGAGCAAAGTACAATGCATGTAGAGTCAGCTAATATCAGCTATGAAGAAATGATTCAAATGTTGGAAGAAGCGTTGCGATTTGCGAAAGTGGATGATATGGAATTACCCTATATGTCAAACGGTTTTTTGGAAGACAAGGTGGATCTGTATTTGACAACAACGGGAATGGAGTGGGATTCTTATAAAGAGCAGGAGAAACTTTTCAAATTATTGCATGATTATCTTATGGTTTACGAGGAAACACAGGTAGAAGTAAAAGAAGATAAAGTATCAAATCAAGAATTATATGGACGGTGGCTAAAAGCAAAAGATGAAACCTCATACAAGGATGGTGATCCTCAATCGGAGGAGGGGAGTCCAAGAGAGGTGAGAGAGCTTTCGGTTCAGGAAGCGGATCGATTTCAATTATGGAACTATCAGTTAAAGTCTATGGTGACAGAGGATCCACTGGAAACATGTATTTCGATTGGTGCGGTCTTTAATTCCGTTTTGAATCGAACGCAATATTTTGTTGAAGCATCTGGAGCGGAAGAAGTGGCGTATCATAGTGTATTTGGCATGTTGCATTATCAAAAGTACTATGTGGAGAAAAATAGTAGCTACGATTTTCTAACTGTAAATCATTTTGGTGGAACGATGGATTATTATCCTGTCGGAATTTTGAATTCGAATGAAAAATATGCAGCTCAGCCCATATGTTATGCAGCGGTAGTAGATGGAGGAAATACCGAATTAGCTGCCAGCGTGATTCAGGCAATTTTGCAACAGGAGATTGATCCAATTTATGGTATTTCGATTCATAATTCGATAAAAGAGTGGCAACTTGAAGATTGGGTCATGGGTCAAAATGAAGTAGGCAAGGTTCGATATATCGCATATAGTCGAGAAAATAATACCTATTCTGAATCAGTAGACGATGCTCATTGGTTTATGGATTTTTTAGGGCTAGGAGTTCCTACCACCGAGCATAAGCAAGTTTACGCTGATCAGGTAGCAGGGCAATTAGATAGAATCGCCGTGGCGCAGATTCCTGACAGAGAGATCTTGTCGATCTGGCAGGATACGCTGATAGAATCGGTGGAGTCGGGGCTTACAGCGGAAGCGGGCTTTGAGATGCTGTGCGAACGGATGGATGCATGGTACGAGGAGTAAAGAATGACAAAAAGATTAAAAGCATATTTATCAGTTCTGGTTTTGATCCTCTGTGTGGGTTGTGTGGGAGTAGTTCTGGCATCTACGAATTACAATGCTAAATACTATCGAGTAGAGATTGAGGAATCCGATGAGGAGGCTTCGGAAGAGGATTCGAAGGTTTTTATTAAAAAGTCGAATGGAGCTACGATTAAAAAGCCAAATCAAAAGGCGAAAATAGCGTTAGAAAAATGGAGGTTTTTGAAATTTGGCGAGTATGGTGGGTTGGCCATTATCGGCATGGGTTGTTTGGTTTTAGGTTTGGGACTTTTTAGTGTGTTGAAACCGCATCTGTCATACTTCGCGAAGAAAAGGACGGCGCGGGTGGAAGTCATCGATATCATTAAAAAGAAGAAAACGGAAAGCTCGCAAACATATAAGGTATGGGAATCCAATCGAATGAGTCAGAAGGAAAAGGTAGTGGTTCGGTTTTGCGATGGAAAGAGAAAGAAGAAGACTTTTCATATTCCGGTTTCCGGTGTAGCAATTGGTGATGTGGGAAAGCTGACCTATCAGTGGAATCAGGGCTGTAGTTTTGAAGTGGAGGAATCCTTGCTGGCGGAGAGCGAAGTAGGAAAGCTGAAACTTGGATTTCAAAAATATAAGGAAGAAAAGCGAAAGTAATGAATGAGGATTTTGTTCAGTTACAAATTCCGTTTTTCGAAAAATAACTGAATTCGTTCAGTTAAGAAAGGTTGAAAATTAAAAAATAACTGAAAAATTCAGTCATGAAACAGAAAAACAAGGAAAGTAACTGATGAAATTCAGTTATGTTTCCTTGTTTTTTATTTGGCAACTGACAAAAGTCAGTTAAATTTTAAAATTTGCACTTTGTCAACTGAACAAATTCAGTTAAAAATCGAAAAATGCAAAGCGTAACTGAACAAATTCAGTTAAAAATCAAAATACATAAATCGTAACTGAACGGATTCAGTTAAACAATCAAATGCGAGCCATCTCAACTGAACGAAGCTAGTCTCTCCAGAATCTCCTTCTTATATTCCAGAAACTCCGTGGTCAAATTGAAGTCGCTGCGGCGGGGCTTGGGCTCCTTGATCACGATCTCATCGGCGATACGGCCGGGCTGACCTGTGAGTAGGTAGATACGATCGGAGAGCAGAATGGCTTCGTCGATGTCGTGGGTGATGAAGAAAGTGGAGAGCTTGATCCGCTCCATTACATCCAGATACCAGCGATGGATACCGCTTTTGGTCAAAGTATCCAGTGCAGAGAAGGGCTCATCCAGCAGAGCTACATCCTGGGAGAACAGATAGGTACGCAACAGGGCGGCGCGCTGGCGCATGCCGCCGG
>JAZQWC010000081.1:0-2088 GCA_045632125.1 Bianqueaceae bacterium
GTACCTCGTAACCCCACCGGTAAGATCGAAAAACCCGTCCTGCGTGAAAAATACTGTCAGGGCCGTTTGGTAGAGGCTCAGATCACTGGTTAAAAAAGTTCACTAATCGTGAACTTTCGAAGAAGCTGCATTTCTTCTGCCAATTTTTTCTCATATTATGTTACAAAAGATCAACGGGGCGCCTGCACACGATGTGCGGCGCCCCGCATCACAATTAAATATTTGAATATTCCGGAAAGGAGAAATCATCATGGATCTGTTTGTAAAAGTACTTATGTTAGTTGTTTTCTTTGGCGTTACGATTGGTGTTGGCCTGTATTGCCGCAAACATTCTACCGATGTTAACGGTTTCGTATTAGGCGGCCGCAATGTGGGCCCCTGGCTCACTGCTTTCGCTTACGGCACCTCCTATTTCTCCGCCGTTGTATTTGTAGGCTACGCCGGTCAGTTCGGCTGGAAATACGGTATCGCCGCCA
Organism: Bianqueaceae bacterium; assembly: GCA_045632125.1. Classification (GTDB taxonomy): domain Bacteria; phylum Bacillota; class Clostridia; order Lachnospirales; family Bianqueaceae; genus CALWPV01. Next base: position 477 of record JAZQWC010000081.1, read on the forward strand.
CCTGGGCCGGCATCGGTAACGCACTGCTTGGTTCCTTAATGGCTTGGTCTTTTCTTGGCCGCCGCACCCGCGTTATGACGCAGCATCTGGATAGCGCTACCATGCCGCAGTTCTTCGAACGCCGCTTCGACAGCAAAAAAATTAAGATTGCTGCCTCAGTAATTATATTTATCTTCTTGATTCCTTATACCGCTTCGTTGTATAATGGTCTAAGTCGTCTGTTTGGTATGGCCTTCAACATTGACTATAGTATCTGTGTCATTGCCATGGCAGTGCTCACCGCTATTTATGTGATCGCCGGCGGTTACATGGCCACCGCCATCAACGACTTTATTCAAGGTATTATCATGATCGTGGGTATTGTAGCTGTAATCGTCGCTGTTTTAAATGGTCAGGGCGGTTTCACCGAAGCTTTGAACCAGTTGGCCGAGGTTTCCGATCCTGCTGTCAGCGAGGCCCCCGGTGTGTTTGCTTCCTTCTTCGGTCCCGATCCGAGTGGTCTGCTGGGTGTTGTCCTGCTTACCTCTCTGGGTACCTGGGGACTTCCTCAGATGGTGCAAAAGTTTTACGCCATCAAAAGTGAGCAGGCCATCAATAAAGGCATGGTCATCTCCACGATCTTTGCCGCCATCGTTGCCGGTGGCTGTTACTTCCTTGGCGGGTTCGGCCGACTGTTCTCCGATAAAGTAGATGTGGCAACCGAAGGCTTCGATGCCATCGTTCCCACTATGCTGTCGGAACTGTCACCCTTTCTGATCGCCGTGGTTGTGATCCTGGTGCTTTCGGCATCCATCTCCACCCTGTCTTCTCTGGTACTGACCTCTTCTTCCACTTTGACTTTGGATTTCATCAAGGGCGGTATCGTGAAGCATATGAGTGAAAAGAAACAGCTTCTTACCATGCGTGGTCTGATCGTGGTATTCATTGGCATTTCCGTTGTTCTGGCCATCATCCAGTACAACTCCAATGTTACCTTTATCGCTCAGCTCATGGGTATCAGCTGGGGCGCTCTGGCAGGTGCCTTCCTGGCTCCGTTCCTCTATGGACTGTACTGGAAGAAGACCACCAAGGCTTCAGTCTGGGCAAGTTTCATTGTAGGCGTACTGATCATGTGCGGCTGTATGTACGGCACATTCACCAAGACCACATTCATCAGCCCGTTCTTCAGTTCACCCATCAATGCAGGTGTGCTCTCAATGGTTGCAGGTCTGGTTATCGTACCCATTGTAAGCCTGCTGACCAAGGTTGACGAACAGGAAAAGATCGACAAGATGTTCGGCTGCTACGAACGTAAGGTTACCGTACACGCATCGACCTCACTTATGGATGCTGATGAGAAGAAGTAAACTCTATCATATAAAGAAATGAAAAGAATAACCCAACTCAAAGACGACGCACTGGTTGCTCTCAAGGGTAACTTCGGCATGGCAGCTTTGGCTACACTCGGCATAATAGCCCTCAATCTGGCCATAAAATGGGGCACCTACATGATTTCGGGAACCGATATCCTGGAATACTATGAAGCTGTACTTGAAGGGGATTTCTACGGGATGATGGACGCGATGGAAGGGAGCTATTATTCATCTCTCATTAATAAAGTCGGATCGTAGCC
>JAZQWC010000082.1:0-20660 GCA_045632125.1 Bianqueaceae bacterium
ATGCGGACCACGTCCATAACCGCCACCATGAGGCTCATGCCAATCTTCGTTTTGAGAATATTATAGCCCCAGTTTCAGTTTGTATTTTCGGCAGGCCTTAGCGAGCTCTCCAATCACATCGCGTTTAAAAGGAGTAGCATCTACTATATTGTAAGGATCCACATCGGAGTGATACATGGCAAAACCGTCGTGATGCTTACTGGTAACAACAATGTATTGCATACCGGCATCTTTGGCAAGTTTAACCCATTCCTCTGCATCGAAGTAGATTGGATTAAAAATAGTGGCCAGTTTCTCATATTCTTTCATGGGAATATTAAAGCGGGATTGGATCCATTCACCAATGTAGTCCATGCGTTGGCCTTTCCATTCGCCGCCCAAAATTGAATAGAGTCCCCAGTGAATCATGAGGCCGAACTTTGCCTGTTTGAACCATTCCTTATTTGTCATGAGCAGTCCTCCTTAGTATAAGCTTAGATGCGATTAGTCGCGGGGATTGATTCGATAGCTGATAAAAGCAAATTTAGTACTGTCCGGAGACCAAGAGTTTACATTGATCGTACCCTGACCGCCGAAGAGAGTAGCGATGGTATGAGGATTACTGCCATCGGAATTCATTAATCGTAATTCAACATCCTTATGAGGAAGATGTTCATCGGGATTTAAGTCACCTTTACGATAGGAGAGCATGACTACAAGCTTATTGTTAGGCGAAATATGGGGGAACCAGGTGTTTCGCTCTTCATCAAAGGTCATTTGGGTCTGTTCAGAACCATCGGCTTTCATGCGCCAAGCCTGCATCAAGCCGGAGCGAACAGAATTAAACCAAATGTATTCTCCATCGCTGCTATATTCCGGCCCATCGTTCAAACCGGGAGCAGTTGTCAAACGTTTTTCAATGCCACCCAAAACCGGAATGGTATAAATATCATATTCCCCACCACGCTCAGCACAATAAGCCAAGGTCTGACCATCAGGTGACCAACCATGCAGATAACTGGGAGCCAAAGGGGTGATCAGTCGGGGAACGCCACCGGTCAGCGGTACGGTATAAATGCGGGATTCACCATCTTCCTTCGTTTGATGGCTGACAGCAATGGCAGTGCCATCGGCACTCAAAACATGATCGTTATTGCAGTTCTGTACATAATCGGTATCGATTTCGGTAATCGTACCGGTGGAAAGCTCATACTGATAGATTTTTCCATTGCTGTTGTAGTAAATACATTTGCCATCCGGTGACCAGTTAGGCGCTTCGATTAGAGTATTAAACTCATGAAGCACAGTACGGGTGTTGGTTTGGATATCGTATATTTCCAAAATAGATTCATCATCAACACGGTACCAAGGATTGCTGTATTTGCTGTTAGGATCGTTTAGTAAAGCACGAATTTCAGGATTCATGATTACACCTCCATAATAACATTGTTTAATTTACTAATTTAATAGTAGCAGAATTACCTTAATTTGCAATGGATTATTAGAACGTAATATGGTAAGATAAGATAAACGACTGCAAGAAAGGAGAGGTATAGAATGAAAACGATAAAGAAAACATATATTGCAATTGATTTAAAATCCTTTTATGCCTCGGTGGAATGTGTAAGTCGAGGAATGAATCCGCTAACTACGAATCTTGTAGTTGCAGATGGTGCCAAAACTGAAAAAACGATCTGCCTTGCAGTCACGCCCAGTTTAAAAGCGTATGGAATTTCAGGTCGCGCCAGACTTTTTGAAGTGGTAGAAGGAGTCAAAATTGCCAACGCGCAGCGTAAAACAAAGTTGAAGGGTAAAGAATTTCACGGAACCTCATATGATGACTCTGCATTAAAGCAAGACCCGTATTTGGCCATTGACTATATCGTTGCTCCGCCAAGAATGGCGTTGTATCGAGAGATGAGTTCAAAAATCGTAGCCACATATTTAAAGTATGTTTCGATAGAGGATCTGTATCCTTACAGTATTGATGAAGTTTTTATCGATGCTACGGCTTATTTGGATACCTATGGAATGTCGGCGCAGGAACTGGCAACGACCATGATTAAAGATGTTTTGAATAGTTTCGGTGTAACAGCTACAGCGGGAATTGCCGAGAATATGTATCTATGCAAAGTGGCTCTGGATATTACTGCTAAGCATATTCAGCCGGATCAATATGGAGTTCGTATAGCGAATCTGGATATGATGACCTATCGCAGAACTTTGTGGACACATAGACCAATGCGCGATTTTTGGATGGTGGGAGCCGCAACAGAACGTCGGTTGAATCGGTTGGGTATTTATACGATGGGCGATGTGGCGAGATGTTCCGTTTATAATGAGGAGCTGCTATATAATGAATTTGGCAAAAATGCAGTGTATTTGATCGATCAGGCCTGGGGCCGAGAGCCGGTGGATATTAAAAGCATAAAAGCATATAAGCCGGAATCCAGCAGTGTGGTTGCGGGGCAAGTATTGCTGCGTCCGTATACCTTCGAAGAAACCAGAATCGTAGTACAGGAAATGGTCGATAAATTAGTGTTGGAGCTAGTGGGAAAAGATCTGTTGACCGATCAAATTGTTTTAATGGTGGGTTATGATATTGAAAATTTAACGGATCCTACAAGGCGAGCAGCTTATAAAGGAGAAGTGAAAACAGATTCTTACGGACGTCAGGTACCCAAGCATGCCAGAGGAACTGCCAACATGGGAAAGCATACTTCTTCGACCAGGTTGATCATGGAAAGAACGTTGGAGCTTTTTGATCGAATTGTGGATAAGAACCTACTCATCAGAAGACTTTCCATAACTTCAAATCATCTTTTGCATGAAGAAGAAGTGGATCTGTTAGGGCGAGCAGATCAGCTAACCTTATTTGATCAGACCGAAACAGGAAAGAATATAAAGCAAGAGGATGAAAGAGAGAAAAAGATGCAGAAGGCTCTTCTGGAGATTAAAAATAAATTCGGTTCCAATGCTATATTGAAAGGAACCAGCTATATGGAAGGCGCTACAGGCAAAGAGAGAAATGCTACCATAGGTGGTCATAAAGCCTGAGGAGGAAGAAAAAGATGGTTGATAAATTTCCTTATGAAGATATTATTGATCTTCCGCCACACATTTCGAAAAAACATCCGCAGCCTACAATGATGGAGAGGGCCGCCCGCTTTTCTCCCTTTGCTGCAGTGACAGGTTATGAAGATATGGTGCAGGAAGAGGCCAGGTATACTATAGAAAAAGCAGACTTGGATGAAAGTGCAAAGGAAAGAATCAGCGAAAAGCTGGGCATAATTGCACAGTATTTAGGAGAAAAGCCACAAGTTACGATCACATATTTCAAGCCGGATCACAGTAAAGCAGGAGGGGAATACTTGGAGGTTATCGGAACCGTTAAACATATCGATGAACATCGGCGCGTAGTGATCATGGAAAATGGAAATATAATCTATATTGAAGATATTTACGATATAAAAGGAAAAATATTTGAATGGATGCAATGAAAAAGCGTGATACCGAAGTAAGGTATCACGCTTTTGAAGTCTTATAAGTCTTTTAGTTTTCTTTAGGATAGCTGTAGCAATGGTCGCAGTACGCATCACCTTTCATTAAGGTGTGAGTACGTTCAAATTTGATTTGAGGGTTGATGCCGCTGACAACAGCAGGATCAGTCATGCAGTATACATGGTAGCCGATGTCAGTTAAGCCGGCTTTTTTGCAGGCCTCACAAACAGTACAGCGGGTAACTTTGAATTCAACACGATCTTCGCTTACCCATTCTTCCTCGTAATTGAGGGATTTTTTCAGGGGACCCCAGAACAGATCCACAAAGCCTTTCAGTGAATTATCATCGATGCAAAGCTCTGCAGTTTCTTTCCATCCACGTTCTGTGCGGTTAAAAATGAACTCAGCAAATACCTGGCTTCCCTTTTCTTCACCCAGAGTTTCAATCAGGTGGTTGCGGAATTCCTGAAATAAACGGAGTTCTCTTTCCATAGCATCAGCACTTAAGCTATCACCAAATAAGGTTTTTTCAATTCTGGCTTTTTTTTCTTCCGGTGTCATAAATTCTAATCCTTTCTTAATTATTAGAGTATTCCATTAGGAAGAGAAGGATCCATGGGAGCTTCTCTTTCAAAATGTGAAGTCATAACATAGGGAGTTCCTGTTTTAGCACTTTCCATAATACCGGCCATGGCTTCTAGTACATGGAAGGTCTGCAGGCTTGTGGTGCGGCCGGGGCGACCGGTTTCCAGAGCTTTGGCTAAGTCATCAAGGCCTAAGCAGCGGGAGTTTTCGGCGTAGCCGAATTCCAGCGGATATTGGATCAGTTCTTTTTTCTCACCGTCATAGTATTCAATGGTACCACCAAAGTTATTGGGATCCGGCACATACAGAGTACCTTTGGTTCCATAGATTTCAATGTTGGTCTGGCGAGATTGATAAATATCAAAGGAAGTCAGCAGAGAAACATTGACGCCGCTGTCAAGAGTGAGGAAGGCTTCGTAGTGAGTAGGTGTATTGACTTGAATAATTTCGCCTACGTGAGGTTCAGCGGTAATAAGGCGGGTAGGATAAGCAGTGTTGCTGTAGCCGTAGACCTGACGGATGCCGCCCAGTAGATTGATCAGGGCAGTAATGTAGTAGGGACCCATATCCAGCAAGGGACCACCGCCACGTTGATAGTAGAAGTCCGGATCGGGATGCCAGGTTTCCATGCCATGACCGGCCATGACAAAGCGACCGCCGATAGGAGTACCGATCAGGCCCCCATCGATCAGTTTACGGCAGGTCTGAATGCCGGCACCCATGAAGGTGTCGGGTGCACCGCCGACTGTGAGGCCGAGTTCCTTGGCAAGGCGTACCAGTTCTTTACCTTCTTCCAAATCGGCGCCCAAGGGCTTTTCAGAATAAACATGCTTGCCGGCCAGCAGAGCAGCCTTGGAAACTTCAAAATGCTGATAGGGACGGGTCAGGTTAAGTACGATATCGATCTCCGGATCAGCAAACAGTTCATGCATTGTATCGTAGATTTTGGGAATGCCGTATTCAGCCTGGGCTTTTTCAGCACGTTCACGAATCAAGTCACAGACAGCAACTAATTCCACATCTTTGAATACATTTTTGAAATTTTTCAAATAAATACCGCTGATGCAGCCTACACCAACCATACCGATTTTCTTCATTGTCATTGTCTCCTTTTGTTATAAAGAAATTGTTTGAATATATTTATCGGAACGAGCCAACCAGAAGCCATTGGCATATAACTCCAAGGTGTATTGATTGGACATATCAGTTATTGGAAGTTCGATAGAAAGAGTTTTCGGCATAATATTGCGATAATAGGAAGAACTAATCTTTTTCTGAGCAAGTATTTCGTTATTCGCATTTCGCAGGATCAAGGTATAACTATTGATACGGTAGCTGGAAGTTTGAGCTTGGGGAAAGGTGATTTGCAATATGTTTTCAGCAGACAGAGAGTAAGAACAGAAAAAGTCTTCCGGGAAATAGGGTTTGGCTTCGGTGAAAGCACGAGCATCGGTGAATTCGAAACTTTCAGGTTCCCAACAGGTGGGGATCATATAGCCTTCGTGGAAGAACTGCTGAGTGAGAATGTCCACAGGGAGAATGCGAACAGCATTGGCTGCATCAACTTCTACAATATAATACTGTGAAAATTCGTGGCAATCCGGAGGAATCGTGCCATACATATAATCAAATTCATCTAGTTCCAGATACGAAATAGAACCAGTGCCCAGAGAGGTAAAAAACTTCTGATGGATACTGCGGGGATCGTTGATGGGAGCATGGGAATGACCGGAAAAGTCGATGACCTGGGGATAGTCGGTCAAAATGGGGAGCAGGTCATCGTTGCCCCAGTTGATACTGCCATATACTGTGTCGGTGAGATGCGGATGTTGGAAAACGAAGAAAGGACGTCGTTTTCCGCCTGCGGCGGCCTTGGATAAACAGGATTTGAGCCAAGTTTTCCGTTCTTCACTGAAGTGACAGTGACGGTCGGTGGACAAGCAGATAAAGGGGCAGCCTCCCAGTTCAAAGTAATTGTCGGGTTCCTGTCCAAAGATTTGTTTGAGTCGAAGAACTGCGCCATCGACACCATCTGGACAGAAACACTCGTGGCTGGCAGTGGTGAGGGTAATCTTGGTTTCGGGTTTGATTACGCGGTCCAAAGATTTTTTGAATTTGCGCATTTCTTCTTCGCTGCCGCAGTTGGAAAAATCGCCAACGGCGAAGAAGGCATCGATCTTAGGATAGGGGGTGGAAGCGGCATAATTGTAAGCAAGCTGCATTCCTTTCTCGAAACGATCCTTCTCAACATCGTTATCAACCTGATAATGGATATCACTGGTGACAATAAATCTTAATTTGGGGATGAAGGTCATGACAGGCCCTCCTTATAATCATGGGTTAGGCGAGCAGGTCTAACATTTCAGCAAAGTTCTGAATGCGCCAGTCGCAGGGCGGATACTGGGGAACGGCAGGGGTGAGCAGATGACAGGTTTTGCAGCCCGCATTATAGCCGGATTCCAGATCGCAGACACGGTCACCGATCATGACGGTGTTTTCGGGAGTGCCGCCGTATTTTTCCATTAAATAATAGATTACATCCGGGGCGGGTTTTACGACAAATTCGGGATCATCGGCGGTGATGACAGCTTTGAAATCATCACGGATACCGGCCTCATCCAGTAAATGATAAATGGAGTCACCACGGTTGGTGAAAATGTAATTGTCGGCGCCGATTTCACGGACACGCTTTAATACCTCGGGAATCTGGGCAAAAAGGCGTACTGGCTGCTCACTTTCGGCACTGCTGTATTTTTTATAGTGAGCACGCAAATCGGGAAGCTGATACAGATCTGCATAATAATTGATGGCGTGAGGAATGGTGACCATCATTTTTTCCAGAATTTCAGTCTGGGAAACATCGTAGCCGAAGTCCAGAAGGGCGTTTCGCAAACACCCGGTGATGAAGGGATAGGTGTCCAACAAGGTTCCATCGAAATCCCAGATAAAAAGCTTCATATTTTTCATGTACATTTCCTCTATGAGTATTATTCGATATTCTTTTTGCTGCCGTGGGAACCGAAGATCTGCCACTCGCCGTCACCGAGAAGCTGCAGAATGGCTTTTCGCTGCTGGGCGCAGAGTTTAGGATCGGTATCAACGGAGGTCATTAAAATGGGAGCAAACTGATTATATTCTGCCTGTTCAGCGGTGAGTCCGTGTACATTGATGAAAACATCGCCGGTGAAAACCAAACGATGCTGGCGGTCGATCAAAACAACTTCGCCTGGCAAATGGCCGCCTTGACCTTCATAAACATCAAAGTGTAGTTCTTCAAAATCAAAGGTTCCGATATAAGTGAGCGGCTCAGTGGGAGGCTGTTCGGTGCCCCACAGACCGGTGACCCGAGAGGACGATACCGGGCGATACATGGTCAGTGTTTTACACATATTGATATACGGTTTGTGTAAAGGATTCTGTTCGCGGAAACCATCCAAGCCTTCGTATTCCAAACGCAGACACTCCTTGGAACGATGGCTGGTCAGGATCTCATCGAACATGGGAAGCAGACCGCAGTGGTCCACGTCCGCGTGGGTGATGAGGATACGGCGTTGAATGTCCTCGAAGTCAGGAATTAGGCTGCGGAAGATCTGTTCCATTTCATTGCGGTATACTGCATAACCGCTATCGATAAACAAATACTGATCGTTACTGCGAATGATAAAAGTATTGCTGCCGCAGGGTGGTTCGATGATGGTGATGGAAGTGTGGTCGGTAATGGTATGATGACTGATACGGGGAGAGAAGTGTTCACCACGGGACTTAGCCAGCAGATCCGCAAAACGACTGATGCTGTCAAAGGTCTTATAGGGAGAGAGTCCCTGTTCATCCAGTGTCTGCATAGCCAGATTGGCATTGACCAACAGATCATTACGAACAGAATCGCTCAGCCCCATAGTCTTCACCAGACCATTCACAAAGGAATTATAAAAGATGCTGTTATCGAATACTTTTTCCGAATGATTGTAATCGATGACCCGTACCCGGCACAGCTCCTCGGCATCGCGAATGAAACGGGCAACTTTATCGTAGTCCTCCACAAACAGACCCATTTTGAAATACTGATAGGCAGACCCATTTTCCTGAGAACTGATGTAGGAGATGTTGAAATGATATTGAGAGATCAAATTCAGCACATCGGTTACACTGCCAGGCACATCCCGCAGGCGAAACTCCAGCAGGACGATGCTCTTCTGGGTGGAATTTCCCTGTAAATAACCGATTTGAGTCAGCTGACGGTCAGCCTCATCCAGCTGCTCGGGGCTACCCTCTGCATCAATAAAAAGTGTATGGGAATCGACAGCTTTATTATAGCTGACACGGGTAATGTTGATTCCAAGAGAAGCCAGACATTTACTGGCCTTCAAAAATGCACCGATATGATCGGGCATGGTGGTAATAAAAGTACGTTTCATAAAAATTCACCTCGACAGGATTATAACACACAATTGTTTGTCAGGCAATAAAGTCATCATTATGAGTTGCGAATCGGTGAAACCGGTGTTATAGTAAGTATAAAGCAGAAAGGTTCGTCCAGTTCCCGCGCGGCGGGAATTAGAACGCTATAATAGAGGGGTGCGAAAATGAAGTTGGAAAGGAAAGCAGATCACAAGACTCGTTTGATTATCAATCAGTGTAAGATACCGAAGAAAAAGTGGCGCTATGGTTTTCGCTCCAGTGCGGTGACGGGCTGTGGTTGGGTGGCAACTTATAATGCGCTGCAGTTGCTGGGGTATGATGCAGAGCCACGAAAACTGATTCGATTCTATTCGTGGATGCTGCCACTGCTAAACGGCAATTTTGGTACTGCATTTTGGTGCCTTCCGATATTTTTTAAAATGCATGGTTTTAGGATCAAGGTGTCGCTTCGCAGGAAGAAATTTGATGAAATGGTCCGAAGTGCCGATGTGTGTGTGCTTTCCTATTCCTGGCGTCGAAAGTGGAAATATGGAGCCCATTATGTGACGCTGCATGAGAAGAAAGGTCAGATCATCGGGTATAACACATACACGAATTCCACCGGACCAGATTGTTACGGTGCGAGTTTGGCAGAGTTTTTGAAGGCTCGTAAATACTTTTGGCCGATGCTGATTGCCATTGAGGATCGGAAAAGCTGAAAGTTCAACTAAAGGTAGAATTTGATAAGAAAAATCCATGATTCGGTTATTGAATCAAAAACAACCCTCCGTTACAATTGAAGTATCAAAGACGGAGGGATTTTTATGTTAGATTATAGAAAAATTGCTGAATTCATCACCGCACGCCGCAAGCAGCTGGGTTTGACCCAACAGGAAGTGGCTGCTCAGCTGAACATTTCATTTCAGGCGGTATCCAAATGGGAAAATGGAACGCTTCCCAGCATTGAAATTTTGGCGGAGCTGGCAAAGCTGTATCGGATTACGGTGGATGAGTTGTTAAATGGTCAGGAGCAGAGTGATGAAAGCTTTTCCTATCGAAAGGCTGGGGTAGACGTTTCTTATACGGATGCCATGAAGAAGGAAATGGCACAGTATCTGCGTACGGAGGATCCGAGGGTACTCAATGGTCTTGGTCCTTTTGCATCTTTGTATAACATCGATTTCCCGCAGATTTCTCAACCGGTTTTGGTTCTAAAATCGGAGGAACCGGGATCTAAACAAAAGCTGGCTATGGAGTATGGCTACACGGAGTCCATTTGCCATGACATGATCAATCACTTGGTCAATGATATATGTGTGATGGGAGCGAAGCCGTTGGCCGTGCTGGACACCATTGTATGCGGTGCCGCTGAAAAAGAAACCATCAAATCATTTGTAAAAGGCATGTCGGAGGCCTGTAAGGAAAACGAATGCGCTCTGGTAGGTGGTGAAACCTCCATTCAGCCACAGGTAGTAGATAAAGGAACTTATATTTTGACCTCCAGCGTAGCTGGAATCGTTTCGCGAAATCGCATTATCGACGGTTCTTGCATTCAAAAGGGAGATACACTTTTAGCGGTGGCGTCCAATGGACTGCATACTAATGGATATTCCCTAGTACGTATGCTGATGGATAAGATGCCACAAATCAAGTTGGATAAAATCGAAGGAGAAACATTGATCGAACAGATCATGAAGCCCCATACTCCCTATTATAAGGCTATGAAGGATATTTTTGATAATGAAGGACTTCATGGTATGGCTCATATCACCGGAGGAGGAATCCCAGGAAATCTGTGTCGTATTATTCCGGAAGGCCTTTCGGCTAAAGTAGAGCTGGATCAAATTCGTTTGCTTCCTTTATTTAAGTATTTACAAAGAGTGGGTAAATTGGATGAAAAAGAAATGATCTCAACCTTTAACTGCGGCGTCGGCTTGGTAATTGTGGTAGCTCCGGAACAGACTGAAAAGATCCGCAGATTGGTAGGGCGTTTCTATGACTGTTATGAAATTGGACACATTGAGTGTGGTGTAGAAGCAGTGAGTCTGGAAGGTCATTTGCGCTATTGAAAATATGATGAGAAGTAGTTGACAAGACTGGTATTTTGAATTAAAATAAATCTCCATTTTTGTCGAGAAGAGGTGTAGAGATGAGAAAAAGAGCAGGAGTCATTGTATGCAGTGGAGATGAAATTCTTTTGATTCAGCGTATAAAAGGGGATCGGCAGTATTGGGTCATTCCTGGTGGCGGAATCGATGAGGGTGAAACTTCTTTGGAAGCGGCCTGTAGAGAATTGAGAGAAGAATTGGAGCTGGTTGTACAGCCGGATCAGTTGCGGCTGATTTGTCAAATTACTAGTCAGGGAAATGACGAAACATATTATAAGATCGAAATTGAGAAAAAAGAGTTTGTGATCCATGGAGAAGAAAAAGAGCGAAGCAATGAGAATAATGTGTATATTCCAACATGGATACGCAAGGACGAATTGCAGGAATTGGATTTGAAACCGGAAGAAATGAAAATGAAGTTATTGAAATGAGAGAAAAGGTGCATTGGATGATGCACCTTTTTTGATAGGAAAATTTAATTATAATAAAAAAGAACGATGACATGAAAGAAAGTTGAAGGTATAATGGAGAAAAGGAGCACTGAAAATGGAAAAGGAAATTTTATTTAAGACAAAGAGATTGATCGTGCGAGAGATTCTGGAGCAGGATGCAGAGAAATTAGCGGAAATGGCTTCGGACGGCAGTTGGCAGGAAGTAGGCTTGGATGCGGAATGTCGATCATGGATCAAAGATTGGATATGGGAAGCACAGGCGTTATCAAAGACGAATGATCCGCGAAAGGATTATTTAGCTTATGTCTGTGTGGAGAAGGAATCTATGGAAGTGATTGGCTTGGTGGGCTGCTCGTATTACCAAGACTTAAAAGAAGTTGGAATTACATACTGTGTGGGCAGTGCCTATAGAAATAAAGGATATGCGCAGGAAGCGGCAAAAGCATATGCAGAGTATGTGTTTGCACAATATGAAGTATCTAAGTTAATTGCTACGATCAAGGAAGAGAATATTTCCTCGTGGAAAGTAGTCCAGAAAGCTGGTTTTGAACTTGAAACGATCAAGTGGTATCAGGATATAAATGATGAGAAAGAGGAATTGTACCGATTTTATGTATTGAAAGGAAATGCAGAAAATGAATGATTTTTTGAATGCGTTATGTATTCCTAATACGATTCTGGAGATGATTGCAGATAAATCATACGAAATTGATGATGTGGGACACTCAGGGTCCACAGTACTGACTTTTGAGGATATGGTGTTAAAAATCGAACCGCATACATCGAATATAGATGAAGCGGTGGAAAACATGCGGTGGATGGGACTGCGCGTGCCAGTTCCGCAGGTGATCTGCTATGAAGTAATGGATGGGAAAAGTTATTTGTTAATGAGCAAAGTGGATGGCAAGATGAGCTGCGATCCCTATTATATGGAACATCCGGACGAGATGGTGGAACTACTGGCAGAGGGTTTGAAGATGCTGTGGAGCGCCGATATCAGCGGAGGCAGGCTAAGCTGGAGCCTAGAGGGAGATCTGGAAAAGGTTCGCGAAAGTCTGGATAGTGAGTGGGAGCCGGGTAGAACTGTTATTTCACCAAGTGGAGAAGTTTTGAAATCGCCGGAAGAAGTAATGAAATGGATGGAAGACAACAAGCCTGAAGTTGAATTAGCATTGTCTCATGGAGACTATTGTCTGCCGAATGTATTTTTGAAAGATGGAAAAGTGAGTGGTTTTATCGATCTGGGAGCCAGCGGCGTGGGCGATAAATATTTGGATATTGCAGATTGTTATTGGAGTCTGAAACACAATTTCAATGGTTTCTTTGGTGGAAAAGTGTATGAAGATTTTGATCCCAATCTATTGTTTGAAAAGCTGGGATCGGAGATTGATGTAAAGAAAGTTCAGTACATACTGTTTATCTATCATCTGGCTTATAAGTATACTTCGGATACATATTTGATGTGAAAAGGACGATATCGGATATAGGGGGAAAGCTATGGCGCAGTTAATAATGAATTGGGAAAATGATAATGTCGAGGCTAAAGAGCCTGCTCTTCCGGCAGGGGTCGAGGTTAAAATTTTCCCGAAATTGGAGAATGCACTTGCCGCATGGCAGGATATCGTGAGATATCTGGACGAGAATGGTCAACTGGATACCAGTGGAGAGTATTATAAAATTGCCATGTTGGATTATCCCAACTATGAAGATGAGTTGTGTTATTTTCTGCTCGTGCAGGGAGAGCCGGCGGCTACATTGACTGTGATCTGTGATTATGAAAAGAAGCAGGGATATATTCATATGGTGGCGTGTAAGCCGGAATTTCGTGGAAGAGGTCTCGGAAGACTCCTGAATGAAATTGCAGTCTATACGTTAAAGGAGAAGAAAATGAAAACTGCCTATCTGACAACAGATGATTGGCGGATTCCTGCAATCAAGAGTTATCTTAGGGCGGGATTTTTCCCTGATTTGGAAACCGAAGCAGATTTCAAAGAGAGATGGGAGAAAATCTATACGAGTCTTGGAATATAAATTCACCGTCTGTAAACAGGAGACACGATATGAATATTTATATCATTACCGATTACGGTGTGGAAGCAAATGCTGCTAAATTGCAAACCGCTCAGATTCAGGCAGTTCTGGATCTCTGTAAAGCGGACGGCGGAACTGTCGTGATCCCTGCCGGAGAATTTCTGGTTTCTTCCCTGTGGATGTGGTCGAACACCACTTTGGTGCTGAAGGACGGAGCACATCTGCTGGGCAGCGAAGAATGTGATGACTACGAAATCTTCCCTGTTCCTGAGGGCGTGGAAATGTGTTCCGATATGGAACTGATTCCGCAACAATACGGAACTCCCTGGGAAGCTTATCGCAGAGCTATGATCTCCTCCTATGGAGAGAATAACCTGACCATCATCGGTGAAGGCCCGGATTCCATCATTGATGGGCAAAATTGTTATGATCCTGATGGTGAAGAAGGATATCGTGGTCCTCATGGTATTTACTTTACCAATTGTGATAACGTAACGCTTCGGAATTATACCTGTCAGCACAGTGGTAATTTCATGCATCAGCTCGATAAGTGTAATCATGTGAGAATGGAACAAGTAGATTGCTATGGTGGATCCGATGGCATTCATCTGCACTGCTGCGTGGATACTGTGATCCAGGATTGCATCTTTTTAACCGGTGATGATCCCATTGCAGGTATCAATGTTCATAACCTGACGGTTCGCAGTTGCAAAATCAACAGTTCCTGTAATGCCTTTCGAATCGGCGGTGTGGACATATTGGTGGAAGATTGTCATATTTATGGTCCCGGTTACTATCCGCATCGAAAGACTATTGTAAATAGTCGTTACGACATCTTACCTCGAGAAGCGGGGCGTCATAATATGCTGGCATTGGTGGACTACTTTGCCAGCTATGTGTATCCGGATGAACCCTCCCGGAATATTGTGTTTCGCAATTGTCGAATTGAAAATCTGGAACATCTGCTGTACTATCAGCCGGAAACGGCGCTTCTGCAAAAGGGGACGATTCTGAAAGAGCTGATTTTGGAGAATGTTCAATTTATCGGTCTCAACCGATCCGCTCTAACGCAAGTGCCTGTGGATCATCCATTGTACATTAAAATGAAGAACGTGGAGGTTTCTTTCCGAGAGAATGCAGAAGGAAATACGTTATTGAATGAAAATGATCCTAATACTCATGCAGTAGAGCTGTAAACACATATAAAATGAACGCAGAGATATCTTTGGTAAATACGAAATGAATGAACAAAATATTTTAAAAATATTGAATGAGAATTATTCGATATCATTTCAGCGTATCGAATTCATTCGCGATAGCGGCTGCTTAGCATATGCTGTATACTCAGAAAATTCTAAGTATTTTTTGCGTATTCCCAAGCCGAATTTTCTGGAAACGGCTGAAAAGTCTTTGGAGATTCAGTTTTTTCTGCAAAAGCAAGGATTCTACGTTCCCAAAATCATCGTAACGAAAGAGGAACAACCTTGTGTGTATGTCGGAGATGGAGAGAGCAAACAGATATATGTACTCAATGAGTTCCTAGAAGGAACGGAAGTGGATCCTGAACAGGATGCGGAAGCCATCGGAGCCTTGGTGGGACAACTGCATCGAATCATGAAGTCATATCCGGGAGAACTGATTCAACGAGATAAACATTATTACATCGATCGGTATATTGAGATCCTGCGCAAAAAAAAATGTGTGCAGGTGGAAAAATTCGAAGAGTATGGAAATCAATTGTGGAAGTGTTTGGAAAATGTACCGCGAGGATATTGTCATGGTGATTTGTATCGGGGAAATATTCTGAAAACTCCATCGGGTGATCTGTATGTTTTGGACTTTGATACATTTTGCGAAGGATATTCGATGTACGATTCGGCACTCATTTGTAATCTCACTGATTACTTCAAGTGGGAAGAGGATGGGTACAATAAAACAAAGGATGTGTATGAACGATTCTTACCGGAATATTTGAAGTATAACGATCTAAGTCAAGCAGAAATGGAATCACTCTATGACATGATCGCTTTGTACCATTTTGCGCTGCAGGCGACCATTATTGAAATATTTGGCATTGATTGTGTAGAGAATGCCTTTTTTGACCGACAGCTTGCATGGTTAAATCAATGGCGAAAATATACGAATATCGCGAATTGACGAAAAACAAAACAAATGCTATAATACATTCAACCTATAAAGAGTGCGTGAGGGACAAGCCCTGTGACCGCCGACAACCTGCCAATTGGTAAGGTGCCAAAGCTTGATCGATAGGTGAATGGAATATGATAATTTCAGCAATCCTATCGAATCGATGGGATTGCTTTTTCTTCTCTTATAGGAATAATCAAAAAGCGGGTGGAAAAATGATCGTAAGAAAAACAACGGAAAAGGATATGGAATTGTTGGTGCAGCTGAGGATGGCATATTTGCTGGATCAAAACAAAGAAGAGACAACTGAGAATCGAAAGCAGCTGATCAATAATTTGTATGCCTATTTTGAAAAAGCGATTATGCGAAATGAATTTATTGCAGTGGTGGCAGAAGATGAAGGAAAAGCAGTTTCCACAGCCTTTATGTCGATTGCAGAAAGGCCGCCGAGACCAGGTAGTTCGTCCAATCGAGTAGGAACGATCTACAGTGTTTATACCGATCCTGAATATAGACGAAAAGGGATCGCTACGAAGGTTTTGCAGCTCTTGCTGCAGGAAGCAAAGGAGATCAATGTGGCAACGGTGGATCTGAGTGCAACGGCGGATGGGAAACCGTTATATGAAAAACTTGGCTTTACACTGCCAAAGTATACGTATATGAAACTAAAGATGGATGATAAAAAGCAAAGCGGAATTCGGCCAATGAAAGAAGTGGAAATTCCGGCATGCGTGGATCTGATTCGTCGCAGTTTTCATACAGTGGCCGATGAATTTGGCTTTACAGTGGAAAACGCGCCTCGCTTTACCGCCTTTGTAACTACGGTAGAACGATTGGCGTGGCAATACGAACAAAACCGCCCCATGTATGTGTATGAGGCGGATGGAAGAATTATTGGTTACTTCTCCTTGCATTTACAGGAGGATGGTGAGTGTGAATTGAACAATCTTTGCGTGGAACCAGAAAAGCGGCATGGAAAGATTGGAGAAAAATTGTTCCAATATGCAGTCAGTGTAGCGAAAGAAAACGGCTGCAGTGTGATGAAGATTGGAATTGTGGAAGAAAATCAGAGACTTCGCAAGTGGTATGAAAAACTAGGGGCAGAGCATGTAGGAACGAAAAAGTTTGATTTCTTTCCGTTTACCTGTGGGTATATGAGAAAAGTGATCAGTTGCAAATTCGTATAATAAGATTTACGATTCCGATGACAACCATAATACCACCACTTAAACGGATCATGAAAATATGGTAATCTGTTGGAGGTTCTACGGAAGACCTATGATTCATCATTTCACGGAAATTGTAAATAGATTCGGGATAGAAAAGATCAACTAAACCCGCAAGTGTTGCAATTAAGAATAAGAAGAACATAGGAACACCTCCTTAACCAGGAATCTTACCTTAATTATAATATGTGAGACGGAAAAAACAATATAATTGCTGAAATCATCAAAGAAGTGTTGTATACTGTAAGCGAATGAAAAGGTTAGAATATCACTTTCAGAAAGGCGGATCGAGTTATGATCGGTATTTCTCTTCCTTATATATGGTTATTAGGTGATGAACAATTGTCGAAGCCGGAGGTTTTGTTGCCACAACTCTGGGAAAAAGGCGTGCGCAGTATCGAACTGCGAATGATTCCGGCCGGTGAAAAACCGGAAAATGTGCGACGGGCGGCGGATATTTTATGGGATTATGGATTTAAAATTACAATTCATGCCACGGCTAAAACGGCAGAAAATGCAGTAGCAGAAGTATTAACACCTTTATCAGCAGTGATTGCGCATAAGCGTCAAAGTAATTTTATTGTTACGATCCATCCCATAGTGGGCGATAATACTGCCATGCTGTTGAAGCTGTCGGATTACCTATACGACCATAACTATCCTGTTCGCATCGCATTGGAAAACGAACGAAAGCTCCCCAATAAGACAATGGGAGATGGACTGAAACTGGTATTGGATGCTGTTACTCAGGTGAATCGTGAGAATGTGGGCATCTGTTTTGATATGGGACATTATGACTGGTATGCGGAGCAGGTTTTGCAGGACTCCAAAGCACTTCCACCGAGGAAATTTCTAGATCGCGTCATCCATACCCATATTCATAGATGCGTGGACGGTAACACGCATTTCCCGGTCTTGGAATGGTTTGAACCATTGGCATCGTACATTCGTGAGTTGGATTACGGTTACTACGGCGTTTATAATCTGGAACTTTCGCCGGATCGCTTTGCCCATTTATGCGGTTCTGTGGAAGGATATTTGGGATCGGCGGATGTGCTGCGTAAGCATTACCCCTTTCATGCTTCCCTTTATGAGGATCTGCGACTGAATTTTGATCAGCGTTTTCATAATGCGATCAAGGTGTTTGACAAAAAAGAAGGTTGCTATGCCTCCATGATTTTCTCGGCTTCCTATCTGTTCTGTACCAATGGATATAAATGGGTGATGGATCTCGCTTTTCGCTGCAGCCGGTATTTTTCTGAAATACCCGAGAAGGTAATGGAGTATTTTGGAGATATCGATTTGATGATCCTGACCCATGCCCACGACGATCATATGGAAGAGAGCACCATTCGGGCCTTGTCGAATGCAAATTTCAAATGGCTGGCACCGGAATACATGGTTGGTTATCTGCTGGAATATGGTATTGCGCGCGAAAAAATCATTGTGGCTAAAGTGGGCGAAACCATTCAAATCGGCCCGCTTTCAGTGAAAGTGCTGCCCGGCAGACATTTTAGACCTAACACCAATAACGGCATGGAAGCTGTGGGCTATCTGATTACAGCGGAAGATGCTCCCACCGTTGCATTTCCCGGCGATGTGCGCGATTATCGAACCGAGTTTGTAGAAAGCTTAAAGGCTGATTATTGTTTTGCTCATGTGTGGCTTACGGATAAAGCATTGGATCCGCAGCAATATGTTCCTAAATGTCAGGAATTTGCGAAGTTCATGCTGGAAATGTCGGAAAAGAATATTTTCCTGACTCATCTGTATGAAAATGCCCGGAAAGAAGCGTCCATGTGGCAGAGGCACCATGCAGAGCTGGCCGCGGCTGTGATTCAAAGACAGTCACCGAACACTGCGGTGCATATTCCGCAGTGCGGCGAAATATTAGAGTTGAAATAAAAAGCGCCCGATCCTTGCTCGCAATTGAGTGAGGATCGGGTGCTTTATGTTGTTGGCGCGGGGCGCCAAAAAAGTTCTAATTAAGCATTGAATACGTATTTGTCCATGCGATCGAAGGCTTCCTGCACGCGGGACAGGGGCAGAGCAAGATTGATTCGAATGCTGGTGGGACCGTGGAAGGGACGGCCGTCCTGCCATACTACGCCCACATCCCAACCGGCTTTGATCACATCTTCAATGGAACGGCCGGTTCTTTCGCAGTAATCTTTGCAGTCGATGAAGAGCATGTAGGTACCCTGAGGTCTGCTGACGGTGACACCTTCGAAGTGCTCAGCGATGTAGTTGCAGGCGAACTCAGCGTTGCCGGCCAGTACCTGATTGAGCTCGTCTACCCATTCGTAACCTTCGGGTTTGTAAGCACCAATGAGGGCGTGCATAGACATCACGTTCATGGCGTTGGTATGGGAAAGGGAGATTTCTTTGGAAACACGATCGCGGATATGTTTGTTGTAAATGATGCTGTAGCTGCCAACCAGACCGGCCAGATTGAAGGTCTTGCTGGGAGCGTACATAGCAACGGTACGATTTTTAGCGTCTTCACTTACGGACTGGGTGGGAACATGCTTATAGCCGGGATGGATCAGGTCACTCCAAATTTCGTCGGATACAACCTGAACATCGTACTTTTTGTACAGTTCCATCACTTTTTCTACTTCCCATTTTTCCCAAACACGACCGCAGGGGTTATGGGGAGAGCAGAATACGGAAGCGTGGATGTTATGATCTACGATCTTCTTTTCCATATCTTCGAAATCGATGCGCCAGATTCCTTCTGCATCTTTTACCAGAGGAGAATGGATGATTTTATAGCCGCAGTTTTCGATGCTGCCGGTGAAGCCTACGTAGGTGGGGGAGTGAAGCAAAACCTTATCTCCACGGGAGCAGAAAACATTAAGGGCTGCTATTACGCCACCAAGAACACCGTTGGAGTAGCCGATGTGTTCGGGTTTCAAATCGTTGGCTCCATTATGTACCTGCTGCCACTTGACGATGCTGTCAAAGTATTCCTTTCTGGGGCTGAAGTAACCAAAGGCAGGATGTTTAGCACGCTCAATCATGGCTTCCTGAATGGTGGGAAGAGAGGGAAAGTTCATGTCAGCAACCCACATGGGGATGATGTCGAAGCCTTCACGGGGCATAGGATAACTTGAACCGGGAGCACCAACCAGATCAACGGCAATGGCATCGTGGCCACGGCGATCTAAAATTGAAGTAAAATCGTATTTCATGAAAGATTCTCCTTGATAAAAAAAGATTGATAAGTACATTATAAAGTTTCAGGAGAAAAATGGCAAGAGGCAATGAACAGGCAGTTGAAGAATTGGGAAAAAAAGACCGAATTTCAAATATGTAACAGGCTTGAAATCTGTTTTTTTTATTGACAGTTAAGCAATGGAAGTATATACTTTTATAGTAATGCTATATTGGGGAAAGTGGTGTTCACATAGTGTTCGTAGCTTCACTTCGTAGCATTCGTTTGTGTGTTGAAATTTGTAAGAAAATTACAATTTGTTATAAGAAAGGATGGGCTTACAATGTTGTTTTCCCTTAAAGGAGTAAGGGTGCCCCACAGAAAGCATACCGATGGTATGACAGCTGTTAAAATGGATGCACCTAAAATTGTAACATTGCCGATGTCGATGCACATTGGTAAACCCGCAGTTCCTGTTGTAAAAGTGGGCGACCATGTAGACGTGGGAACTTTGATTGCAGAGCAGGATGGCTTTGTATCTTCTCCGGTATATGCAACCGTATCCGGAACCGTAAAGAAAATCGAGGAGATGTTGCTGGCCGGCGGTAATACTGCGCAGGCTGTTGTCATCGAATCCGATGGTGCCATGACTGCGAGTGAAGCCGTTCAGGCACCTAAGGTTGAGTCTAAAGAGGACCTGATCGAAGCAATTAAAAAGAGCGGTATTGTAGGTTTGGGCGGCGCAGGCTTTCCTACCTATGTTAAGTTCAACGTAGAACCGTCCCGCATTGAGGAACTTGTTATCAACGGTGCGGAGTGTGAGCCCTATATTACCAGCGACAGTATTACCATGGTGGAAAGAGCAGAAGATATTGCCACAGCCATTGCTGCTATGGAAAAACATCTGGGTGTCAAAAAGGTGATTCTTGGCATTGAGAAGAATAAAGCAAAGGCCATTGAATGCATGCGTAAGCTGGAAGAGAAAGATCCTTGTTTTAAAGTATGTGTTCTGGACGACAAATACCCGCAGGGCGGTGAAAAGGTTTTAATTTACCATACGACCGGTAAAACCGTA
>JAZQWC010000083.1:0-72810 GCA_045632125.1 Bianqueaceae bacterium
ATGGATGGTCTACTATTTGTCTGAGAATGATTTTTCATAGTATTTTCTCCTCATACAGTTTAGATCTATATTACAGTTCATTTCTGATAATTTATAAATAAATAACCGGCCGAAGCATTGGCTCCAGCCGGTTACATAACAATTCGTTATAAACAGCCGCCGAAAAAGACGGCTGACATCCAGGCTTTTGCCGGACGTAATTATTTGCCCATGTTGTACTTACGATTGAACTTCTCAACACGACCACGAGCAGCAACTGCTTTCTGAGTACCAGTGTAGAAGGGATGGCACTTGGAGCAGATTTCTACTGTGATTTCTTTCATCGTAGAACCAACAGTGAACTCATTACCGCAATGGCACTTTACTTTAGCCTGATAAAATTCAGGATGAATTCCTTGCTTCATATTGGGGATTCACCTCTTTCATGGAAGATTTGCGCAGATTGATTACCGACCAAAAAGCACTTTGAATATTATAACACAGCACCCATTGAATTGCAAGCTTTTTTATCAAATTTTGTCTGGATTTTACATCATTTTTTTGGTACAATATAGATACATCAAAATTGCTTTGGAGGTTTGAATTATATGAAAAAAGCAATCTGGAGACCCGGCAATATGCTGTATCCCGTTCCGTCAGTTATGGTCTCCTGCGGTACATACGAAAAGCCCGGCGATGAAACAAACTGCAATGTACTGACCGTAGCTTGGACCGGAACCATCTGCTCCGACCCTGCTATGGTTTATATATCGGTTCGCCCGTCCCGTCATTCTCATGCCATTATTAAAGAAACCGGTGAATTTGTAATCAACTTGACCAGTGCCAAGCTGGCCCGTGCTATGGACTACTGCGGTGTTCGTTCAGGACGTGACCATAACAAATTCAAAGAAATGAAACTTACACCTCAGAATGCCGAAACGATAAAAGCCCCATTGATTGCTGAAAGTCCCGTCAATATCGAATGCAAAGTCACTCAGATTCTGCCTCTGGGTTCTCACGACATGTTTTTAGCGCAGGTCACAGCAGTACGTGTAAACAAAGACCTTTTGGACGAAACAGGTCGTCTTATGCTTGAAAAAGCCGGATTGATCGCCTATTCCCACGGCACTTACTACGAACTCGGCAAAGCTCTGGGTAAATTTGGCTACTCTGTGCAAAAAAAGCAGCCGCGTCCTTCTAAAGCCTCTTCCTCAACTGCTCCTGTTTCTCAAAAGAAACCATTTCAATCAAAAGGAGGAAAACGCAAATGACCTTTGGTGAACGCCTTCGTACTCTTAGAACCGAAGCCGGCCTCTCTCAAGAAGATCTAGGCCGTTCCATCGGTGTCTCCGCACGCGTGGTCGGCTATTATGAAACCGACGATCGCTTTCCTAAGACCCAACAAATTTTAGTGGACATTGCAAAAACCTTTCAGGTCTCTCTGGACTATCTATTAGACAATCCTGTTCGACATGAAAGCACCTGTCCCAGTCGTTTTTGTTACATGAAGTCCATGAATAGTGAATATCGCGCCAAAGTAAATCAGTACATTATGTTTCTTCGCTGGCAGATCCGTCGCGACCAAGCTGAAGCCGACGCCGAGGCTGAAACCGCATCAGATACCGACGATACTGCTTCCTTAGATTAATTGCAATACCAGCACTACCGCTATAATCTGCAGCAACAGAATCAGTGGCATACCTATTATAAAGCTTTTATGTTTCGTTTTATGACGAAACACCTTCATTCCCACAATACAGCCAATCGAACCGCCCAAAAGTGCAGTGGCAAACAGAGAAGCTTCTGAAATACGCCACTTTCCCTTTTGGGCTCTTTTTTTATCTACTCCAAATTGAATAAAGCCAAACACATTCAATATCAGTAAACAAATTCCTAAAAACACCCATATATGCTCCACTAAATACTCCATACTACTTCTCCTTCATAATGAATAAAGGATCGCAAGGTGATTCCACCCTGCGATCCCCTATATTGTTTAACATTCTAATTCAGAAAACAAATCAAGCTTTGTTAACGGATCCGAACAGTTCCATCTTCTCGATTACTTTAGCCTTGATAGCAGCAGCACCGGGAGCCAGCAGCTTACGAGGATCGAAGCCCTTACCGCTCTGATCTTTACCAGCTTCGATGTACTCACGGGTAGCAGCAGCAAATACCAGCTGGCACTCAGTGTTTACATTGATTTTGGATACGCCCAGATCGATAGCCTTGGCGATCATTTCATCCGGAATACCGGTACCACCGTGCAGTACCAGAGGCATTGCACCGGTCTTCTCCTGGATCTTATCCAGAGCTTCGAAGTTCAAACCAGCCCAGTTAGCGGGATATACGCCGTGGATGTTACCGATACCGGCAGCCAGCATGTCAACGCCCAGATCAGCGATCAGTTTGCACTCGGTAGGATCAGCAACTTCGCCAGCACCTACAACACCATCTTCCTCACCACCGATGGAACCAACTTCAGCTTCAACGGAGATGCCCAGACCATGAGCCAGTTCGATGATCTCTTTGGTCTTTTCGATGTTTTCTTCGATACCATAGTGAGAACCGTCAAACATTACAGAAGAGAAACCAGCCTCGATGCACTTCTTAGCGCCTTCGTAGCTACCGTGATCCAGATGCAGAGCAACGGGAACGGTGATGTTCATTTCTTCTACCATAGCGGATACCATACCTACTACGGTCTTGTAACCGGTCATATATTTACCGGCACCCTCGGATACACCCAAGATTACGGGAGACTTGCACTCTTCGGCAGCCTGCAGAATCGCTTTGGTCCACTCCAGGTTGTTGATGTTGAACTGACCTACTGCATAGTGGCCAGCTTTAGCCTTTTTGAGCATTTCTGCTGCAGATACTAACATGTTAATTCCTCCTAAGAATTCGTTTCATATTATCACCCGCCTTCTCAGGCAGGAAAAGTAAGACATACTTTCTGTACTATTATAAGCTAAAATCTGTCAGATTGCAACCTTTTCTTTTAGGAATATAAGGTTTATAGGACCTTCCGCCGTTAGCCCGTTCCTCTCTGACTCAAATCAGCCTTTTGCTTTCTTAGCCTTTGCAGCCTTCGCCTTTTTTGCGTAGCGAGGTGTCTTTTTAGCCGGCTTCTCTTCCTTATGGACACCTTTGGTAAAGGAAGCACCACCAACTTTTTTCCGCTCCTGCGGTCTACGGTCCTTCGGATTTCCATTTCCTTTCGACTCACTGTAGCCTGCCTTAGGCGGCACCAAACAACGCGGACCATAACCGATCAGATCTTCACGTCCACTTTGAATCAAGGCTTTGCGCACCAAATCATGATTTTGTGGATTACGAAACTGCAAAAGTGCGCGCTGCATGGCTTTTTCCTCATAGCTTCGCGGAACATATACCTGCTTCATTGTCATTGGATCATAACCGGTATAATACATCGTAGTTGCCCGCGTTCCCGGTGTAGGATAAAAATCCTGCACCTGATCCGGATTGATTCTGTGATCACGCATATATTCTGCCAGCTGCACTGCTTCTTTTAACGTACTACCCGGATGACTGGACATAAAATACGATACCATGTACTGGTCTTTTCCTAATTTTTCATTGATACGTTCAAATTTCTGTTCGAAACTTCCAAACACGGAACAATCCGGTTTGCCCATCAAATTCAGCACCCCTGGGGCTACATGTTCCGGAGCAATTCGCAGCTGTCCACTCACATGATTGCGACACAGCTCCCAAATGAACTGATCGGACTTATCCAGCAAGGCATAGTCAAATCGAACACCGGAGCGCACAAATACTTTTTTAACCCCCGGCAGATTGCGAACTCCTTCCAAGGCCTGTAAATACTCCCTGTGATCTACTTTTAGATTCGGACAGGGTTTCGGCGATAAACACCTCTTGCCCGGACAGGTTCCCAACTTCAACTGCTTATCGCAAGCCGGACGCATAAAATTCGCTGTAGGACCTCCCACATCGTGGATATAACCCTTGAAATCCGGCAATTTGGTAAGCTCTTTCGCTTCTTCCACAATGGATTCCACCGAACGCGACTGAACGATCTTACCCTGATGAAAAGCAAGCGCACAAAAAGCACATTCTCCGAAACAGCCTCGATTGGCAGTAATTGAAAATTTAACTTCCTGAATAGCCGGGATGCCACCAGCCTCATCATAGTCGGGATGCCAGGTTCGCATAAATTTCAATTTTGCCAGATCATCCAATTCCTGTCGATTTAAGGGCATGGCCGGCTTTTCCACCACCACGTATTTTTCGCCATGGCGCTGAGCCAAACTGCGTCCTCGAATCGGATCATGCTCCAAATATTGAGTGGCAAAACACTGCGCATAGGTCTTCTTGTCTTCGCACACAGCCTCGTACGAAGGAATCTCCATTACACCCTCCGGCACCTCATCAGTCATATAACAAGTGCCCGGCACACCGTGGATCATCGAGAGTCGCTCACCTTCCGCCATACGTCGACACACTTCTTTGGTAGCCCGTTCCGCCATGCCATAGATCAGCATATCGGCACCGGTGTCCACCAACAGAGAACGACGCACCTTATCATCCCAATAATCATAGTGAGCAAAACGACGCAAACTCGCCTCTACACCCGCAATAATGATCGGCACATGAGGAAAAGCTTCCCTTACACGATTGCAATACACAATGGTAGCGCGATCCGGTCGACGGCCCGCTTCCATTTTAGGAGAATAATAATCCTGATTACGCTTTTTCTTTGACGAAGTATAGTTGCTCACCATACTATCCATATTGCCGGCGGCAATCATAAAACCTAACCGCGGCCGCCCCAGACGCATAAAATCATCTTTACTATGGTACTCCGGCTGCGCAATAATACCGCAGGTATAGCCCAAACTCTGCAAATAACGACCGATCAGAGCTGTACCAAAACTCGGATGATCCACATACGCATCACCCGATACCAAAATATAATCCAACTGGCCGTCAATATCCTCGGCCTGTGTGGGAATAAAATCACTTCTCATTACACCAACTCCATAAAAATAGTGTTCATTACGATTATAATGATCTTTTGCAATTATGTCAATTGACATATATTTATCGATGCTGTAAGATGATGTCAGAATTATAATTTCGTCATGCTTCCGGCGCTGCCGGAAAAAAATTTATGACTATCGCTTCGAGGTAATATTATGCAAGATTTTCAAACATTTTTAAAACAAGCGGCCAATGTTCGGCCCAGCCAGCGTCAGATGCAGTGGTTTGATACTGAGTTCTACGCTTTTGTTCATTTTAGTCCTAACACCTATACCGGCTTAGAATGGGGTACCGGTCAGGAAGATCCGGCTATTTTTAATCCCACCGAATTGGATTGTGATCAATGGGTAGAGGCCATTAAAAGTGCCGGCATGAAAGGCATGGTGCTGACCGCCAAACACCACGATGGTTTTTGTCTGTGGCCGTCCGCATATACCGAACACAGCGTAAAAAATAGTCCTTGCGACAAAGATATTGTAAAAGAAGCTGCCGAGGCCTGCCGTCGCGGCGGAATCAAATTCGGCTTTTATCTTTCTCCTTGGGATCGCAACTGTGCGTTATACGGAACTCCTGAGTATAATGATTACTACTGCAATCAGCTAACAGAACTGCTGACAGGATATGGCGACATTTTTTGTGTATGGTTTGATGGCGCCTGTGGCGAAGGACCTAACGGCAAAAAGCAGGTATATGATTTCGAACGCTATATCGCTTTGATCCGTCAATATCAGCCCGATGCCGTTATTTTTAATGATGGCGGCCCCGATGTGCGTTGGGTGGGTAACGAAGCCGGTAAAGCTCGCCATGCGGAATGGGCTGTTGTACCTTCGGAGCTTTGTATGCGTGCTGAAGTACAAACCGGTGCCGGTCCCCTCTCCGGAGATTTATCTTACATGTATAACACTGATCCTAACGTAGGTTGTTTGGCTAATATTTTGTATTCTAAGGGCTTGACTTTTTGCCCTTCTGAAGTGGATATGTCCATTCGTCCCGGCTGGTTTTTCCACGATACTGAACAGCCCCATTCTTTGGAACGTTTGATTCACACGTATTTGACCACCGTAGGCGGCAATACTTGTTTTAACCTTAATATTCCTCCTATGCCCTCCGGACGTTTTCACGAAGCCGATGTACAGCGTTTGAAAGAACTGGGCGACTGGATCCGTACTTCCTTCGCGCAAAATCTGGCTGACGGCATCTCCGCCACCTATGAACAAATCAGCGATACTCAAGCCAATTGGACTCTTAATTTTGCTGAGGAACAGTCAGTACGCTTCGTAACTCTTCAGGAAGAGATCGAACAGGGTCAGCGTGTGGAAACTTTCCAAATTCGTGCCCTTGCAGAAAATGGCACCTATCAAACGATTTATCAGGACACGGTGATCGGACATAAAAAGATCTGCGCCCTACCACGGCCTGTTCAAACCAAGCAGCTCATTATTGCTGTAACCGCCGCTCGTGATACGGTGTCATTGAAAGATATTCAGGTTTATTAACATCACTTTTAAGTTAATTATATTTCATGAAAAACGCTAAGAGCCTTCTCACGATTGAGAAGGCTCTTCTTGTAGGGATTCATTCTTTTCTTTTTTTTCCAAGCGAACGATTCTTGACTGATTGAAAATAACACAGATACTGCTTAAAACCAGAGCAAAATAATAACTAATACCTCTAGTTAGCACCGTTGCCGGCACCAAAGTTTTCACACCGTATACCGAACGATATAGCATAGTGAAAACACCTTCACTGGCACCCATTCCTCCGGGCAGGGGCAGTGAATCAATAGCCATAGCGATCAAAGTTTGAAGTGCGATCATGTCAAACAGATCGTAACGGGTAAGTCCCAGTGCTTTATAAACACAATAAGAAATAGCAAACATCGCTATACGCTGTACCAGTGTGACAATAAAGACTCTTACCACAAGGAATAAATGGGTTCGAATGTATTCAGCGCTATTGGCATAGGTCTCCAAAGACCGCAAAAGTTTTTGTGTCACTTCATCCGGTTTTTTGATCAGTTTAATTTTTCCAGCAATGCGAATACCCCATACCGCCATTTTTCTGATCGCTCTTCTTGAAAACATCGCCAAAAGACAAACAACCACTGTTATTACATTAATAATGATACCTAGAATAAACAACAGTTTTACACTTAGATTTCCGCCTAAGAACCAAGTACTTTTAGCAAACATGACCCAAAAACCAAGCAGGATCAAAATCGTTTTATATACGACTGTATGCAAAAGTAATGTAATACTGGAAACGGAAACCGGTATCTTGTCTTTATTCATGTAATATATACATACCGGCTGTCCTCCTGTTGCAGAAGGGGTGATCGCACTAAAATAAAAGTCGATGCACGCATACACAAATCCTCTTCGATGTGTGACCGAATGTCCTAATGACTTTGTGATCATACGGATCGCTTCGCCTTCACCTGCAAAATACACGAAAACTAAGCCAACTCCGATCAACAAATATACAGGATCAGCCTTTTGCACCGCTTTTATTAAACCAGTGAGACCGATATCTTTCAGCAAAAACCAAAAGGTTACGACAATCAGCAGAATCAGAAAAGCAAGACTCAGCGCATGCTTTTTGCCGCTCATTTTTCCTGCCTGACTCAAATTCAATCTCCTTGCTGCTTTTTATGCGTTCTGAACCGGAGGCTTATAAGAACTCTTCAATGCAACGATGCGGTTAACAACCAATTCGCCATCTTTAGAGTCTGCCGGATCAGTGATAAAGTAACCGTTACGAACAAACTGGAAACGGGTACCCAATTCCTCTTCCAAAACAGAAGGCTCGATCACAGCCTGATCCATAATTTTAACAGATTCAGGATTGTGTACATAGTCTTCTTTTTCTTCATCATATACGAACAAATGCTCATACAGACGTACTTTAGACTTAACACCCTTTTCAGCGCTTACCCAGTGAATCGTACCTTTCACCTTACGACCATCAGGAGCATTACCACCCTTGGTTTCCGGATCATAAGTACAACGGATCTCTACTACATTGCCCTCTTCATCTTTAACGATTTCCTGACAGGTTACAAAATATGCACCCATCAAACGAACCTCACGACCGGGAGACATACGGAAGAACTTCTTCTCGGGCACTTCCATAAAGTCATCACGCTCGATATACAGTTCACGGGTAAAAGGAACCTGACGGCTGCCCAGTTCAGGATTCTCAGGATTGTTATCTACGGTAAAGTATTCTACCTGACCCTCAGGATAGTTAGTAACCACAACCTTGATGGGATCCAGAACTGCCATAATACGCTTATTCTCCAGTTTCAGGTCCTCACGGATGCAGTACTCCAAATACTGATAGTCAATGGTCGAACCACGAGATTTAGAAACACCGGTGCTGGCAATAAAGTTTTTAATTGCCTGAGGTGTGAAACCTCTCTTACGCAGACCTGCCAAGGTAGGCATACGAGGATCGTCCCAACCTTCAACAATGCCGTTTTCAACCAGAGCACGCAGTTTACGTTTACTGGTAACTACATTGGTGATCTCCATACGAGAGAACTCGATCTGACGAGGAGGATTGGGGAACAAGCCTACCTGCTCGATGAACCAATTGTATAGCGGGCGGTGATCTTCAAACTCAAAACTGCAAAGAGAGTAAGTAATTCCTTCCAAAGCATCAGACAAAGGATGAGCAAAGTCGTACATCGGGTAGATGCACCACTTGTCACCGGTACGATGATGATGCGCGTAGGTAATACGATACATAGCAGGGTCACGCATGTTCATGTTGGGAGATGCCATATCGATCTTAGCACGCAGGATCTTCTCACCCTCTTTAAACTCACCATTTCTCATGCGCTGGAACAGATCTAAGTTCTCTTCCACACTTCTATCACGATAAGGACTATTCTTACCGGGCTCGGTCAGAGTTCCGCGATACTCACGCATCTCTTCCTGGGTCAGATCATCTACATAAGCTACACCCTTTTTGATCAACATGATAGCGAACTCATATAATTTTTCATAGTACTCAGATGCATAGAACAATTTGTCCCATTTAAAGCCCATCCAACGGATATCATCCATGATACCTTCTACATATTCGGTTTCTTCCTTAGAAGGATTGGTATCATCGAAACGAAGATTACATTTACCACCGTATTTTTCGGCAGTACCAAAATCTACGCAAATAGCCTTAATATGTCCAATGTGCATATAGCCATTGGGCTCGGGCGGGAAACGAGTATATACTTCTGTATTAATTCCTTTTTCCAGATCAGCATTGATCTCGCGTTCGATAAAGTTCTCCGGCTCCGGCAGAACCATCTTTAATTCTTCACTCATAAAAGCACCTCTTTATTTATTGAATTCCAACAACTTCAATCCTTCATTACGCTGCAGTGCCCAATCAATATTCCATTCATCAGCAAACAACAGCAAATAGTTACCCTTCAGATCCTGCACGATCTTAGTGTCGGATGTCAAAGTCAATGTGGTGGGATCCAGTTCTTTGTTCTCGATCCAACGAATATGCTCATAAGGAAGCATCTCCATACGAATCTCAATATTATATTCATTATTTAAACGATATTTCAATACGTCAAACTGCAGTGTACCAACTACGCCTACAATTACCTCTTCCATACCTTTACCGGGCTCCTGGAAGATCTGAATTGCACCTTCCTGTGCAATCTGAGTGGTACCCTTAATGAACTGCTTACGTTTCAACGTATCCACCTGTCGCAAGCGGCAAAAATGCTCGGGTGCAAAGGTGGGAATACCCTGATACTCCACGATCTTACGGCTGTCACACAGGGTGTCGCCAATAGAGAAGATACCGGGATCAAATACGCTGATAATA
Organism: Bianqueaceae bacterium; assembly: GCA_045632125.1. Taxonomy (GTDB): domain Bacteria; phylum Bacillota; class Clostridia; order Lachnospirales; family Bianqueaceae; genus CALWPV01. Next base: position 9,850 of record JAZQWC010000083.1, read on the forward strand.
TCACCGGCCCACGCTTTATCCACGATGGAACGATCCTGTGCCATAAGCTGTGTGGGCTGAGAGATCTTGATCTTTTTCTTATCTTGTACATGATATACTTCCATACCTTTTTCAAAGGTACCGGAACAGATTCTCATAAAGGCCACGCGGTCACGATGCGCCTTATTCATGTTCGCCTGAATCTTGAATACAAAACCGGAAAAATGATCATCAAAGGGATCCACTACTCCTTCTTTACTTTCACGAGGAAGCGGAGATGTGGTCATCTGCAAAAAGTCACGCAGGAAAGGCTCTACACCAAAGTTAGTCAACGCAGATCCAAAGAATACAGGGGACAGTTCTCCACGAGTTACCAGATCCATATCTAATTCCTGACCAGCGCCGTCCAACAGTTCAATTTCTTCAAGGAGCTGGTTTAGCGGACCCTCACCAATTTCATTTTTCAAATTCGGATCGTCCAGTTCCATCTTGATGGCATCCACTTCTTTACGACCGCCATCTACCGTAACGAATTTAACTAATTCATTTCTCTGACGATCATATACGCCTTGGAATTCCTTACCGGAGCCAATAGGCCAGTTAATGGGACAAGTTTCAATACCAAGCTCGGTCTCGATCTCACCCATAAGTTCGAAAGTACCCTTTGCTTCACGGTCCATCTTGTTCACAAAAGTGAAGATCGGAATACCGCGCATACGACAAACTTTAAACAGCTTACGAGTTTGAGCTTCTACACCCTTTGAACCATCGATTACCATGACAGCTGAATCAGCTGCCATCAGGGTACGATACGTATCCTCAGAGAAGTCTTGGTGTCCGGGTGTATCCAGAATATTGATACAATAGTCATTATAACGAAACTGCATTACAGAAGAGGTAACAGAAATACCACGCTGCTTTTCGATTTCCATCCAGTCGGAAACCGCATGACGCATGTTCTTTTTACCTTTTACCATACCTGCCTCGGCAATAGCGCCTCCGTATAACAGTAATTTTTCAGTCAGTGTTGTTTTACCGGCGTCGGGGTGAGAAATGATCGCAAATGTGCGGCGCTTCTCAATCTCCTCGCGGTCGGTTTTAGACACAATTTCTGCCATGTATTTCAAATTCCTTCCTTAACTTATTAAACATTGAAACGGAACAATACAACGTCGCCGTCTTTCATTTCATATTCTTTTCCTTCAGAACGTACCAAACCTTTTTCTTTAGCAGCAGTGTAGGAACCGCAGGCGATCAAATCGTCGTAAGCAACTACTTCTGCACGAATAAAGCCGCGCTCAAAGTCAGAGTGGATCTTGCCGGCAGCCTGAGGTGCCAAAGTACCACGTTCGATGGTCCATGCACGACTCTCGGTGGGGCCGGCAGTCAAATAGCTGATCAAGCCAAGCAATTCATAGCTGGCTGCAATCAAACGATCCAAACCTGCGCTGGTCAAACCAAGTTCTTCCAGGAACATTTCTTTTTCTTCTTCATCCAAAGAGGCAATTTCTTCTTCAATTTTAGCACAAACAACAAATACCTGCTCGCCCTGCTCCTTTGCATATTCACGAACCTTGGCAACATTCTCATTATCGGCACCGTCATTTGCCAAATCTTCTTCTACTACATTTGCCGCATAGATCACAGGCTTACTGCTCAAAAGCTGGAAGCTTTCCAGCATGGCCTTTTCTTCGTCGTTCAAATCCATGTTCTTTGAACGCAGACCATCTTCCAGAGCAGCCTTTACCTTTTCGATCATATCCAATTCTGCCACTAAGCTCTTATCTCCTTTAGCCTGCTTAGCAACCTTGGCTTTTCTGCGCTCCAGCATTTCAATATCGGAGAAGATCAATTCCAAATTGATGGTTTCAATATCACGCAGCGGATCCACACTACCATCTACATGAATGATATCATCATCTTCAAAGCAGCGTACCACATGAACAATGGCATCAACCTCACGAATGTGAGACAGGAACTGGTTACCCAAACCTTCACCCTTACTGGCACCACGAACCAAACCGGCAATATCTACAAATTCAATAATAGCGGGAGTTGTTTTGGCTGAATCATACATTTTAGTCAGCACATCCAGACGTTTATCCGGTACAGCAGCCATACCCACATTAGGATCAATCGTACAGAAAGGGTAATTAGCAGCCGCTGCTGCGCCTGCTTTGGTCAAACAATTAAACAAGGTACTTTTTCCAACATTAGGAAGTCCCACGATGCCGAGCTTCATATAAGTTATCCTCCGTTTCAGTAAACTTCTAATATGATTCTTTTCTTTTTCCTCAAAAGTTTACAAATTATCTATTGGCATATTTTAAGAGTTGATGTATACTTGTACCATTGTATCATAAAATATTGAAATTTCAAGTTTTTCCTTTGTCTGCAAGGCCCTTCTTTTCGGTTTTTTGCGATTTTTGGTAAATATATATGAAATTTCAATTGAAAGGAAGGTATTTTTATTATGCCCGATATTTGGTTTCCCTATTTAGGAATCGAAATTTCAGATTTAAGCAAGACTGCTTTCTCAATCGGCAGCTTCAGCGTCGCCTGGTATGGTATTATTATTGCTCTGGGTGTGCTATCCGGTCTGTTGTTGGCTCGCCATCTTGCTAAAAAGTCAGGTCAGGATCCTGAACTATATGTTGACTTTCTAATTTATGCTCTTATCTTCTCCATCATTGGTGCTCGTCTTTACTATGTTGCTTTTTCTTGGGATCAGTACGCCGGTGATTGGTCTAAGATCTTCAACCTCCGAAATGGTGGTTTGGCCATCTACGGTGGCGTAATCGGCGCCATAGCCACCGCCATTGTTTACTGTAAAATTAAGCACTATAGTCTGCTCGAACTATTGGATACTGCAATGCCCGGTTTAATTTTGGGTCAGGCCATCGGTCGTTGGGGCAACTTCTTTAACCAAGAAGCCTTTGGCGGCTACACCGACAGTTTCTTCGCTATGCGTTTGAATACCGAAACCGCAGCCTATACCACCACCGAACTTCTGCAGCAGACCGTTACCAGCGGTGGTGTTCGATACATTCAGGTGCACCCCACCTTCCTGTACGAATCCATGTGGTGCCTGTTTATTTTGGCTATCATGTTGTTTGTATTTAAAAAGCGCAAGTATAAAGGTATCGTTACCTGCCTTTATATGATCGGTTACGGTATTGGCCGCGCCTTCATCGAAACCCTTCGCACCGACCAATTGTTGCTTTGGAATACCTCTGTTCCTGTATCCGTAGTTGTTTCTGCAGGTCTGGTTCTGTTTGGAGTGATCATGCTTTTGTCGCTTTCCTATAAATATAAAGTACAGCGTCAAAAGATAGAACTTGCCGATCAGAGTTTTGCTCCCGAAGCAGACGAATCCACCAACATCTTCGATGATCTTTTGAACGCGGATGCGACCGACAATTCTGATTTTGAAGAAACTACCAAGACCGAATCCACTGCTGCTGAGCAAACCGAAACCAAGAAAAAAATCGATGACGATGATCTCTGGGCTTAATGCCTCCTAATTGAATATTCAAAATCGAAAATAAAAAATCGTAGCTAAATCACTTAGCTACGATTTTTATTTAGTTCTTTTGGTCATCAAACTTCAAAACACTCATGAAGGCTGCCTGCGGTACTTCCACATTGCCCACCTGACGCATTCTCTTCTTACCTTCCTTCTGCTTCTCCAGCAGTTTCTTCTTACGGCTGATATCACCGCCATAACACTTGGCAAGAACGTCTTTACGCATTGCTTTAACCGTTTCACGGGCAATGACTTTACCGCCAATAGCCGCCTGAATCGGAATCTCAAACAAATGACGCGGAATTTCATCTTTCAGCTTTTCTGCAATACGGCGGCCTCTCTCATATGCTTTACTCTCATGCACGATAAAGGAAAGAGCATCCACCATTTCTCGATTGATCAGCATATCCAGTCGAACCAGCTCCGAACGCTCATATCCAAGCAATTCATAATCGAAAGAAGCATAACCGCGGCTTCTGGATTTTAAGGCATCAAAGAAATCGTAAATAATTTCATTCAACGGCAGATGATAACTCAGCATTGCACGAGTATCTTCAATATATTCAATACTCTGATATACACCGCGTCGATCTTGGCACAGATCCATAATGGTTCCAATATATTCAGTGGGTACCATGATCTCTGCCTTTACAATAGGTTCTTCCATGTAATCGATCTCAGTCGGATCAGGCATGTTAGACGGATTAGACAACATGATCAATTCTCCGTCATGTTTATGCACCTTATAAATAACACCGGGAGCAGTTGTTACCAGGTCAAGATTAAACTCACGTTCCAAACGTTCCTGAATAATCTCCATATGCAAAAGTCCAAGGAAACCACATCGGAAACCAAAGCCTAGAGCAATGGAAGTTTCAGGCTCGAAGAACAATGACGCATCATTCAGCTGCATTTTTTCCAATGCATCACGCAGATCGGGATATTTGGCACCATCGGCCGGATATAAACCACAATACACCATGGACTGTACCTGCTTATAACCGGGCAACGCTTCCTTTGCAGGATTTGCTGCATCGGTAACCGTATCACCAACACGGGTATGACGCACCTCTTTAATGCTAGCAGTAAAATATCCTACTTCGCCAACCGAAAGTTCCTCACAGGGCATTAACGTTCCCGCACCCATATGACCAACTTCCACCAGTTCATACTCTTTCTCACTGGCCATCATGCGCACACGCATACCGGTCCGCATAGTTCCCTCTTTAATACGGCAAAAAACAATAACACCACGATATGAATCATACAATGAGTCAAAGATCAAAGCCTGCAGCGGAGCCTCCGGATCTCCTTCAGGAGCCGGAATCACTTCTACGATCTTCTCCAATACATCCTCAATATTCAAACCGACCTTCGCCGAAATCAAGGGAGCTTCCGATGCATCCAAACCGATCACATCTTCTACTTCCTGTTTTACGCGATCTGGCTCTGCCGCCGGCAGATCGATCTTATTGATAACAGGCAGGATTTCCAAATCATGTTCCAACGCTAAATACACATTGGCCAGAGTCTGTGCCTCCACGCCTTGCGCTGCATCAACTACCAAAATTGCACCCTCACAGGCTGCCAAGCTTCTGGATACCTCATAGTTAAAGTCAACATGACCAGGCGTATCGATCAAATTAAAAATATATTCTTCGCCATCTTTGGCGCGGTATACCAGTCGCACTGCCTGAGCTTTAATGGTAATACCTCGTTCACGCTCCAGATCCATATTATCCAGGACCTGATTCTGCATCTCTCGCTCTGTCAACAATCCCGTTTTCTGTATAATACGGTCGGCTAGCGTCGATTTGCCGTGATCAATATGAGCAATGATACTAAAATTACGTATCTTCTGTTGATCTGTCAAAACCGTTAACCTCCTCATAATCTAATAAGCCTATCGGCTATTATATCATGAGAATACTGAAAAAAAAAGACTTTTTTGCGATTTCCTTTGTGATTTCCTGAATAACTTCTTCCCAATCCTCCCCTACTGTGTCCTCTGTAAAATTCCGACCAAAAGTTTCGCAAAAGGCTCCATCGCAGCCATAGCCTCCTCCAAGGTATTTGTTTGAGCTCCCACCTCAAGCAGCATAGATCTGGGCAGCATATAAGTGCTATATCGCCAGCAGGATAAGTACAACGGTCTCATAAATCCCGGATACAGCACATCTGAGGCCATCTTCATCTGGAACCCTAAAGCCAGTACTGAGTCCAGATTCTCATTTGGTAAATATTCAATTACCTGCAGTTCTCCATTTTCATCATAACTTCGGCTCACCCCTGTTACCAGCATGACCTGTGCCACATCCTTGCCATCTACACTCGTTACTAATCGTGTATCTTCTCCCACACCATCTCGGTGCATATCGATTGCAATCTTGATCGACGGATTTTCATCCAGAACTTTTTGAATATCCTCACCCATTCTCGTATAGGCTCCATTCACACCGCCCTCATCATACACAGCTTCATGATGCAGCACATTGATTCCATACTGCTTTTCCAATATCTGTTCCAGATAGTCTCCCACATCCAAAATTCCAAATTCTTCTTTACCTACAAACCCCTCGTGAGCATGTGTATGAAAAATCAGAACTACCGGTCCCTCCGTCCCCTTCAGTTCTTCATCTTCTAAACTTAGATCCTTCGCCATAAAGGCTGCCCCATCGATAAACTCCGAACTCGGCTCCATCGACTCCGAGTCATAATTATACAATCGGACTGTTTTATCAAAATTCGAAATCACTGCCTGGTCATAATACCCTCTTAGCGTGGACACATCCACTCCCTGCACATCACCTTGAATCGTTACAAAAAGATCCTCCGGCAAACCCGCAAAATACTCCTCTTGAGACACCACTGGGATCACTGGGTCTACTTCATGTTCTATGATCAGTTCTAACTCTTCTTCCAATTTTTTACTTTCCGACATCTCCCATGGCAGAGCCGCTTCGATCCACCCTTCCATCAGTTGCACTGAAACCCCCTCTTTGGTGAGCCACAGCCCCTCTTGTCCAAATGGGTAAGCGGTGTCTACAAGAGATGTAAAAAAAGCTTCCATATTCTGATTTTCCGCTGTAGGTAAGCCTGCTACCATCATTGATAAACAAAGCATCAACCCAATCTTACGCATACGTCCACCGCCTTCCTGTATATTCCATACAGAATATGCAGTTTCAATATAAATATGCCTTCAATTCTTCCTCCGAAAGCCTATGAAGCGCTCGATTCAAACTACTGGCAACCATAAGACTCAGCCTTTTCATCACTAGATCCATATCTTTAGGCGTCGCATAGTACGCCTCTCGTTCTCCCTCTGCTAAGCCACTAATATCGACTACTGTGGGCACACCAACTGCAATCACTGGAACCCCCAGTGTTTTTTGCGATAATTCACGTCTTCGATTCCCCATACCGGCCCCTGGTTGTATACCTGTATTACAGATTTGAACCGTCGTTATCAATCTCTCCAGCGCTCCGGCTGCCAATGAATCCACAGCAATCACCACATCCGGCGACACCGCGGCCACCACCGCTTCCACAATCTCACCGGTTTCAATTCCGGTTTGGCCCATTACCCCCGGCGCCAACGCCGAAACCTCAGCCATTTTTGCCTTCCATTCCGCCGGCAATTGCGCACGCAGATGCCGAGTCACAAGAATCTGCTCTACAACTTGAGGTCCAAGTGCATCCGCCATTACCATTCGATTTCCTAACCCAATCACCAGTATTTTTCTCTTTTGTTTCAAAGGTGCAATAAACTGATTCCAAATCTGCGTCAGTCCATCAATGATTCGTTCATGAATTTCTAAATCATTTGTACGAATATGCGGGCATTCCAAGGTTACATATAGCCCCTTAGGTCGTTTCAGTCTTTTAACGCCTTCTTCCGTTTTGATCCTCACCGTTGAAACGGTGATCTCATCTTCCTGTTGTTCCTGTTCCCATTCTGCACCATTTAACTCTCCGGCAGCATCCATACAGCTTTCAATCGGCAGATCTGTTCTCATTTTTCCGTCCTCTCTTTCCTACCTGTTACTGTTATTGTCTACCTACATGCTTAAACTATACTTTGAAACAACAAAAAAACACCCCAAAAGCATTTACTTTTAGGGTGTTCTTACGGTAAGATGGCGTTCTTACCGTTAGTTTCTATTTTTACATAAAAACTTAGGCGATTTTGTTTACCATCTTGGTCAGGCGAGATACCTTACGAGATGCGTTATTTTTATGGAATACGCCCTTGCTCTTTGCTTTATCAATCACAGAGATAGCCTGAGTCAGAGCAGCCTTTGCAGCTACTGCATCGTTAGCGTTGCAAGCAACAACTACCTTCTTGATAGCAGTCTTAACGCTGGATTTGATCATTTTGTTGCGAAGAGTTTTGGTACGGATTACCAGAATACGTTTTTTGGCAGATTTAATGTTAGCCATGGATCAATGAAACCTCCTGAGATTCTTATTTTACGTTTTTCACGTTGTAAAAATAGAATGGACAAACTAAGACACGATTAGCATTATAACCCCTTTTCCTTATTTCGTCAATCTATTTTTTCATGTTTTACTGTAAAAAACTCTTTAATTCTGCGGCTTCGCGTACTGCAAAATGACTAAAGTTGCTGCTTCCTCAGCATCCAATTCACCTGTTTTCGTTGCTGTATCCAGATCCAGCACTTTATTCAGCAACTCTTTCAGCCTTTTCTCTCCAAATCTTCTGGCCTGATTTTGATAATTGCCCGCAGCAAAGCTGGGTACACCCAACTCCTTAGCCACTGCATTTCTATCAGCTCCCTGCATCAAGCTTGCCTTATATAAGAGACGAAACTGGCGAATCATCATAAAGAAAATACGCTGCACCGGCTCATTATCTTCAAGTAATTGGCGATAGATCCGATAAGCCGCTGCCGGCTGTTGATTTCCTAAATGATCTGTCAATTTAAATATACTGTTTTCAATTGTAACGGAGACAATGCTATCCACATCTTCTCTGCTAATGATGCCGCGTTCCTTGGCATAGCTCGTCAGTTTCTCCAATTCCATTTGAATCCGTACCATATCGTTACCGGTCAAACTCAAAAAATAAGACGCTGTATTCCTATCTAATTGAACACCTTTTCGTTTCACTTCCTGACCGATCCAAGTCAGCAATTCATTTTCTCCAAGACGCTTAAATTCAACAACATACCCATATTTTTGAACAGCTTTATAAAATTTAGATCGTTTATCCACTTTCGATTCGATCCAAATCACAGTGGCTGACTCCGGTATGTCCTGCATCAAATCTGCAAGCTCACCCATTTTCCCCGGTTTTAAATCGAAAGCACCACTCTCTTTTATAATGACTACGCGGCGTTCTGCCATAAAGGGTAATGTTTCAATACTGCTCTGTACCTGAAGAGGATCCTGAGGCGACTGCATCACATCCAAGTTCATCATTTCATCCTCAGGCAGCAACAATGCTTTTTTGATCCTCTGCTCATACAGTTGGATCAAAAAACGCTCTTCACCATAAAACAGATACAATTTGCCAATCTGTCCTTTTTGAATTTGCTCCTTTAAACCTTTCAAGTCCATCCCTCTTTCTAATATATTTGCTCATCTATTGATATATTGACTGCACTCTAGTCGACCGCAATTTTCTTCCACCCAAATAGCTCCGCAATTTGCTGTAGAATACCACTCGATTTCTTGTTCTTCTATCCGGCTCACAGTTTCTTCATGAGGATGTCCATATCGATTATCTCTTCCACAGCTAATCACGGCCAGTTCCGGACGAATCCTTTCCAACAAATCCATTCCTGTAGAATAACGTGATCCATGGTGCGCCACTTTAAGCACATCCACATCTTGTAACTCATGCAAAATCTTTTTTTCTGTATTCTCACCAATATCACCGGGAAAGAAGAAAAATCTATTATCTACTTCAATCAAAGCAACTAAAGCATCTTCGTTACTATCGATATGCTCCGCATTCTGTTTAGGAGAAAGAACCGTTACGCAAAAGCCTTCCGTTTTAAAACTGTATCCGGCACTAACTCTTTGTACCACACCGCCATTTCGCTCTATATTCGACTCTAGAAGAGTTTGATGCTCACTTTCCTTACCTTCTCCCACCCATAAACGATCAATGGAAAAATCCGGATCCTGAGAAAGAGCCACCAAACCTTCTATATGATCCCAATCTGCATGCGAAAGCAGCACACCGTCGATTCGGGTAATTCCCCTTGCATACAGATAAGGTTTTAATACCTCTTCATACTTAGATCCTGCATCCACAATGAACACGTGCTGCTTCCATTCTATCACAGCACAGTCTCCTTGTCCAACATCTAAATACATAACGCGCCAATTTAATGGTCGAAACAGTAAAATCATTCCGCACACCAAACCAATTATGGAAAAGAAACACTTGTTTCTTTGCTCTTTTTTCTTGTGATAGTAATAATACAAAAGTATCCACAAGCCATATATGATCATCATGTGATACAGTTCCGGTTTTCCTCGCATCTGTGCATCAGGAAGTACAGAGATCCATTCACTTCCCTTTTGAAAAGAAAATAACAAATGATCTACAAGAGTTGCTAGTCCTTGACCTAAAGCCGGATGCAGAACCGAAAGTCCTAATGAAAGCAAAGAACCCATCAATACCACGTCCATAGCCGGCACTACCCAGAAGTTTAAAATAAAACCATATATCGAAGCTTCTGAAAAAAACCATAATGAAATTGGAATAGTTGCCAACATGATTCCAGCTGATGGAGCCAGCATCCGACGAACGCGATAAGGAATGCCGCGCATACTCATAAGCACAATACTTCCATATTTCATGCCTAAAAGCACTCCAAAGGAAAGGCAAAAACCAGCGTCTAAAATATACAAAGGTTGATAGACCAATAAAAGTCCCGCTGTCAACGCTAAGCTAGTTGGGGGATCCTCCTCACGTCCTGCTATCAGGGCAATCGTTTGAATGCTCATCATTATCGCAGCCCGCAATGTTGAAACCGAAGCTCCCGTTAAAAAAACGTAGATCCATAAAAAAGCCGTTATTTCCAGTTTCACCCTTTTAGGTTTTTGAAACTTTTTCAATATCCGCTCCAATATTTCCCCTAATATAGTCAAATGAAGGCCCGATATAGCAATTATATGAGAAATCCCTCCCTGACGAAATAGCTTTGAAGTTACTTCTTCCAATTCTCCTTTTTCGCCGATCAACATTGCCTTAAGAATTTGGGCATGATTTGTATTCCATCTATTATCAATTTGTTTAGAAATCCATCTTCGGATTCTATCCATGCCCGCATACCACGAGTTATATTCTTCCTGCAAACAGGTCCAATCCGCTACTCGTACATAAAACCCAATATTTTGAATTCGTGCGTACCAAAGGCCATCCCATTGACCCGGATTAGTCGCAGCCTCCGGCCACCAGATTTCTCCTTTTATCCGGATCCTGCTTCCCGCCTTCATGTCCATGGTTTGTTCCTGCGTCAAAACAAGGACGCATTGCATTCCATCGTCTAACTTTAATCTAGCTCTTCCTTCATCTTGTTTTTTCTGTACCGAAAGAACCAGTCCCTCTATTGCTGTTTCGCTTTCATACTTTTCTTTTTGTTTTGCTTCTTTGTAGTCCCATGCAAATAGCTTTTCACCTAATTCCGGTTGCCATATCAGCACCCAGATCAACCCCACAATATAAATACAGACCAAAACAACGATTGGTCTATTGCGCATATTCTTCTCCTTGTTTGTTATGTTAATAGAAAGGCTTCCCTTTACCGATTGATAAAGGGAAGCCGGTCATTCATTACAATTTATTGAACCAACGAAAAGTCACCGCTCAAAACTCCATCCAGTTTAACATAAGATTTGTAATATTCGACTCTTTCACCTTCGATCAAGAATTGAACATATCTAACTCCGCTTACATTTTGTAAAGAGTTAACGATGGAATAGATCGTCAGCATTTCTCCACTTTCTCCACCCAAATGGTTTTTTTGGAATTCAGCACTTAAATCCACATAACATACATTATCTTTAATAAATATATCTTTCACCAAAGTTCCCTGTGGAATCACCGAAGTCAAATCTTCGCCTTCCGGTCCGGCAATCAGTGCTTTCATAATAGCTGAAGGCAACGCATCCGTCATTCCCATGGTCAAAGTTCTCGTTTCTCTCACCAGTGCAGTACCATCCGCATTTCCAAAATAAAGATGAACTCTCACTTCATCGGTATAAAAATCCTGACTATACTGATTGATGATCAACTTATCCTCTGCATAGGATGTTGTAATTAGATTCATTTCCGCTGTACTATCCTGCAAGTTAGGGGCCATAAAGCGAATCTGATCGATACAACCGCTAGAGAATAGCGTACGACTAAGCCCTGCTCTCATAACAATTCTCTCTGTCAAGGACATTTCATAATACAGTTCAGTCATACGAAACTCTAACGCCTGAACTTCCACCGAACCAATAAATTCATTCTCCTCAACTATCGTGACCAACGCCGCCTCGTCCAGTATTCCTTCTGGTATAATGGAACATAAAGACATATTATCTTCCGAAACACCCTCTACTGTTTGCAGTTCTTTCAAAAGAGTACTCAGGACTTTCTCAGCAGGCATTTGCGAAAAATCATAGTCTTTTTCCACCTCAAACAACGAGGTAGTCGTAGGATTCGTATAACAAACGGGTATTACACCAGCCTGCATTTCCTCACCACTACGGGTAGCCTCTGCCAAATAAGCGGATTCTGTCAACTGAACTTTCTCCATTTCTGGTTCTTCGCTGCAGGCGATCAAAGCACCAACCACCAGTGCCAGGCAGGCAAAAATGAAAATGATTTTACTTTTTTTCATTCTTCCTCATCCTCCTGTTCCACCGTCTGGATCAAAGGCAGCTTTACAGTAAAACTGCTTCCTTCTCCCACCTGACTTTCCACCGATATAGTTCCTTTATGCAGCATAACAATTTGCCGCACTATCGAAAGACCTAAACCGGATCCACCCGCCTCACGGTCCCTCGCCTTATCTACACGATAAAAACGCTGGAAAAGCTTAGCAAAATGCGTTTCATCAATACCAATACCGGTATCCGACACAACGATCACCGCATTCATATGGTCACTATCAATCGAAACTTTTACCTGTCCACCTTCTTTATTGTACTTAATTCCATTTTGAATCAGGTTAGATAAAGCCAGCGTCAGTTTCGTTTCATCGGCCTCGATTTCCACATTACGGGCACTTTCCAGGACCAATTCTACATTTTTCTCCTGTGCCAAGGGTTTCAAACGCTTTAATATATCTTCCGTCATATCATTCAACATGAAGGAACTTACATTCAATACATTCTCGCCGCCTTCTTCCAGTCGCACCAAGGTCAACAGATCATTTACGATCGTTGTTTGACGATCGATCTCACTATTGATATCTTGCAAAAACTCTTTATACATTTCCTCCGGCAGACTATTTTGCAAAAGCAAAGACTCGGTTAAAACTTTAATAGAGCTCAAAGGTGTTTTCAATTCATGAGACACATTCGAAACAAATTCTTTTCTGGAATGGTCAATGGCGATCAAATCATGGGTAACCCCTTGTACCGATTCCACAATTGCCCCATATTCATCTTTACGTTCCAACTGCTCCGGAATTTCAGCATTTCCGGCCGCCACCTGCCGCAGCCATTCCTGAACCTTTCGGAATGGTTTAGTAAACAAAGAAATCAAAATATACATACCGGCACACACGAGCATACCCACTGCATACTGAAGCAATACCACATTTCCTTGTGACGCAGCCAATGATTGCAGCATAGAGTCAACTGTGAAAAACACATACACAGCTCCCTGAATGCGTGTCTCGGAATAATCTTTGATCGGAATGGCCAAGCGAATAAAAGAACCCTCACGCACGTTTGTGACCTCACCCGAAAGCGCATTTAATACGTCATCATTGACGATATATCGTCCTACTTTCGTCTGTGAAGAATCCTGGATTACCATAGCTCTCTCATCCAGAATCATAACACGTGCATAACTATATAGGCGGCTAAAACTTTCGAGCTCATTGTTCAATGCAGCAGTTGTTTCGCCGCCTTCCTGACCTTCCGACGTTTCAGCGATCAATCGATTGATCGCAATATCGCTGGCCAAAAAGTTAGCATATCGACTGATCTCGGTAATACGCTGATTGACCCATTGGTTTTCCCAAACGTTAAAAAGCAATTGACCAAAGATAACTGAAGATACTATATACAAACAAGCCATACACACATACATCTTAGTGCGCACGCTTCGATACCAAGGTACCTTTTTAAATTGAATATGTGCCATCGGTGTTTCCTATCAGCCTTTAAAGAAATAACCAACGCCCCATTTTGTTTGAATATACAAAGGATCACCGGGATTGGGTTCAATCTTTTCACGCAGTCTTCTTACATGCACATCCACAGTTCTTACATCACCCGGATAGTCATAGCCCCAAACCACATCAAGCAATTTTTCACGGCTGTAAACTTTTCCTACGTTTTTAGAAAGAAGTTCCAAAAGATCAAATTCCTTAGCGGTCAAATTCGCCTCTGTTCCGGAAATGAATACACGGCGGCTATCATAGTCAACCTTTAGATCACGGAATTCCTGCACATTCGTCTCCTTTTCCGCATGGTGACGATAACGACGCAAAATCGCTTTGATTCGTGCCTTCAGTTCCAAAATATTAAAGGGCTTAGTCATATAGTCATCTGCACCGTATTCCAGACCCAGAATCTTGTCCATATCTTCTCCCTTAGCAGTCAGCATCAGGATCGGTACAGAGGAGAACTCACGAACCATCTGACATACAGTAACACCATCCATTTTGGGTAGCATGACATCTAAAATAACAATGTCGTATTCCTTTTCCTGAATCATATTATACGCTTCTTCACCATCGTAAGCAGCATCCACATCCATGCCATCCTGTTCTAAACTGAACTTGATTCCTTTTACAATAAATTTTTCATCATCCACTACCAAAACCTTTGTAGCCATGATTGCCTCCTTATTCGTCCACTGTTATTTTATCTTTTAAATCATTAAATTTACTTTCACCAATACCTTTAACCTTCATGATATCCTCAATTGTTTCAAAGGGGCCATTCTCTTCACGATGTTGAATGATCCGCTCTGCATAAGTCTCTCCGATACCAGGAAGGTCTAGTAGTTCTATTTTAGATGCTAAGTTGATATTGGTCAAGAGGTTTTCCTGATTTTCTCCCGCAGTATTCGCAATATTTTCAATTTTTTCTCCCACAGTCGGCACATAGATTCGCTGGCCATCTTTTATATATCCGGCCAAGTTCAATTGGCTTAAATCAGCCTCAGCATTAGCTCCCCCTGCTGCTTCAATTGCGTCCGAAACTCTGGCCCCTTCCAGCAGATAGTAGACTCGATCCGGCTCAACCACCGCCCCTGTCACATGGACTCCTACCATTGGCTCTTCACTCACCTCTTCACTACTATCCGTTATTTCTTCTACTGTTACTTCATCTATGCTTGGAACAGTTTCCTCCATCCATACTTCCTCTGATCTTTCTGGTTTACAAAACCACCATATGCTCCCTGCCAACACTAACAGTCCCCATATTCCCCATTTGATCACCTTATTTTTACTAATGTAAATCTTTTCCATCTTACCTTCCCCCTTTTCTTTTCATTATCTATGATCGATCTTTAAAAATCCACTTTTTTGAATAAAAAAAGTAAAGAAAATTTTTCTGCTCTGTTGAAAGAAAACCTGATTTGTGTTAGTATATCCGGTGGACAAAAGCACTTAAGTATATAATATTAAGGAAGGTTTATATATGTTAGATCAAACTAAAATTCGTAATATTGCCATCATCGCTCATGTTGACCACGGTAAAACTACTCTGGTAGATGCTCTGCTTGCTCAGAGCGGTATTTTCCGTGAAAATCAAGAAGTGGTAGAACGCGTCATGGACTCCAACGATCTGGAACGTGAGCGCGGTATCACCATTCTGGCCAAAAACACTTCCATGCACTACGATGGCTATAAGATCAATATTATTGATACTCCCGGTCATGCCGATTTTGGCGGCGAAGTAGAACGTGCCTTGAAAATGGCTAATGGCGTACTGCTTTTGGTTGACGCCTATGAAGGCTGCATGCCCCAAACCCGTTTCGTACTGAAAAAGGCATTGGATCTGAACCTGACTCCCATCATTGTAATTAATAAAGTAGATCGCCCCATGGCCCGCCCTGATGAAGTTGAGGAAGAAGTTCTAGAACTTTTGCTGGACCTGGGTGCATCCGACGAACAGTTGGATTCTCCTGTTATCTATGCTTCTGCTAAAGAAGGCTGGGCTTCCACCGATTATCTGGAAGTAGGTACCGATATGAAGCCCCTGTTCAATGCAATTATTGAAAACATTCCGGCTCCCGAAGGCGATGCCGAAGGTGACCTTCAGCTGCTGGTTTCCAATATTGATTATGATTCTTACACCGGTCGTATTGCCATTGGACGTATCGATCGAGGCAGTGTTCATGTAGGTGATTCTGCTGTTATCTGTCGTAAGAACGGAACTACCACCAACATTAAGCTCACCAATTTGTATGTATATAATGATATGCAGCGTGTTGCCGCTGAAGAAGCAGGCGTTGGTGAAATCGTTGCCGTATCCGGTATCAAAGATATCAACATTGGCGAGACCATCTGCTGCCCCACCAACATCGAGCCGCTGCCCTTTGTAGCGATTGATGAGCCGGTTCTTTCCATGACCTTTACTGTTAACAAGAGCCCCTTCGCCGGTCGTGAAGGCGACTATGTTACCTCTCGTCACTTGCGTGACCGCCTTTTGAAGGAGCTGGAATCCAACATTTCCCTTCGTGTAGAAGAAACTGAATCCCCCGACTCCTTCATTGTATCCGGCCGCGGCGAACTTCACCTTTCTGTATTGGTAGAAAATATGAGACGTCAGGGCTATGAATTTGCTGTATCAAAGCCTCAGGTTATCACCAAAATTGTAAATGGTCAGGTGTGGGAACCCTATGAAGAATTAGTAGTAGATCTGCCCGATGAATATACCGGCGTGTTAATGGAAGGTGCCAGCCTGCGCAAAGCTGAACTTTTGAATATGACTCCTACTCAGGGTGGCTATAGCCGACTGGAATTCATCATTCCTTCCCGTGGTTTAATTGGTTATCGTTCACAGTTGATGACCGAGACTCGTGGTACTGCCATCATTAACCATGTATTCCATAGTTTTAAACCCTTCAAGGGTGAAATCGCTCCCCGTACCCGCGGTTCTTTGATTGCTCATGAGCCCGGTGAAGCTGTTACCTACGGTTTGTACAATGCTCAGGAGCGTGGTACCCTCTTTATTGGTGCTGGCGTTCCTGTATACGAAGGTATGATCGTTGGTGAAAGTTCTCGTGCCGATGACATTGTTGTAAATGTATGCAAAAAGAAGCATGCCACCAACATGCGTTCCTCTTCCGCCGATGAAGCTCTGCGCCTTACTCCTCCCCGCGAAATGTCACTGGAAGAGTGTCTGGAGTTCATTGCTGAAGATGAATTGGTAGAAATCACCCCCAAGAACATCCGAATGAGAAAAGAAATTCTTGACGCAAGCCTAAGAATGAAAGCAAAATATAACGCATCGAAATAATCGGTAAGGCCTTTTCCGTCACTGCATCCTGATGTATTTGGAAAAGGCCTGTCTAACTTTTAATTTGGAGTGTGTTTTATGAATTCATTTACCAAAAATATCACCACCATCGGTCGCTGTGCTAATCAATTCCGCAGCGACTACTTAGAAGGCACAGGCCTCAAAGGTGGTCAGCATTCTTTAATTACAAATCTTTGCCGTCAACCAGGCATATCTCAGGAACAATTAAGCAAACTAACCTATATGAATAAAAGCAATGTGGCTCGGCATCTTGCAACCTTGGAAGAAAGCGGGTTTGTGACTCGAAAATACTCTGAAACCGATAAACGGGTTATGTTAGTATATCCCACCGACAAAGCCTTTGAAGTTCTTCCTGCCATTACCGAGACCCATCGCGCTTGGCGCGCTTACGTAACGGAAAGCTTTACTGAAGAAGAGCTCGAACTCTTTTCTTCTCTTCTTGAGCGAGCTGCCGAGCGTGCCAAAACCTATGTTGATAACCGCGATAACAAACTTTCCTAAAATACACATATAATAATGAGAAAAATCAGCTGCACGCTGCTCCGGAAAAGAGGTTACCATGTCTGTTAATGAACGTTTTTGCCGCTCCGCCTATGTACTTGGCGAAGACTCTATTGAATTTTTACAAACCCAAACTGTACTCATCTTCGGTTTGGGCGGTGTTGGCTCCTATGTTGCTGAAGCTTTGGCTCGTACCGGCGTGGGTCGCTTAATTTTAGTAGATCACGATCACGTAGCTCGTTCCAACATCAATCGTCAAATCATTGCCCTTGAATCCACTGTAGGAATGCTCAAAACCGATGCCACCAAGGCTCGTTTGCTGGATATCAACCCCGAACTTAAAGTTGAGACCTATCCAATTTTCTTCACCGAAGAATCGGCTTCCCAGCTACCGCTTGACGAGTGCGACTATCTTGTGGATTGCATCGATACTGTTTCTGCTAAACTGTTTCTGGCAGAATATGCCCACACCCATAATATTCCCCTTCTTTGCGCCATGGGCGCAGGAAACAAGGTAGATCCTACCCGCTTCGAGGTCGCCGATATTTCCAAAACATCGGTATGCCCGCTGGCTAAGGTGATGCGTACCGAACTTCGCAAACGCGGTATCTACCATTTGAAAGTTGTTTACTCTCAGGAAATTCCAACAAAATCGAAGGCACCCGCAGATGGCGAACTGAAAGGAGGCCGTCCTGCTCCGGGCAGTCTGGCCTTTGTCCCCTCTGTCATGGGTCTGATCATGGCCGGTCAAGTAATTGAAGACCTATGCAAAGGAGGTTCCCATGGGAATTCCTAAGCTAAATTCTACCACGCTCTACCTTACGGCGGCGCCTCTGCTTACCGCCGTTTTTTTGCTATCTTTTTATGCCCTTGGCGGCTTTTACCCCTTTGGCAGCGGCAGCATTTCCTGGTGCGATATGGATCAGCAGGTGATCCCGCTGCTGCTGAATTTTAAAGATATTCTAACCGGCCATGGCAGCGTCTTATACAGCCTGCAAAATGCTGGCGGCATGAACTTTTTAGGCGTTTTCTTCTTTTTCTTAGCTAGCCCCTTTTCGCTTCTGACACTCTTTGTCGATAAAAGCGACTTACTGCTTTTCATGAATATCTTGGTGCTGCTTAAGCTCTGCACCTGCGCTTTCACAGCCACCCTTTATTTTATTCGCACTAAACGAAGCCTCAAGCCTGAACTTGCCGCCTTGTTCGGCCTATTCTATGCCCTGTCCGGTTATGGACTCATGTTCTACCAAAACATCATCTGGCTGGACATGATGTATCTATTCCCCTTATTACTGCTGGCCTTTGAGCATTTAATCCATCGTAAAAAAGCTACCCCCTATGTAATCGCCCTCAGCGCCATGATGGTAGTCAATTATTATATCGGCTACATGGTCGTGCTTTTTACTCTGCTGTATTTTGGTCTTGTTACACTATCCTTATCCGGCCCCAGCCGGAAACAGGTTGCGATTCGTTTCCTGACCGCATCCTTCATAGCCGCCCTGCTCACTGCGGTGGTATGGCTCCCAAGCTTCCTGCAATATCTGTCGTCGGGGCGTGACATCAGCATTTTCGAATCCTTAATGGAATCCAATCTATATACCCATTTTGAAACTACACTGGCGATCCTTTTTCCTTCGATTGGAGTTATCGTCTTTTGCTTATATGGTCTGGTTCACCAACCTTTACGCAATGGCCAGTTACGCGATTACGTACTGTTATCTTTGTTATTGCTGATTCCCATTTTCATTGAGCCGATCAACAAACTCTGGCACACCGGTAATTATCAGGCCTTTCCTGTACGCTATGGTTTTATGACGATCTTCATGCTGCTTACCGTTGCAGGTCAGTTAACTGATCGCTCTTTGTGTTGCCCCCTTGCCGATGCTCAACGGCGCCCTGCTTCGACTTTTGGCCGCAAGATACGTGCTGTTTTGATTTTGATCGGTATTGTGGCCTTCGGTGTGTTTTCTCACTACTACACGACTGCGAATATCGAAACTTTATCCGCCTACTCCCGCAGCCTTTGGGGCAATCTGGATAGCCTTCAGGGTTTATTTCTTTTGTCTGTTTTAGCAGCAGTACTGTATCTATTTCTTTTCCGCGGCCTTTGCAAACGAATCTATACGACGCGCTTCTTTGTCGCCGCCTGTGCTCTGCTCTTTTTGTTTGAAAGTTACGCCAATACCCAGGTATATATGTTTTCTGCTGACTACGACTGGCATTTGGAACGATATGAAAACGCTCTGGCACTCAGTGGCTATACGCCTCCGGAAGAAGACAACAATGAATTTTATCGTGTCAAACTTCGGGAAAAATATTTTGATGTTAATCTGGTGGGCGGTTTAGGCTATCCTTCTTTGAGTCACTATACCTCCCTCACTTCTCAGGATTATATGTTCGCTATGAAAAAACTGGGGTATTCCTCCTATTGGATGGAAGTAGGCGGCTACGGCGGTTCTCTTTTAGCCGATGCAGCCTTATCGGTGGCTTACGATATCCATTGGTTTACCGATGAGCCGGCCGTATATCAAACCCAGCAGTTCAGCATTTCGCAAACGCCATTTACCCTGCCTTTAGGAATCGTCACTACCGAGTCCTTAGCTGATACCAATCAATTGGAAGAACTATCTCGGTTAGATGTCCAGAAACTGCTCTATCAAAAACTTCTACCCAATCTGTCCTCTCCCTTTGTTGAATACAGTCCGACCCATTATCAAAACAGTCGATACTATTTGGATGATTGGAATCAATATCAGATTGAATTGGAAGACAGTTCTCAAACCGGTCATTTTCGGTATTTGATCGAGATAGACGGTCGTCAAACCCTTTATTTCGACTGTTTTGATCGACTCAGCAACGATCTGGCGGAGCATATTAACGGAAGCTTCCAAATTGTGGTCAACGATATCATTCTAGAGGACCAATATCCTTCACAACTGAATAACGGCTTGGTGAATTTAGGTACTTTCGAAGATCAGATCGTTTTGATCGATATTCAGGTACTTCAGAGCGTAACCTGTGGATCTTTTGGTGTATTTGGTATCGATCACGATCTTTTAGCAACCGGTTTAACTGAGGCCAACACGCTAAATTTGAAAGCAAAGGATCGCAGCATTTCCGGCACTGTCCATTCTGCAGAAGCTGGCACTGTATTTCTTTCTATTCCTTACGACGCCGGCTGGCATTTGCAGATCGATGGCGAAACTACTGAACTAACTCAGGCCTTTCTGGGTTTCACCGCTTTCTCCCTTCCTGCCGGAACTCACAACATCCAACTCACCTACCTGCCGCCCGGTTTCATTCTGGGTTTATGCCTGACCCTATTCGCACTGGTATTATGTTTGACCGTAAAAATCCTGCAGAAAAAACGACCCGCTTCCATCGCATCCTTAATGGAACATGCCGGTCTGCAGACCTTCAGCTACATCATGACCTATGTGCTCTTTGCCATCGTGATCGCTGTGGTCTATATTCTTCCTCTATGTCTGGCTTTATACACCCGTTTATATCTGTAACCATTCATGTCATGCCCGCATATTCTACACTATGCGGGCGTTATTTTTAAGATTTTACTATAGTCATTTTTCCAATAATATGATATAATTTCGAAAAAACATGTGAGGTTACAGTAATGTTATTCATGTTAAATCGTCCTTTCCAAGATCATCCTATATACTTCGATATACCTTCGTCATGCTCTGTCATTGACGACCTACCCGGTTGGTTTGGTGATGCCTGGCAGGAAGCACCATCTTCTGTTTCGCGCGACAGCGCGCAACCACTGCTGGCTATCGACCCTACTCAGGACTATCCACTGGAAGAGATCGTCCATTTTGTGTATGATCACAATAATTGCAAGGCTGGCTGTTTTGCTTTCCACGGTGGTGCAGTGACCAAGGATGAGGATGCCTATTTATTTTTAGCCTCTACCACTACCGGTAAGACTACTTTGATCACATACTTGACTCAGCTGGGCTACACCTATTTGAATGATGATTGTTTTTATTTCAACATGGATACACTGGAAGTTCCCCCCTACACGGCTCCCATCCATGTGCGGGAAGGCGGCTTTGAGTATTTACAGTCTGCACTGCCCCGTCCGCTAACAGAAAAGGAATATAATCGCATGGCGATCCGTGTGGCTCCCCGCTATGTGATCTATCCGGAAAACCGAACTCAGGTGGTAACCAAACCTAAAGCAATTTTCTTCATTGATCGTACAGATGATCCGGCTGTGCCTGACAGCTGCACCAAGATGAATGGCTTTGAGGCTATGCGGCATTTGATGATGGGTGCTTTGATTCCCTATCAGGTGAGCAAGGAATATTTGGAATTTTTCCGCCGTTTGGCTCCTTATTGTTATAAATTAGTGTATCATAATGCCGAGACTGTGGCCCATAATTTGATGGATCTGATCCAATAAGCGAAACCGGAGGTTTCTATGACCGATATTTCCCCCAAGACTTTGGCCTTGATCAAAAGCCTGCAGCGCAGGCCTTTTCCTGTGGAAGTTCACGGCATCAGCATGAATCCTACTTTATTTGAAGGCGACCATGTGTTGGTGCAGCGTATGGATGAATATGAAATTGGCGATATACTGGTGTACGACTATGGCACTGAAGGTTTAATCATCCATCGTTTTATCCACTTAGAGCACGGCCTGTACCACTGCCGTGGTGATAATACCATCCGTATTGAACGGATCAGTCCCAAACGCATCATGGGGAAAGTGCTTTCTTTTGAAGACGGAAGTCCGGTACCCGACTATCCGCCGAATCATTGGAATCCCGGTGAACCTGCCGATGCACACAATCCTAGATAATAAAAAAACGTCAAATCAACTTTTATACACTCTGTTGATTTGACGTTTTTGATTTACGTTGATTGAAACAATTTTATAACTTTTCCTGCATTTGCCGGCGCATTTCCTTTACTACTCCTATACCAATGGGAAGCGCAATACCAAAGGAAATAATATCAGCTGCTGCCTGCGCCAGCTCGATTCCCACTAGAGCATCACCACCCAAGACTTGGATCACATAGGGCAGAATAAAGACAATGGGAATAAAGGCCAGGCCCTGTCTGGACATGGCAACCACTGTTGCCTTCATGGTCATACCAATGTTTTGCAGCATCATATTGCACATCATGACCCAGGCCTGCAGCGGGAATACGATGAGCTGCGCACGGAAGGTATAGGCAGCAATTTGAGCTGCTGTTTCTGTGGTGCCGGCTACTGCATCGGTAATGGGACCTGCAAAAATGAAACCTACTACCGAAAACAAGCAAAGAGCTACTGCCGCTACTTTCACACAGAAGAAGAAGGCCTCCAGAACACGATCGTACTTCTTCGCCCCGTAGTTAAAGCCGCAAACCGGTTGGAATCCCTGACCGAAACCGATCAGCGCTGAAGACATAAATAAAGTGATTCGAGACACGCCTGTCATGGCCGCCTGAACGGCATCGATGATAATATCTTCGAAAATGAACAATCCAACGGCATGATTCAAACAGGCTGTAGCAACACTGGCCAGACCCTGTCGCGCTAAAGAGGGCAAGCCACCTTGCACAATACCACTAAAATACTTCAACTTAATACGATTGAAATGAATTTTAATGGTATCGCTGCGATACATTCCTATTAATAACAATACAAAGGAAATCACCTGGCTAATACCGGTTGCAAGAGCCGCACCTTCTACTCCTAAACCAGCACCAAAGGGCATGGTGATGGCTCCACCAAAGATCGACTCTCCGGTTTCATAAATCAGCAAAGGATCCAACACGCAATTAATGATCGAACCAGTAGTCAGACCCACCATGGCAAACATGGCGTTGCCCTGCATACGCAGTTGATTGTTGATCACGACCGATCCTGTCATAAACGGACAAGCAATCAGGATCCACTTCATATAATCTTTGGTTGCCATCAACGTAGCCTCAGTTTTAGCACCTAAAAGCAAAGCTAAGGGTTCCAACAGGACTAAACCCAGAACAGAAATGGTCAGACCAACTGCCACCGCATAAAAGAAGCCGGTGGATGCCATAATTTCCGCATCTTTATAATCCCTTCGGCCAAAGGCACGGGAAATGTAATTTCCGGAACCATGACCACAGAAAAAACCAAAAGCCTGAATAATGGACATCAGAGGCAGGGCTACGCCTACAGCTGCCACCATAGAATCGCTGGATAATTGTCTTACAAATAGGGTGTCCACCAAGTTATAAAAGGTAGTAACCAGCATGGAAATAATCGTCGGTATAGCCAATTTTGCAATCAGCTTCTTGACCGGCTGTGTTGTCATCCTTAAATATTTCTCATCGGCCGCACTGGTTGCGGCATTCTTTATTTCTGCTGCCACTTTGTATCCTCCAACTGATATATTTCTACAGCCTCATCCACCGGACCGACAAACTGCAGACTCCAAAGCCCTGCTTTCTGCTGCTCGACCTGTGCCGACGTGCTGAATTTATATTGCTTTCCTTCTTCCAAACATACCAGCACCGTAGGTCTTTCTCCCTCAGCCCGAATGGTAAATGAAATTTCTCCTTCACCTATTTTCATTTCCCGAATCAGAGTTTGAAAACCTCCCGTTACTGTATATGGACGGTACATTGCATTATACCACATCAAAACCGGTGTGGAAAGACCCGAAAACTGATGAAAACCAGCACCCCGCCCGTTAGCTAACATGAAATGCTCGTAGCAGTTATAAGTATGATCCACTTCCTGTTTCCAAACCTTCAGAGCAGTATCTGCAATCTGCAGCGCCAGTTCTGTTTCGCCATGATCCAAAAAAGCTTTCCACAGGATCCACTGATGAGGCATCCAAACCGAGCCGTTCCAATAGCCATCTTTTCGAAAATACGGTGCCCGCACATCCACCACGCTCACACCGATAGGCGTCATTAAACCATTTTTAATGTTATCCACAATCCGCTCCGCCCTCTGCGGCGCACTGATGCCAGCAATGTACGGATATACACCGTCCATACCCATGTCTGCATTGACTCCATCAATTTTCAGCACTGAATCATATTGTACATAACCATAGTATCCTGATTCTTCATCCCAGCCATATTTTTCGATTGCTTGAGAATAAAAACTGATATCTTCATCATATTCTGTTGTATCTTCACCCATGACTTCAGCCATCAATTTCAGCATTTTTGCACATAACACGGTAACTGAAACATTTACCATGGGACAAACTATATCCTCCAGCTGTTGCTGATGCACATATACCTGCGTCGGATAATCATCCCAGCCACCGGAATTGTAAAAGATCGGCCACGTATTGAACAAACCATTCTCTTTTATCCACTTCTCGAACCGCGCATTCGCAAAGAAACGATATTGCTGACGAATCATCGAATAATATCGTCGAAGCACTGCCTCATCTCCGGTACGATTGAACAATTCATTCCACAGAAAAATTTGAGTCGGCAGAGGTGTTCCATGGAAAATATAAGGTGAGTGTACATCTCCCACTGGTGTTAAGTAGGCATTCAAGCACTCCTCTGCTCGCTTACTATCCATTTGAAGCAGACCCATACCGATAAAACCCGAATCCCAGGTATAAAGTGAATCCCAATTACGTCCCGGTGTATTATGACGAATATAACCTCGCTTACAGTAGATGGGCCATACTACATTGGTCAAGGTCACCGCCGACATGATATTTTGTGATAATTCGAAACTGCGTCCCTCCGGATTACCCTGTACTCGGTATAGCGGCTGCACTTCATTCCGTTGCTCTGCTTCAAAAGCCCCATCTGCTGCTTTGATCCGTATTGTAATCCGGTGACTGCTCTGTGGTTCCACAAATACCGGTCGAATAAACAGATCCACATGGGTATGTCCTGCTTTACCGATTTCCACATTCACATGATCGTGAATCTTTTGGCTCAGCAGCACCCCCACATCCTCAGCATGCAACCTGCGCCACACGCACTCCGGTGCTTCATATTCAATTTGATAGTTCAAATCGCCAAAGGTAAGGATCATACCCTCATCTGACCTTTGGATCTCCGGTTCCAACATAGCCGATCCATCATCAAAACGAAGCTTCTCTCCCAGCACAAAGCCGTCAAAATCTATCGCATCCCCACAAGTCTGTACCATAAAGCCATCGATCATACCCTTCTCGATTGGTATATACACCAATTCCGGTACATCCGCCTGTTTCAGCTCCAGATCATACACTTCACCTTTCACGCAAAGTAAAAGCCTACCGCTTCCTCTGTATCGCAAACCGATCTGCTCAACTTCCCGGGGCTCAAAACGATACTCAGCCCGGTCACCTTCCTTACCAAACCAGCGACCGCCCAAGAAACTTCCGCCCACAAAGCCACTTTCACGGCACTCTCCCAACAGCAAGCCATCCCCGGCCACCAACTGATCGTTCACAATGTGCACATAATCCAAGGCATCGATCCACAGCGTATCCTCTTCTGTTTCAACCTGCAGAGCCACCAGTTCTTCCTTCTCCTTAGAAGGCCGCTGCAAACTCATCACCACATTCAGCGATAAACTCTCCGGCTGATCTGTATGATTCACAAAGTCGCAGTCAATCTGCATTTCACTGCCTTTAGATGTAAAATCAGCCTCTACATAGACCCGATCTTTCCATTCCAACTCATACCGATACACAAAATGCGTTAGATCCACCGAGGCTGCCATCATCTTGGCGCCGCAATCCGAAAGATCACGGGGCGTCATGACACTACGCCGATAATACCCGGGAAATAAATTGACATCAAATCGAAATCCCTGCCGCGGTTCGGCAATATGCGCTGCTCCCAAATATTTTTTATTATATGGGCCCCATTTGGGCAAACTTAAATCGTAACTTTTCATTGTTAACCTCACGTAACTTACTGTGCATTAAGTATATCAAAAAAAAGACGGTGATGCAATTCGATATCTTGTCGCACTGCGGCAAAAATATCCATACTTTACCCTTGTCGAAATTAATTGCAGACGCAAAAATACACCATGGTTTCACACTTTTCTTAAATGTTAATATAAACTTTCTAAGATTTTAGATTCTATTTTTCTAAAGAGTTTATTGTCAGTGACATAAAATTGTAGTATAATAACCCTACTAAATACAGGAGGTTCATCCATGAACGTATTATTCAGACGAAATCTCGGTTTTATTTTTGATGCAGTACAAATGATTAGCTGCAAAACTGCTAAACGCGAAAGCTGGATCGATTCTTTTGTTCGCAGCGGAAGCGAATCGAAAGATTTACAGACAATTGAAACTATATTAGAAAACATTGACGACGTTAACCCTAAACTATTGATGTTGGGTTATAAACAGCGTCAAAAAGATTGTTTATTGGAAACCTTGTTGGAGGCTTACGCCGACAGTTCGATGGGTAATTGGGATCCCGCTTCCTTTTTGGAATACATTTCCGATGTACCTCGTTTGAAAGCTTTTACGGCTGAATTCTATTTTGGTCATGCTTCCTATGATGCTATTTTAGAGGAGATCGGCGAAGCCGAATTGCCCTCTTCCTTGAAGGCTGTCTTGTATGATTTTTATCTTTTCCCAGAGCGTTATGTTACTATGGTCCAAAAGGAGATCAACAAGATCTACCTGACTCTGGAAAAATACCACACCGATCATCTGGAACTGATCATTTCCTGTCAGGAAGCGTTCAACTACGAACTTCTGGATAGCAAGAACATTCCTTTTGAGAAGAAAAAGAAATGGGATAAAGGATTATCCACCTGTTATGTCTCTTTCTCTTTAGTACATCAGTACGTCATTTCTCGCAATAAAGTCAACGACACCGGTTGGATCATTTTGGGTTATGACTATGCAAAAGCTTTTGAGCAGCCCAATGAGATTCAAATTGATATTGCCGGTTTCGGTAATGCCTTTGGCGATAAGCTTCGTGTGAAGATCTTTGAATTGATCGTTCAAAACGGCGAAATGACGTTGGCCGACCTTTCCAAAGAGTTGGGTGTGGTAAATACAATTGCAATTTACCATATTGATGTTTTGAAGAAAGAAAACCTGTTGCTCAATCGTCACGAAGGCCGTAAGGTATTGTACTGCTTGAATTCTAAGCAGATCCACGCCGGTTTGGAAGCTATTGCCGGAGTTTGTGGATTTAGAGAGGAATAAACCTCTGTTTGGTTTTCTGGTAGTTAGAAACGTTCCCCTTAAAGTCTATTTTTCATCGTTATTGGTTGAAAGGCTCAAAAACATCATATGTAACTAGTATCGCTGCACTGATGTACTAGTTGCATATGGTGTTTTTTATTGTCTTCAACCAGTAATAAAATGAAAAATACCCGTTCTCCCCCCTTAATTCTATGGATGACAACTAGTAATAATGTAGAAAATATCCATTGTAGACCGCTTTTTAAGCCTTTGAACTAGTAAAATACTAGTTGCTGCCTTCAATTAAAGAGGTCAACAACTAGTAATCGCAGCCTCGCGTACTCGTTGTTAACCCGTTTTAATGCATGCGACTACTGTAACTTTATCTTGATAAAATCGTTTTATCCGTTACCTCAGATTTCTTTTTACACATCTTAAATCACAGGTTAATTTCTTTCACACCTTTGCTCTTATTAACCGTTTGTTAATCTTATTCAATTCAGGCATTTATGGTTCATTTCTTAAATCAATATTGAATTTATCAGTTTTCATGATTATACTCTAACTATATTAAGTGTTTTCTTATAATAAATTTAAAATACTAAGTATTATAATATTTGGCAAGAAATGAGTGAAATTATGAGTTATTCTTTAAAGTATTATCCTGATCCGGGTATTGCATATGATATATCGAAGATGTTGTTTGTGAAGTTAAATCCTGAGTCTGTTTGGAAATCTTCCTTAACTTCAATTAATTCTTCTAATAATGAAATTGATTTCATTAAAAATAATGCTTCTCTTCTTCCTGAGGTTGAACAAGAAGTTTCTTTATTTTTAACCGTTCCTCATCATAAATCAACAACCTTTTTAGCCTCTCTTATTTCAACTCTCATAAAAAATGATTTCGCAAGCTTTTCTTTCTCAGCGTTAACCGCTGTATTATCTGATACTAAAAGAATAGAAAATGAATTACTGCATTTTTATTTAGGTAATTCTTTAGTTACTTCTAATGATTTTGAACATGCCATCCGCTACAGCAAGAATATAACAGATAAAACTAAAATTCTCCTTTTCGGTTTTATACTCAATTCTCACAAGTATATTGAAGCGCTGATAAGAATAATCGAACTATACTCAAAAATTATTAAATCTCAGTATCTTGCATCTAATCTTTTTGAGTCTTCTTCAGAGCACTTTGTTGATGTCATTTTGGAAAATACATATTCAAACAACCAAGATATAAAATTGAATCTATTAAACCATTCCATTTTCTACTCACTTTCTTTCACTACTCCAATTTTCTTGTTTCGCGATTTCACTATCGAAAAACCATATTTTATTACAACAGTAAATACTATTCACCATATTGACATGCAATCAACTTTGTCTTTTACTAACTCTCTTGTGCTTGCCGCCAGTGCATTAACTGATAAACACAGGATTTCTATTATATCTTATTTGCATTCTCATGATAGTCTCTCCATGACCGAACTTTCAAAACTACTTAACCTTTCAACTACCACAACTCTTCATCATCTTTCTATACTATGTAAAGCAAACGTAATTACGATGACTAAACATGGTAGAACTAATTTATATTCGTACAATCCTTTTGGATTCGAGATAATATCTAAAGCTATAACTATTTTAGAGAAAGGAGGTTACTTACAATGAAAATTTGGAAACACCCTGTTATTACACTGTTGTCTTCTAGTCAGATTTCTTCATCTATCAAAGCTAACGCCTATTCCTGCGTTTACTGTTTTTTAAAATAACTAATTGTTATTAAAAACAAAAAGTGGACATCCTTCATATTTTAGGGTGTCCACTTTTGTTTTACCTTCATTTACTTGATTTCAAAAATATTAATATATATTAGTACCGTAATACTTTGCCTACATCAAACAAAAAAACGATTACTATTTGAATATCTTGTACAGCAGGATTGAAAAGTTCATTTTATTCCGGCATTGTAATAACTTAGCATTGAATATCCACCTGTTATGGCCTCTTTCGTCACACTCTTCCAAACGCCCCGGCATCCACTTCTCCATATAACTCCTCATAATCTTCCCCAAGATAACAGGCGAAAGTGGCAATATTCTTAAACCCGATTTCCCGATAGCGTTTGATATCCTCTATCATCTCATTTTCTTTCAAAGTAAACTTCTTCGGCGGCTTTGTCCATCCGGAATACATGGAGTTATCGTACCAATATTCCAACACCTTGGCATCCTCTTCACCAAAATATGTTAAAAGTGGTTTGATCATATTCCATTCTCGTTCGATGAGTTCCGAAGCATTATCGCCTCTAGCTGTATATTTTTCAAAGGGGGCGTATTCTAAAAACACTCCCTGTTCGGGTTTTATCTGCTGCGGTGGAACCACAGTATCCACATAGGCTAAGTATGCTACCTTCGCATCCGGAATCACTTTACGAATCTCCCTTTGCATAGCATTGACGGCGATTAGCTGTTGATCCGAAGGTGACAGCTGTTGACATTTCGGACAATGACAATGCAAATCCCGACCATCATCCATCCAAAAATAGAATTCATGATCGCTTCCATACAAGGCCAGAGCCAGTTCTGCTGCGTTTTTTGCAAATATACTCAATGCTTCCTCATTCGAAACACAGAAATTAAAATCGTTGCTACGTTCCCCCTTTTCGTTCATACGGAAGTATTCGGGATGCATCTCAAACAGTTCTTTCGGCATCAAATATCCTGCAGCGTGGAATTCATATTCCACTTCCATATGATTGACTCTGGCATAATCGATGAGACTTTGATATTCGGCGGTTTTGCATTGCTCCAGCAGTTTTTTCAGTGAATCCGCTGCCCGTATTCCCCCTACCGGGTGAATACCAAGTACATCGATACCGTTTTGACTCATACGATCGATCCATTGTTTCGATATTTCATCTGGATGAATGATCATTTCCTTCATAAACTTTCACCTCCAAGATTTTAAATCCCTGAATCCATGAATGTTTTCTTTATTGCTTCAAGATATCCGTATCCGTTTATATCATCGGGTTGAAGGTACGTACCCTCTGTCCACTCATTCCAACTATTTACAACGATAAGGGGTGCTTTGAGGTCAGCGGATTTGTCTATATACTTCTTTGCAAGTGCAAATCCCTTTTCGATATTTTCAGGAGTTGTATCGTAGCATATCTCGTCAATGAAGTGGGGGTATCTGGGGTTCGGATCCCACCCCAAAGATACATTAGGGTAATAAGGCGCTTTTACAGTTTCCTTGACCTGAGCGTACCCAACCGCAACGTCACGCACAACGTCGAGATAAGATTTCTTAGTGTCAACGAAATCGGTGTAACCGTAGTGAGTAACTCCGTCAAACTCGCACATATTTACAAAGGTTAGGATGTCCATTCCTGATTTCTCGTCAATGATTTTATCCATATATCCCTTGCCTCTTACTGTGTAGTGGAGTTCAAGCCCTGGAAACCCTGCCTTTACGGCCTGCTCTCTGAACCATTTGAGCGCATCGAGGGTCTCATCAACACCGCCAAGTCCTCTTACGAGGTTTTCAATATCGAAGAGCATATATACAGGCTTGCCGTCAATCTTATAGTAGTTCGATTCCGTGAAATATTTCTCAATCGTTCTGTTTGCGATATACTCAAAGGTCTTTCGGTCAACGGCACCGTCCCAGATGGGATCCCATCTGTTTGCCGTTCTCGTATCCCACATAGAAGTTGCCGTATGGTTCGCCCACATAAGGTAGAACTTCATTTTATCTTTGTTACGTGCTTTAAGGAAGCCATTATTCAGGCACTGCTCAAGGAAAGGACGGTTGTCATACCAATACCAGTCATAGATAAATACGTTTACTCCGTATGAAGTAGCCACCTCTATCTGCA
This sequence comes from Bianqueaceae bacterium, assembly GCA_045632125.1. Taxonomy (GTDB): domain Bacteria; phylum Bacillota; class Clostridia; order Lachnospirales; family Bianqueaceae; genus CALWPV01. The sequence continues at coordinate 41,558 of JAZQWC010000083.1, forward strand.
TTTCCATTATGTAAGGATCGGCCTCATTTACATAACCCCAAATAGGCTTACGAGGCCACATATGACCCTCGTACTTAGGTTTTACTGCCTTTACTGTCTGCCATTCACCGTATCCTTCGGGCCAAAAAATACGAGTTCTGGGTTCATCACCGGTATATGCGGGCCATATGATCGCTGCTATATCATATTTCTTCATTATACATTCCCTCCTGTGGCAATTTTCTGTTTTCGGATATTCGCTACATCCATCATCCCAAATCACAAACAGAGTATCGCATACCAAATTAATTGTATCATATTGCATATATACTGTAAATACAAGCGCAAAACTGTTAAAGTGTCTTTTTGCTAAATCGATCCATTATTTTGGCAAATAAAAAATCTGAACAGTTTCTTTTTACGAAACTGTTCAGATTTGCTTGTTTTAGTGGACACTATAGGGCTCGAACCTATGACATCCTGCTTGTAAGGCAGGCGCTCTCCCAGCTGAGCTAAGCGTCCGTTTCTTGAATTTGATTATAGCACTCAATCTGGGAGAAATCAAGCATTTTCTTTAAAAAAAGAGGCTTCCACATTGGAAGCCCCTCATCGTCGTATGTACAATCAACCTAAAGGCAGGATCTCTTTTCCGTATTCTGCATTCAAGATCTGGCCCATGGCGCTGTAAATGGCAGACAGACCACAGAAAATACCCTCAAAACCAGCAATTGTGGTAATTGTATGATTTCCGGTGAAATCGCCCAGAGCCAGCAGAATGAACAAAACGGTCAAAGAACCGAATACTACCTGAGTCGCACGATTATGTTTTAAAGTACCAATGAACATGAAGAATGTGAAGATTCCCCACAGCAGCAGATAATAACCCATGGCTACTTTGCTGGCTGCCTCAATACCTGCACCAGTAAAGGGATTCACCCAAATCAGTACCAAAGACCACCAGAACAATCCGTATGCTGTAAAAGCAGTTCCAGCAAATGTATTGCCCTGACAAAGTTCACGGATACCTGCGATAATCTGAGCTAAACCACCCAGTGCAATACCCATAGCCACGATTACGATGGACAAAGGCAGCAGACCTGCATTGTGAAGATTTAACAAGACAGTGGTCATACCAAAACCCAAAAGCCCCAAAGGACCGGGATTGGCAAGTTTGTTTTTCATTTCTGTAGACATATTATTTCCTCCGTTAATAAATTAATTCGACATTATTATACGGATGTGTCGATAAAAAAGCAAGTCTAAAAGCAACAAATTCGTATTCTAATCATATTAGACTGGTTTTTGTTTAGTTGCTATGATATAATTCTGATTATAATTTGAACCAATATCCCCTAACCTATATCTTGAAAAATATAAAGGAGATGCTATACCATGAGAGTTTTTATTAGTGCTGATATTGAAGGTACCGCTTTTACCACCGTTTGGGATGAAACCAGAAAGGGAGAGCTGGATTATCCTGCTGCAGCTCAGCAAATGACCAATGAAGTGAAGGCCGCCTGTGAAGGTGCGATTGCAGCCGGTGCCGATTACATTCTTGTCAAAGATGCTCATGGCAGCTGCCGCAACATTGATGTTCGTCAACTTCCCAAATGCTGTGAAATCATCCGCTGTGGTACCGGCAGCCCCCGTGCTATGGTTGAAGGAATTGACGAGAGTTTTGACGCAGCCATGTTTATCGGTTATCACTCTCCGGCCAGCAAAAACGGAAATCCTTTATCACATACTTATAGCACTAAAACTACCTTAATCACTTTAAACGGTGAAGTATGCTCCGAATTCATGCTGTACAGTTACTGCTGTGCTCTGTATAAAGTACCGACTGTATTTCTTTCCGGTGATAAAATGCTGACCGAAGATAGTCAGGCTATGCACCCCTGCTTAAAAACTGTTGCTGTGAAAGATGGTTATGGTGGTTATACTCGCTGCAAACAACCTGATTATGCCTGTGATCTGATCCGCGAAGGCGCCGAGATCGCGTTGAAGCAGGATCTGACCAATGCCCTTTGCACCGTTCCCGAGCATTTCGTTTTCGAAATTTCTTATAAAGAACATACCAACGCAGCCCGCAATGCCTATTACCCTGGTTTCAGTATGGTAGACTCCTATACCATTCGTATGGAAACCGATAATTTGTGGGATGTATTACGCTGTATTCCGTTTGTACTGTAATTATAACCCAGAACTAAAAAGGGGCTTTCATAGCCCCTTTTTTATTGCATATAATCCAAAACAAACAACAAAAAACCTCTTTCATCTTCTCAGACAAAAGAGGTTTTCAGCGACTCCGACGGGGCTCGAACCCGTGACCTTCGGCGTGACAGGCCGACGTACTAACCAGCTGTACCACGGAGCCAAAAGTTCGCATTACTTGCGAACAAACATATTATATCACACTATTTCTTATTTTGCAATACCCTTTGTGCGATTTCTTTTATCAAAAATCTGCTGCCCGATTCGATCCTTTTCTGAACGGTTCCAATCACGCACATTGCTTTCCAACACCTTCTTAGCCAGCTCGACCTCTTCCTTAAACTCGCGGGCCGACATGCGAAAAGCACCATGACCCATAACGATCATCTGCTCCGCATTATCAGAGGTAGCCACTCGAACACGATGACGCTTACTGATCTCATAAGTTGCCCGCTCAATATAGGTATCCGCCGTTTCCGCCTGCTTCGTAAACACCACATGGATGTTATGATACTGCAGCACATCTTCCACTGCCCGCTCCACGCGATACGCATCAAATACCACAATACAATGACATTTACGCACACTCTGGTACGCACACACCTGATCCAGCAGCATCTGCCGGGCCAAATCCATATTCTCCCAGGCCACGTCCCGCAGGTCATCCCAGGCATGCACAATATTATATCCATCCACCAGCAGAAACTCCGGCACATCCATAAAGTCGTACCGATCTTCCTTCTCCATGCGCGCATTCACACGATTGGGCCGAATATCCCGCTGCTTGATTTCGCCGTAGGTGCGCTCAAAAATCGCCTGCAGCTCCGCATCCAGCGATCCGGAGCCCGTATCCACACTCTTCTTCGGTTTCGCAGTCTCCTGCACCGCTTTCGGCTTTGCTTCAAACCGAATTCCGCTGTCCAGATGCATATAATCCTGCACCTGATCCCACTTTACCACAAAACCGGCGCCGTGGGCGCAAAATACAGAATCGCCCGTATTATCCAGGTCCTTCTCAGCATCGTAGGCTAGTTTCGCTATGACCTCATCCGCATTATGACAAGGGGCATAACCTTTGGGCAGGCAGATCAAATGACCAAGGCCCTTTGTGTAGGCCGTAACCTCTAAGGCGTAACCCTGCATGGTGGCCGCAGGAGCCGTTCCCTTAAGAATAGAAACATCCTGTTTCGCCTCCGGCGATTCGAAATTGGCATGCAGGCGCTGCAGATCTGCCATGGCACGACCCACGTGCTGTGTGGGAACTTCCAACTGGAATTCATACCAAGGCTCCAGTAGTACGCTTTCCGCCTGCATCAGACCCTGACGCACAGCTCGGTAAGTGGCCTGGCGGAAGTCGCCGCCTTCGGTGTGCTTCAGATGCGCACGGCCCGCCACCAACGTGATCTTCATGTCAGTGATGGGGGATCCGGTGAGGACGCCTTTGTAGATTCGCTCTTCCAAGTGAGTTAAGATCAGACGCTGCCAGTTGCGGTCCAGTTCATCTTCGCTGCAAGCAGTCCCCAATGAGAGGCCGCTGCCGGGCTCGCCGGGCTCCAGTAAAAGATGCACCTCGGCGTAATGGCGCAGGGGTTCAAAATGGCCCATGCCCACCACCGGTGCCTGAATGGTTTCACGATATACAATGTTGCCCTGGCCGAAGGTGATGGTCATGCCGAAGCGGTCCTGAACCAGACGGCTCAGCACTTCCAGTTGCACTTCGCCCATGAGCTGTACATGGATTTCTTTTAATTGTTCATTCCACACCACATGCAGCTGAGGATCTTCTTCCTCTAAAATACGGAATTTTTGCATGGCGGTATGCGGTTCCATGCCCGCAGGCAGAATCACCTGATAGGTCAAAAAGCTGTCTAACACCGGAGCCTTTGAATCTTCTTCGATGCCGAAACCCTCACCGGGTTTGGTTTTAGAAAGTCCGGTCACTGCGCACACACTGCCCGCTTCCAGCTGATCCACCAGTTGAAATTTTGTACCGGAATACAGGCGGATTTGGTCGATCTTCTCATCCCAGCCGGGACCATGCATATAATCCTTCACATGCAATGCGCCACCGGTGATCTTCATGTAGGTAAGGCGGTTACCCTGCGGATCGTGGGAGATTTTATATACTTTAGCACCAAAGGCTCTGGGGTAAGGTCTATTAAAAGTGTACTCTTCCATCCCCTGCAAAAACTCTTTGACACCCTCTAATTTCAATGCAGAACCATAGAAACATGGAAATAGCTTACGCTCGCGGATCATTCTCTGCAAGGTTTCTTTCGCCACTGCTCCATTTTCCAAAAATTCATTCATGGCTTCTTCATCGCACATGGCAACGGTTTCCATGAACTCTTCGGTTTGATGGGTAAAATCGATACAGCCGTCATCCAACAGTTCCTGCAGCTGGGCTTGTACACCCTCCGCATCGGTACCGTTTAAATCCATTTTATTGATAAAGAGGAACGTGGGAATTTCATAACGCTTCAACAACTTCCATAGGGTTCGTGTGTGACTCTGTACACCATCGGAACCGCTGATGACCAAAATGGCATAGTCAAGCACCTGCAGGGTACGCTCCATCTCACTTGAAAAATCCACGTGTCCGGGGGTATCCAGCAGGGTCAGCTGCGCATTTTCCAGTTGCATAATCGCCTGTTTGGAAAAAATCGTGATGCCGCGTTCCCGTTCCTGCACGTCGTGATCCAGAAATGCATCCTGATGATCCACGCGTCCAAACTTTCGAAGGTTGCCGCTCTCATACAGCATAGCCTCAGAAAGGGTGGTCTTGCCCGCATCTACATGGGCTAAAATGCCAATAATCAGTCGTTTCATAAAAATTTGTTCCTCATTACTACTACGTTATATAAATTCCTGTCCAATAGAAACAATGTTATCATAGATGATAACACTTTGCAACCAAATTATTCAGAGATCAATTCTGCCAATTTCTCCGCAATTTCCTTTGCCTTTGCTTCCACCTCGCGGCACATTTGAGTCCGCCAAAAGGCAAAGCGGATCAGACCTTCTCTATCCTCCGAATCGGTGGTTAAATATTCTTTATAACCATATTTGCTGCGGGCCAGTTGAAATAAATATACATAAGGCATTGCCTTCAGATCTGTTTCACTCAAAACAGCATACTTCATATATTCTTTTACATAATTGTAAAGACCCTGAATATCGATGACTGCTTCATTTCTAGCATCGTTGGAAGACTGCACATAAGAACGCATGATCTCCCATACGAGCGGCAACGATTGTGCCGCCGAAAAATCAATAACAGCTTTGATCCCGTCGTTATCACAAATGAGCTGACAGCCTTGATAATCTCCGTGAGTCGCGCCGTATGTAATACCATCATAATATTTCAAATAGTCACTGCAGCGCACACTCAGTTCCTTTTTATATTGGAAGTCTTCCATAAGTTGCTGATAATACGGATCCTTCGGGTCACTCATTGCCATCAGCTCATCATATTCCCGACAAAGCGTCATTGCATCATAAGAAGCCAGCCACTCCTGATCCATACCGACAGGAAGTGAATATTTCTTTAACGCTGTATGGATTTTTCCCAGCATAGCCGCTGTTTGAGATAAATATCTTTTAGGAAAATCATTGTATCCATACCCATGGCCCTGTACATATTCCTGCAGGCTAATAATATGGCCTTCATACTCAAAGGCATATTCACCTGCCTTTGTTTTGATCATTTGCGCAACCGGGATTTTCTTCTCCGCCAGATGATCCAGCAGCTGCGCCTCACGAACTAAATCTTCTAGTAAAAACTTAGATTGAAATTCTTTCAAGAAATAATCGTTTTTTCCATTGCTGATTCGATAACAGTTAGCTGATCCCAGTTCTGTTTTCTGAACTTCTGTTACGATTAGATCGTACTTTTCTTTTAGTAACCTTGTAATGATTTCTTGATCTAATACAGAATGTTCCAGTGCCATTATATTTCTCCTATCTCTTTCATTTTTACAAACTCTCCCGGTGATACACCCTGTTCACGAATAAAAGCCTTGGCAAAGCCATTATACGAACTAAAGCCGCAGGCCGCCGCTGCCTCGCTGGGCGATATCCCCTCACCTAAAAGCTGAATAGCATATTGTATCCTTTGTTTGGTCAAAAGCTGAGTCCACGTGGTGTGCATGGTATCTTTCAAGCAGCGAAACAATTGCCGCCGACTGATCACTAAATGGGCCGCCATATCATCAGCGGTTATATTTTCCGCAAAATGGCCGGATATAAATTCAGCGATCTCATACGCGCGAACCACAGTATCGCTGTCAGGAAGAGGCGGTGCTACCGGAAGCGAAACCGGCCGACACAGATCCAAAAAGATCATTTCCATAATTGCCCTGAAACGCACAGCACTGTCTTCATGAATGTTACCGGCACTTTGTAATTTGCGCAGGCGCGCAAAAAGGTCCATGTCTGCCTCAAGAATACAGTATCCAGCCTCGGTTAAAAACGTAGCTGCAAATTTGTCATACAAGGTTCCTTTCCGTCCTGGGATCTGTTCCAGGGTAAATTGACAGACCATGGTTCCTAAATCTTCCGAATAGCTATCGTAATGATGAAAGACATCAGGACCAATCACCAAAACCTGACCGGGCTGCAGCGTGACCAGTTGTTCATTACAGGCAATGCAAAAAGACCCTTTATATAAATAATGATATTCAAACACATTGTGTCGATGGATCATATGAGTGGGTTGTTCCACTACTCTCGGTTTTCTAGGTGCAGTCTCGATACCTGTCACCAGACCGATTCTCGTATCATCCATTTCCAGTGTTAACATTAAATGAGAAGGCATGCTCTTCTCCTTTTCTATGTATGATATTTAGGACACGATTTCCCTCATAATGGCACAATCGTTCCTTTACTTTACGGCACATTTGTAGTATTGTTATACAGCATTTGAAATTCAAAATCAAGTGCATTTTCAATGATTATAAGGAGTTCCCATGAAAAGTTTAAATAATTACTCTAAACTATACCTGAGAGATTCACTGCTCAGTGTTGCCATGATGTTTTACAGCGGCAATTATATTATTATGTTTTTGGTAGCCTCCGGTGTAACCAATGCCGGCATTGGAATATTCAATTCCATCAGTTCCTTCGTTTCGCTGATTTCCATGTTTCTGTGCGGTTTGATCGGTGATAAACTAAAAGATATTCGTAAAGCCATCACTTTGAGCTTTGCCTCCCTTTCCGTCTTTTACCTGCTCATGATCTACTTCAGTATTGTTCATTGCGGACCCAACATAGTTTTGATCGCCACCATAGTCATTCAGGCTATCACCAGTTTCCTCTATGGTTTTCGAAATGTTTTGGAATATAAATTGGTGTATTTGATCACCGATATCCGGCGATATGCCCGCGTAACCGCCATCGACGGTTTGATAATCGGTATCGTGGGAGTTGCTGCAGGTTTTATCATCAGTTTGATCATCGACAACCTCCCCTACTATCCTGTTATGACTGCCTTTTTCATTATGGGACTTATTTTGATCATTGTTATCTGTCTTTTAAACCATTCCTTCGAAATCAATCATGAACAGTCCAGTGATGAAGAACCTAAAGCTATAAAAGCCAGTAAAGATAAAGAAAATGGCTTTATGGGCGTTCTTAGAAGCCGACATTTTTATGTACTGGCTATTCCCAACTTGATCCGTGGTATTTCTACCGGTTTTCTGGGTTTGGTTCTTGTCATCGGTATTCAAGAGCTTTCCATGAACGCTACCGATAGTTCAATCTTAAACACTGTGGGCATGGCTTCCAGCTTCGCCGGAAGTTTGATCTTCAGCTATTTTTCTGATAAAGTCAGTTCCCGTGTACTTTGCTTGATCTCCTCGATCATCGTTATGATCACGATTCCTTTTTCCATTGTCGGCGGAAAACTTTGGTTTTATGCCCTCTATTTTCTTGGAATCTCTGCTCGCTATATTGTGGATGGCACCATACCCGTTATGGTCACTCAAATTGTTCCTTACGAGCAAATGGGAGCCTATACCTCGCTGCGCATGATGCTCATGACCGGTGGTTCTTCCATCGCTAGCTTAGTCGGTGCCCTATTAATTGGAAACATTTCTTCTTTCCTTTTATTCACCATTGCTGCTGGTCTTCTCTTGATCTGCGTTGTGGTATACTACCTCTACGCAGGCCTTTGCTTACGGAAAAAAACTGTATAATGAACCTATAACATACTTAAGGGACCCCGAAACTTTCGGAGTCCCTTTTTTTGTATTACGATTCAATTGTCATGCCCAAAAACCTTCGAGTTTTTTCCGCCTTTGGCGAGATCTTACTCGGTAATGGGTTCGAAATCAGCAGCGCCGTGTTTGCACAGGGGGCAGATGATATCAGCGGGCAGGTCCTCGCCTTCGTAGATATAGCCACAGATCTTACATACCCAACCTTTTTTGCCTTCGGTCTGAGGTTTCGGCTTAACCTCGCTATGGTAGTAGCTGTAGGTCATGGTGGGCACATCGGAGATCACGCGGGCTTCGGTTACGGAGCAGATGAACATGCCATGGGTTCCCAGGTCCACATACTGTTCTACCTTCAGAGACATGAAGGAGTTGATGTAACGAGGCAGGAATACCAAGCCGTTATCGGAGCGCAAAGGCGTGCAATCCGCAAACTTATCCACATTACGACCACTCTGGAAGCCGAACACTTCAAACACGCTAAAGGGAGCTTCGGTGGATAGGCAGTTCACATTCATAATACCGGTCTGCTTAATTACATGGTGAGAGTAATTTGCTTTGTTGATGGTTACAGCAATCCGGTTAGGAGTATCAGTTACCTGAGACACGGTATTCACGATCAGGCCATTGTCCTTTTTACCGTCATTGGAGGTTACCACATACAGGCCGTAACCGATTTTAAACAAGGCAGTCATGTCATTCTTGTTAGCAGTCTCGCTATCCTGTGCAATGTAGTCGCGGCAAAGTTCAGCAACCACTGCATCGATCTGTTCATTACTCTCTTCGCTCAGGGCAGACTTAATGGTTACAGTGGGGCTTACCAGATTCAGCTTTTTGCTGTTTTCCAGCATCTTTTTCATTACGTTAGCCGCTACAGGAGCCCAAGAGCCATTTTCGATCAGAGCTACGGTGCGGTTCTGGAAATTACGTTCTGTCAAATGATCGATAAAGTCACGCATATGAGGGAAGATATCGGCATTGTAGGTGGTGGTAGCCAGCACGATCTTGCTGTAACGGAAGGCATCGGCCACAGCCTCAGCCATGTCGCAGCGAGCCAAATCTTTAACTACAACCTTAGGAGCGCCATTTCTGCGCAGCTTTTCAGCCAGCACTTCTACACCCTTCTTGGTGTTGCCATAAATGGAGGTATAGGCAATCAGAATGCCCTCTTCCTCTACAGAATAGGAGGACCAGGTGTTATACAGGTTCAGGTAGTAACCCAAATTTTCTTTCAATACAGGACCATGCAGAGGACAGATCATTTCGATATCCAAACCAGCAGCTTTCTTCAGCAGTTTCTGCACCTGTGCACCGTATTTACCTACGATACCAATGTAATAACGACGTGCTTCGTCGGCCCAAGGCTCTTCTACATCCAGAGCGCCGAACTTACCAAAACCGTCGGCAGAGAACAGTACCTTATCATGGCTATCATAAGTAACGATTACCTCCGGCCAATGCACCATGGGCGCAGTTACAAAGGTCAGGGTGTGGGATCCCAGTTCAAGGGTACTGCCTTCGCCTACAACAATGCGGCGATCTGCAAAATCGGTACCGAAAAACTGATTCATCATAGCAAACGCTTTATCAGAAGCTACGATCTGCACATTCGGATACACTTTCATGAAGTTAAAAATGTTAGCAGAATGATCGGGCTCCATATGCTGCACGATTAAATAATCAGGCTGACGGCCATCCAATACATTTTGCACATTATCCAGCCACTCATGACCGAAGCGAATATCGACGGTATCCATAATAGCAATCTTTTCATCCATGATCACATAAGAGTTGTATGCCATTCCATTGGGAACCACATACTGTCCTTCAAATAAATCCACCTGATGATCATTAACACCTACGTAACGAATATCTCTAGTAATTTCCATATTATCCTCCAAGCTATGAACCTTATCATTATCGAGACTTTGTCTCATTTGATAAAAGTATAACACAATCTACCAAATATTGCAAGAAGTTTTTGAAACAAAATCCTATTAAGTTTTAAATTAACTAAGATCCGTCATATGCTTTTGTTTTCCACCGGTCAATCGACGGTTTCCATTAGCATCCAAGGCAGCGGCTCCATAAATTTCCGGCGATTTTAATATGCCCGCCGGCTTGAAGCGGTATTCATAGCTCCATAAATCGCCGGCACTCCGCCAAGAATTGGGGCTTTGATAAAAATACACACCGGGTGTATGATGCAGCTGAGCAAAACCATTTTGACGGGTTCCGTACAAACAAAGCTGCACCAAATGCTCCCCTGCCTCAACTTTTACCTTCAACGAGTACGGCGAAAATGCGATAGGACCTACTTCTTCTCCATCCACCATTACTTTCACCAAACCGCCACGATACTGAGGTACACGTACGGTGAAATCACCTTCCGATTCCACCTTAAAGCTATACACAATATTACCGGTATAGAAAGGTAGTCCCTGACTCACAATGTCACCAAAGCTCAGCTTGCGTACCGGAGCAGTAATCAGTTTATTGGCACCGCTCACACGAACGCCAAAGTCACCCAACAAATAGAAGCATTCCAAGTTACTGCGGCGTCCGATAGGCACCGCGATCTCCAACAGGTTCTCGCCCTCTATCAGCTGCGGCAGCGCCACTGTTTCAATGCAGCGATCCACATACCAGCCATCCACATCAGAAGCCACCGGCTGACCGTTTAGAACGATCTTCGCCATTGCCGCTTCCTCCAGCGCCAACTTGGCACCGCTCACTGCCACTTCGCTTTCAATTCTAAATCGTAGCTGCAGACGGTCTTTAGCCACTTCCGGCGCGATCAAATAGGGCTGACACACCTCTTTCCGGCGCAGCGGAATTCCAAGCTTACCACGTACCACATTATCGATACGCAGCAGTTCCTCCGCCGAATAATACTCGCCTCCGTTAAAGGCATATTCTGCCATATCCAGCAGCAGCATGTTGGGCTCTTCCAACTTCACATCCACACGGTGCATCAGAATATCAGCCTCACCCTGCAGTGCCTCTGCTGCACCCGTTTCAGCCTCCAATCTTCCCGGCACCATGCGCAACAGCATGCTGTCGTGCATATGCCATACGCGCTCGATCACAGTACAACCATTTTCGTAGCGGGCCGGCAGGGGCGCAATCTCACCAGTCAGAGTATCGTACAACTCCAAAGCATACTCGCCCTTCAAACTAAATCTCAATTTCAAAGCCGGATCTACATCGGGACACTCTGGATTCTTGCCATTGCATACAAACAGCCATTTCTGGTCGCCGTCCTCGCGCAGCTGATACAAAAGGCTATCGGTCCGGCCGCCATCCGCTCTGCGGATATCGATCAAACGAACTTCTTCCAGCGCATTCAGAATTGCCGAATCATCAAAGCCGATTCGAATAGCTTTTTCGTACACTGCTTTGGCGGCGCTGGACTCTTCGGCATCGATGTAATCCGGGCTGTCGCCCAAAAAGATCACGCAGCCGCCTTCCTGCTGGAATGCCTCCAGGCGCGCCAGAGTGGTCGAACGCAGATTTCGAACAGGCGGAACAATGATTACATCGTAGGCCATTTCTCCAACCTGAAGAGGATTTGACGCTTTCGGGCACTGCTCCGGCAGACGTGCTTCGCAAATATAGTCAAAATCGATACCGCCAAACAACAAGGTCTCTGCCAAATGGGCAAACTGATAATCCATCTGCTGACGGGCGGCCATGGTCTGATCGGCAGGACCGTTGTAGAGCCAATACGATTCGATGGGATGGATCACGCCGACTTTGGCTACGGCCTTACCACGGGTCATGGCGGTGTTTACACGGGCGAAGTGATCTTCCACCAATGAGAACTGATCCCACCAGGGAGATTGATAATTGATACAAGCGGGATAATCGCGCTTCGCCTCGCCCTTCATGGTCATCCATGCCAAATGAGGTACGCGTACAGTTACACCCAGTGCTGCCTGCCAGTCACCCTGCAGCTTGTAACCGCGGAAGTCGTAGTCCCAACCGGTTACACCGTAGAGCTCACTGAGCATACCTTCAGCACCGGTTTGACGCACCATGGACTGGGTCTGTTTGGCAGTGGTGTATTCGTGGAAATCGCAGAGCATATCGATACCGGGAATGCCAAAATCGGGATAACAACGCATAGCATCGCCCACTACCTGAGTTTGACTATCCAATGTGGGTTCGCCCATGACATGGCCGGTGAGCTTCAAGTTATTGTCTGTACACCACTGACCGATCTGATGGCAATAGGATGCCACGAAGAGGTCTGTCAACAGATTCTGATAGTTCCAGCGCGCTTTGGAAAGCTTACCATCGGGCAGTTCCCATAGAAGCTCCGGAACAATGTCTAACAGGTCACCTGCATACTGCTCCTGATACAACTGCGGCAATTTCTGAGTCCAGGGCAGGAACACATCCTTCTGCTCTCTAGCAAAACTTAAGGTGTCCTTAGGCGCAAACTGAGGCTCATCGGTAAAGATGGCAGGTACGATGCCGCCAAAGTATTCTCCAATGCCCTCTTTATACTTTTCATGGGTTTCCTGAATGAATTCTTGAATCGCTTCAGGGCGCAGGGTATCCACATAGGCCTGATTGTTAAACCATGGATCCGCAGTGGCATGTTCCATGTAAGCATACCATTTGATACCTTCGGCTTTTTCTTTTTCACCGATGCGCTTGGAAGACTTCAGACAACCATTTTCATCTAATACAATATCGTATACGGCCAACAGTGCGCCGTTATCCTGACGCTGACTTTCCTGACCACGACCGGCTTCGGGTTTGTGACTTTGATAGGGTCTGTCTTCTGTATAAGGATTTACCGTCAACATCAAAGTCTTTCTGGCATTTTCCGGTTTACCGGCAGTTACACGACCGCCTGCAGTACCGGAGGGCCAACGATCTTCGTCATAAAGCCAGGCCAACATTTCTTCTTTTTCAGCTACGTCAACACAGAACTTAACAAAATCCATAAATTCATCGTTAAGATAGGGCGTATCCATACCGGTTCGAACATGCATATGAAAACCGCCCAGACCCATCTTTTTGAAAATATGGATCTGTCGCAGCAGTTCCTCTTTAGACAGTTTTCCATTCCATGCCCAGAAGGGAGTACCGCGATACTCGCTGGTGGGATTTTGAAAGAGCTCTTTACTGAGTGTTATCTCTTGATTTTTCGGATATAACATCTGCTTCCTCTCCTTTGTATGGTGAATTATATACGATTTCTTAAAAATATAAACAAATCGTTAATTATATTCATATCGGTTATATTCATGTTTTTATAAGTAAATAATGATAGTATACGCGTAACATAATGTTAATTTTAATCAGAAAGGTGTTATGTTATGAGTACTTATAAGAAAAGTTTTGGTTCTTTCGGTTCGCGCTTAGCTGATCTGCGTGAACAACGTAATTTGTTAGGCAAAGATGTTGCTGCCGCTCTTCATTTATCTTCTCAAGCATATTCTCAGTATGAAAATGATCGCAGAACACCCGATTTAGAAACTGCACTGCGCCTCGCTCAATATTACGATGTAACTCTTGAGTATTTGATTGCAGGCGAAGGTCTTTTCGAGACCGGTATCCGTCCTCATTTGAATGATTCTGTTACCAATTTACCACCTGAAGCCATTGATGAGCTTTTAATCTTCTTCGATTATTTGCGTTACAAGTATAAATCTGATGGTCTATACACCTCTCAGGAATGAGAGGTGTTTTCTTACTTTCTTGCCAGCTGTAGATCGATCACATCGTAAATATGCATCTCGCCGCCGTGCCGCTTGATCGTTTGCTCGATTTCATCAAAGAACTTCCTGCGTGTTGATTCCTCAATGACAATATGATCCGAATAGGTACCCAAAAGTGTAATGTATTCCTTTGCAGAAAAAGTACGAATTCTCTGATACATTGCATACTCAATATCAACAAAACCGTATTTGGCCGCAATTTCAGCACGAACCAACGCATCCTCCTCTGTATAAGCCTTTGGAACCGAAGGCTTTTTATTATGGAAAGGATAATAATACTTTTCATACACCTTCTGGATTTCCTCAGTCATAGCAGGATTACTTTGATCCGGATGCGGATGATTGGCAAACCTTGCAAAAGCCCCTCCGGATTTCAGCATATGATAGACCTTTGTGTATCCGATTTCCTCTGGAACCCAGTGAAAGGCCGAAGCAGAATACACAAGGTCATACGCATTCTCCTCGTAATCTCGATTTTCAAACTTATCGGTAATTACTGAAAACTTAGAAAAATCACAAAACTTTTCGCGGCACAGTTGAGAAAAATGCTCTCCGTATTCTACTGCAGTCAGTTCACAACCAGTCTGTAGAATTGGTAAGGTAGCCTGTCCTCCACCAATGCCTACTTCCAGTACACGGCTTGACTCGTCAATAGAACGATATTGAAACAGCTTCTGATACAGCTCCGCCACATATCCCGGTCGAAACTTCTCGTAAGTAGAAGCCACCGTATCAAAAGTCCATTCCAGTCCTTTCATAACCGCCATGCTTAATCACCCAAACAAGTAATATGACCAAATGATTTCAGCTGCTCCATATCTTCTTCCGAAATTTCAAAATCTACAGCTGCATTCTCCACCATATATTCCTCATGAGTTGTCTTCGGCAACGGCAAAGTACCCAACTGCAGATCAAACCGAATGCCTAACTGCGGAATGGACACGCCATATTTTTCTGCCATGGCTACCACCACCGGGTTCTCACGGAGTTTTCCGGTGGCATTGGGTGAATATGCCTCAACCAAAATATCATTAGCTTGGCAGTAATCCACTAGATCCTTCGGATAATATCCAATGTGCACTTTGATCTGATTCACCTGCGGTTTGATCTCCGCATGATCCAACAGATTCTGAATGTCATGAATCTCGAAGTTCGATACACCAATAGAACGGCATTTTCCTTCTTTATATAATCTCTCTATGACGCCCCACACCGTCAAATTTTCTTCATAATAAGTCTTTGTTGTTTTTTCAACGATCTCCTCCCATGCCTTTGGTGCATGGATCAGCAACAAATCCACATAATCCACACCTAAACGCTCCAATGACTCATTGAAAATACGCTCCACTTCAATCGGATCTTTCACACGATCCGGCACCTTGGTGGTCACAAAAATATCTTCCCGAGGCACATTACTGCCGGCAATTCCACGGCCTACACCTGCTTCATTACGATAGATCACCGCCGTATCAATATGGCGATAGCCCACTTTCAAAGCAGACAACACCGAAGCCTCTGCCACCTCATCGGGAATCTGCCATGTGCCCAAAGAAAGCTTCGGAATCTCCACACCATTATTCATAACAAAAGTTTCATTTAATACCATAGCTTTCATCCTCCTTATTTCTCGGGCATAAATTCCCGTTCCACTTCATAACGCACTTGATCGATGAAGTGCCACCATTCTGAATTGATGCCACGAAAGCCCGCTTCCACCATCAGACCTTCCAGCCATTCTTTATTGGCAAGCGCTTCCTCGTCGTGACAGTCCTCCAAATAGTAGATCGCATCGAACTCTGAAGGCATTTTAATGTCTTGTCCGTTGACATCTACAATGGTCACATCCACACAGTTACCGCGACTGTGATTGGAACAGCCATTATAGGGATTCGCAACAAAATCATTATCCGGCCTGGCCTCCCATAAAATAAACTGTGATGCCACCGGACGAAAGGCATCCCATATCTTCAAACTGCAACCCTGCTGACGCAGCTTCTCTTGTACCTGTGCCAGTTTCTTCACTGTTCCATAGCGAAGCCAAGCCTCACTAAAGTGGTAGAATGGTTTACCAATGAAATTATCGGATGTAGCGTACTTCATATCCACCACAATATCAGGAATATAGTCGGTTACCCTTACAAAGGTTTCGTCTAACTGCATATTTAAATCACCTCTACCTGGCACATCTGCATCGTTTTCAAGGCAGCTTCGTGACTTTCCACCGTAACGCCTGCACAGCAGACAGAGTCAACCTTCACCACTGCTTCCGGAAAAGTAGCTTTGATGATCAATGCATTGGATACCACACAAATATCGGTGCAAAGGCCTACCAGTTCGACCTCTTCAAGCTTTTCCTCTTTCCAATTAGGCCAGCCAAAATTGGGTTTATCAATAATTTTACATCCTTCCACATAAAGACCATCGGCAATTTCCCACCCTTTTGTCCCCTGAATACAGTGTTTGACTGGAAGTTTCGTTCCTTCCATAGTCTCCAGATAGTTTTCCTGATGTGTATCTCTGGTAAAAATGATTTCATCGCCTCGCGATACATATTCGTCGATCTTTTCTTTGACCTTAGGTACTATGGCAACAGCCTCTGCCGTTCCCAACGCCATATCGATGAAGTCATTTTGCATATCAATTACAATGAGTGTTTTCTTCATTATTATACCCTTCTTACTGCTTTGGCAAATGCCGTTTTAAGTACTTCTTACTCAAAAGTTTGTTTAAATAATTATACCACAATCTATTTTCCAGTAAAGGTATAAAATGCGCTTTCTCAAATGTAACTATATGTTTATTAAACGCAAAAGAGCAACTGCTTATGCCGCTGCTCTTTTACTATGTTTTTATTTTTACCTTATTCAGTTGTGATAATCATACTACAATGGGTTTTGTAAAGCTTTAACAGATAAATTGCTGCCACCGTCATTGTTACTACTTCCGCCGAAAGAATCGCCCACCAAACACCTTTACCGCCAAGAAATAACGGAAAAATCATTAAAAAGCCACCATTCAAAAGGATTCCTCGAAGTAATGAAATAATGGTTGCCATTTTGGGGCTCTGCACTGCTTGCAAAAAATAGACAGCAAACATACAAAAAGCCTGAGGAATATATGAAAGCGAAAACACTCTCATAATAAAAGGAGTTACTTCTTCAACCTCCGGCGTCATTTTCATAAAAATGCTTACCACTTCTATCGGAATTGCAATACTAATTCCCGCAAACAATGTGCTAAAAAACACTGCATTTTTTATACCCAGCTTCCCAACTTTCCAGCTTCGATTTAGGTTACCAGCACCAAAATTCGTTGCTGCAATAGGCTGCACTGCCTGTCCTATTCCAGAAAAAATGCTAGTAAACAAGGCCGATACAGTACCAAGAACACCGTACACAGCCAAAGATGCACTGCCGGCATATTTCATAATTTGATTATTAGCAATAAAGGATACAGCAATCACAGCTAAGGCACCAATTCCCGAACCAAAACCGGTTACTACGATTTTTTTGAATGCCAAAGTCCAAGCATAAGGTTTCACCAAACGGAAGGATGTCTTTTTCAACAGCAGAAATGCTGCCATTAATCCTGCCTGTACCACTGATCCCAAAGCTGTTGCAATACCGGCACCTTCCATTCCCATATTCAAAGGGAATACGAATAGCCAGTCTCCAATAATATTAATAACTCCACCAATTAGTGTGGCGTATAAAACAAATCGCGGGTAACCATCCGATCGAATATAACATCCTAGAAAAGTAGTAAGTACAAATGATGGTAAAGTGGCAAAAATCCATAATCCATAATCCATTGCGTACGGTAGTAGTACATCATCTGCACCACATAGACGATAAAATGGTTCCTGAAATACCCATCCACCAATCCATGCAATCAAAGTCAATACCGCAACAAGAACAATCGATGCTGAAAAGAAGGCATTCCCCTTCTCTTTATTTCCTTCGCCTCCTGCTCGATTCCGTAATACCGAACCACCAATACCACACAGAAGCGCAATAAAATTAGCTATAAAGAAAATAGGAAGTACCAACGAGCATGCTGCTGTTCCATCAGGTCCAACTCCCTGTCCAATTGCAATCGTATCGATTAAGCTATAGGTAGCCACTGCAACAGCGCTGCTGATAGCCGGAACCAAAAAATAATAAAACAGTCTTCTTATATCGTCTTTAAGTAAATTCATTTCCCATATCTCTTTTTCTCAAAGTTTACTTTTATGAGTATTATATCATAAAGCCTCTTTCCATTCATTCCAAAACTCTGCAAATGTTAAATACCGTTCATTTCTGTCAGGACTAACAGCTTTAATCGCAACCCTGTAGGCTTCTTCACTTAATTGCCACTTGTTAATGGAACATGGGAGAAATTGATTGTTATTATATCTTTGCTGAATTTCTTCTTCTGAAAATTCTCCAAAAAAATCAAAAATCAATGCACCCAATGTGAAAATGTTCGTCTGCTCATCAATGATGCAGCCTTGCATGTACTCCTCCGGTGCCTTCAGTCTCTTTGTTCCGAACCAGTCAGCACCTTTGTCATTGATAACGGGCGCTTTTTCAAACAGATCTATATCACAGATGGTTGTTACATCATTTTGAAAATCATACAGGATACTTCCGTCATAGAAATCCACAGCAACATAGCCTTGCTGATTTGCATTCTGTAAAAATGAAAACATAACATCTACCGCTTTCAGCTTTTTGCTGACAGCTAGCTCTTTGAATTTCACCTTTGGGCTTTTAATCGTTGGATCTTTTCCGTATTGCTCAAAGTTCCAATGATCAAATAGGCATTCTCCTTCAGCCCATTCGAATACCACAACATAGAATTCCTTGTACTCATATTCTTCAACAATTTTTATCAAATTGGAATGAGCTAAATCATAATACAATTGAACCGCCTTTTTTAGTAGCTCAATGGATTCCTTCGGTGATATTTCCTCTTTTACTGTACCGACTCCTGCAATTTTACAAAAGTATTTTCGTTCACCATCTTCCATTCCAAAACAAATGCAACCGGAGCCGGTTTCATCGACTACTGAAAAAGCTGTGCCGTATTTTTTCAGCCAAGTGAAATCCCGCGGTCTCTTCAGTTTGAATTCGATAGAATCTAATTTACCAATAAACATTGTTTTACCCTTCTACGAATTTCATCTATGAATATACATTCTTGTTAGATCCGGCTCTCCGTCACCTTGTACCATGCACAGGAACTCCCATCCATATCTTTCATAGAAACCGGTATGATCCGTAACCAGATATGCAGGTGAAATGCCTTTATTTCTTAAATCTTCCACAGCCATATTCAACAGATTGCCGGCAATACCCTGACATCGGTACTGTTCCTCCGTATAAACCGCGCAAACATTAGGAGTCAGATCTTTTCTATCATGAAAGTCATTTTCAATCACGCCTAAGCCCCCAATAATCTGGTCTCCATCTAAACATAAAAACCATCCGTACTCGGTTTGTTTACTCAAATATGCTTCCATGCATTCCAAATATGCTTCTTTGGGAACTCTCCACTTGCTATGAAACCAACTTGCTGCCTGATCCATATACTCAGGTTTTTCTTTTAAAGTAACATATTGATACATTTTGCACTTTCTCCTCTCGCTATTTTGACTTAAGATGCCTTATTGCAAGTGCAACTCTTTAATAATCATATCTGCACACTCAGTTGAACTGTACAAACTTGTATCTACTCTCATAGAATACTTGATATTTTGTGCCATCAACTCGTATTGCTCCTCTGATTGACTCTCGTATCGATCACCGCGAATCATGTTTCTTTTTCGGCATAGATCCAGAGGACAATATACCTCGACTATATCCAGCGGATTGTCTTTTAATATATCCACTAACTGCTGATAATGAGGACGGATCTCTTCTCTTTCGACTAATATTCCATCTATTAAAACATTCTTACCCATATCTGAAAAGAGTTTTGCTGTATGATACATCATAATGATTACTTCACTCAGGTATTTCCAATAGTTTTCACGCAGGAATTTTTCTCCCACCATCTCTTGGAACAAATCATTCGCAACAACATGGAAAAACACATCATCACGATCCTGAATTGCCTCAACTATCGACGTTTTACCTGCACTTGTGACCCCATTCAAAAAAATAATACGTCCTTTTTCCACGTTTTTCTCCTCATAATACCTTTTCATCTAGTGTTCTTATATATCACCAGCTTATAAAATATATTCCATTTGTACATCCTCAGGCTCAGCTTCTGCTTTTGCCTGATTGATTTCCATAGCATCTATGCAGCCCATCTTTCGATACGCTGCCTGGCTTTCTTTTGAAGAATTGGCTGAAATGTACAACTTCTGTGCTCCGTTCTTTTTGGCAGTTTCGCAAGCTAGTCTAAAAAGCTCTTTTCCAATGCCACAGCCACGATAGGGTTCTGAAATATGAAACAGAGGAAGGTTCGTATATTGATTGTTGCTGCCAAAGATCTCGTTGGACACTACAATATATCCAACGACCTTTCCTTCACACAAAGCGCCATATGCAAAACCATTTTCCTTAAGCACTTTTAGGATTTTTCGCGCTACTTCTTGTCGCTGCTTCAAATCCCACTCATACACATAATCCTCCGGCATTAAAACATATTCATTATCGATATTTTTCCTCCAACGCTCTGTTACCACTTGATGGCGCAGAAAATCATCTAATGAATTTTCATTGAAATTATTCTCGGTTAAAAAGGCATATGTGATTGTATTCATAGCGATTCTAACTCCTTTACAATTATATACTATCTCACTTCAAATCGCAGACCATGATATATTCTTCTTCATGCTCATTTAACACTTCAAATCCAACCTTCAGGTACATTTGAACTGCATAATTTGCTTTCTGTACCGATAACGATGCTTTCTCATACCCTCTCTGTTTTAGTTCACACAACATTCTTCGCATCAATGCTGTTCCGATTCCGTAACCTCTATACTCTTTATATAAAGAAATAGCAAAAGAAGGAACACCATCTTCGATATGACCATAATCATTCATGACTCGCACCCAAACGGCGCCAACTACTTTTCCTCCGACCTCAGCCAAAAAACAAATATCGTCCTTTTCCTTACCAAAATCCGCTACATAGACTTGCAGTTCCGGTAAGTTGATGATCGATCTTTCCGGCGGCTGTGTTGCATTTGGTATGAAAATTGCTTCATAAAGAAAATCGTCTAGTATAGAATACTCTGTTTGATTGATTTCACGAATTATATATTCCATCCTCAATACCCTAAGTTTTCAGCAATCAGTACGACTTCGATATCGGTACCCATAGGTTTCTCCCACAGCACTGAAAGACCGCGACAAATTCTATCTTTGCTATTACAATCATAGCACCGATCCGCATTCACAGCACAAGGCGTGTTCATTCCCAATCGCTTTGCATTCAGTGGTGATGCGACGTTTCTTGCTCGATACAGGGCACTATCATAATCCTTCGCAATCTTGTTCTGTCCTACTACCAGATATACCTTTTTATGTCCATAGAAAATAGAAGCAACTCTGTTTCCGGTTCCATCGATATTGATGATCTCACCGCTTTCAGCAAGGCCATTGACAGAAGACACATAAACTTCAGCCGCATTCGCTTTCATGCGAACCTCCTGACTGGTCTTATCCTTCGGCATTCTCTGATGCCAAGTCACCTCGTTATGAGCCTCCAGCTTTTCATACAATCCCATTTGCTCCAGTGTAACAGACCCGCCAAAGCCAACCGTAGTCTGGTCGATTTGTTCATTCAAATATGCAGTCGCTGCTTCTACATTTTCAAAACAAGTAACCGTAAAGCCTCTGTTTATCAAATTATTACGAACTACATCCATCATCATTGCATTCTCCTCTCACCATTGCTTAGGGAAATATAGCTTATTCTTCTTTTCAAATTTTTTATCAAAGACCTCAAGCTCTTCAGCGGGTAAATTAAAGAACACCTCCGCCTCATGAAATTCCCCCTGAATACCATTCAAGGCTCCCTCCTGCAGTTCATAGGCCATGAATGCAGGGAAGGTTTTACCGCCATCTACTGTTAATCCAAAGTCTCCGGCAGGCTTATAACCAAACCTGGGATAATATGTAGGAACACCGGTAATAATGATGGCCGGGTATCCCGCTTCCTTCGCCAATTTATGAGTCTCTTCCATCAGCATTGCGCCAACACCGCAGCCCTTCCATTTAGGAGCAACGGCCAAAGGACCAAAGGAAAGAACTTCATGCTTCTGTGTACCGTCATCTACCCATGCCTTAGCAAAGCAAATTGCTCCGGCAATTTCACCGTCCACTAGCAAAATACGGCTCAGCTCCGGCAGATATACTTCGCTGTTACGCAGCTTATGCACTAGCAGATGCTCATCACAGCCCTGTCTGAATTTGTTCCAGAACGCATCTCTCACCATTGCTTCCACAGCATGATATTCCTCAGGACGCTCCTGTCGGATCTCCACATTTTCACGCTTCAATGTGGTTCGCTTTGGAAACCACGCAAGTTCAATACGTACTTCTTTTCGCTCTAAATCCTGGTTATTATAACAACAGGTATCCAGGCCCATCAGTGTAAAGCCTTCGTGCAAATAGAAACCGATGGCATTCACATTGCAGGACTGGGTCTCTAACATGATAGCCCTTCGATTTTCGAGTCTGGCCTGCTCCTTGGCAACCTCCATCAATGCATGACCTACGCCCTTTTTCTGCCACGCAGGATCTACCCATAGCTCCGTCACTCGTAAGCGATTGGACCATTCTTCCGGGCAAGTTTCGATGGCAGCCACTAATCTTTCGCCGTCTACCACACCCCAGGCGCAGGCTCCCGGCCAAAATTCCTGATACAGCTTATCTGGAAAGTCGTACTCTTCACCGTTATGTGTCACGGGCTTATCGAAATCTTTGAGTTCAATGTTCACGGCAAAGCCGGTCGGTTTTTGATCGATCACCACGTCATAGTATTGAGTGGTGGTGTAATCGATTGGAATAATTTGATTCTGCCATTTTTCTTTAGGTAAATGTATGATTTGATAGTCCATTTTTTATAACTCCTTATTTAATAAAGAATACAAGACAATATCTTCGTAATGGCCGTCTTTTCCAAGAAAATAATCTTTTAGTATACCTTCCTTTTGCATTCCCAGTTTTTGCATCACACGTTCTGAGGCTATATTCTTTACACAGCATTTTGCCTGAATTCGATGTACCCCTACTTCTTTCAGCAAAAACTGCAAAATTGCATGAGCTGCTTCTGTCGCGTAACCTCGGCCCCAAAACAGACTACCAATCTTCCAGCTAACTTCACACCGATTATTGCGATTAGAGAAATCGTCTGCATAAATTTCTCCCATAACCTTTCCACTGTCTTTCTCGATAATCGCCCAATAATACGTTTCTAAACTAGCGTAGACTTCCTCTGCCCCTGACAACCACTCTTCAATTTCTTTCCGTGATTGCACCTCCATGCTGATCCACTGAAACACGTTTGCATCTGCTGCCCAATTGTTCAGACAGCTTTCCGCATCCTCTGAGTGAAATGGTCGTAGTATCAGACGATTCGTTTCCAGAATTTGAGTTCCTTTATGTTGCATTTAACTCTCTCTTTCTAAATCTATCTTTTGATTCTATATTCCTGCTGCACGATTGGTTGTCCTGTAAAACAATCGGTCTCAACATCATTCTCTAAATCAGCACGTCGTATAAAACCAATCTTCTGCAGCATCCGCTGACTGGCCGCATTGGTTTCAAAACATCCGGCCGATATTTCCTGATACCCACAGATGTCAAACAAATACTGCAATGCCAGCTTATAAGCCAATGTTCCGATCCCTTGATTTCGATATTTTTTATAGATCCAGATGGCAAGATCCGGACAGGTTTCATCCAACCCCAGCCGTAGTGTTCCCATGCGGCTACCGGTTTTCTTGTCTATGACTGTGACCCAGAATTTAAATCTAGGAAAGTCAGCCGTTGTTTGCTTGCAGAACTCCTCAAATGTTTGTTGAAATCTTCCGTTATATGCTTTTTGAGTATCTATGTCCTGCCAGCATTCATACATATCGGCGTGATCTTCTTCTGTATACTGCCGCAATTGTATAATATCATTTTCGATCATGATCATGTTTTTATGTTCCACTTTCATCAGATATCTCGCCCCTTTTTCAGTCTTTTCATATTCTTTAAAGCCACAGCCTATAAATAGCTTCAGTGAACCTATATTATATGAATAAATCTCGTTAACATAGATTGTATCATATCCAAGCATCTTAGCTCGCTGCACCAGTTTGACAATTACTTTTCGACCAATTCCTTTACCGCGATATTCAGGCCTTCCAATCACAATGGGCATATCCTGCTGCCAGAAGGTTACATCGCCGATGGGCTCGTATCCTTGTTCATTTTTCACTTCGATAAAGTATAATTCCCCTCTTGCATCAAGGTAACGATACATTCTTCCCAGTCGATCCAGATCATACGGCTCATATACTCCATCCACCAGCATTAGGGTTTCTTCATCCTGGTACCATTCTAAAGCGAAGTCATGGTTTCCATCATATTTTCTAAGCCGCAGCTGATCATCAATTTGTATAATATCAGGCTGTATTACATTTTCGATTGGCATGCATGTCACCCCCTATGGTATTTACCTTACATGACCTTCGGTTCTTTGTCAAGGGAAGAAACAGTTCTAAAATGAATATGCCAGAACCAAAGCTGTTCCTACATGGACAATCCTTTAAAACTAATCTTCCATTTAGTCATTTTGAAAATGCCTACATGGTCATATTAGATAGAATTAGGTACCCAAAAGTCAAAACACTCAATGTCTTCATGGTTCAAGTCACTAAAATGAAATACCATATAGTAAAAAAGAAAATGTCTACATACTGTTACCCTTTACACAACGATACCATGTAGTAGTGTCTACATGGTATCGTTAACTTCAAACCGTACACCATGGTGCAAATTGAAAATTGACTACATGGTACTGCTACTATGAGGTAATACCCATAAAGCAATGACTACTTGGTATGCCAATCTGAATACCTGATCCATGTAGTCATTCGCAATTTGTCTTTCTGGTAATTACCTATTCAAACTCGTACCATGTAGTCACCCTCCCCAAAAACCGAAATTGTCAATCAATAATGCTTTTTTCCCTCATCTATGCTATAATCAATCTAAATTATATTAGTGAGGTATCCCCAATGAAAACCTGGAATCTATATACATCAAAAGAAATCAAACCCGCCGGCTGGCTGCGTCGCCAGCTTGAAATTCAGGCAGAAAGCCTCAGCGGCAATTTGGACAAGATCTGGCCCGATATCCGTGACAGCGCCTGGATCGGCGGCACCGCCGAAGGCTGGGAGCGCGTTCCCTACTGGCTGGATGGTTTCATCCCGCTGGCCTATCTGTTGGAAAACGAGGACATGATTGCCCGCGCAAAGCGTTACATCGACTGCATCGTAGACTCTCAGAAGCCCGATGGCTGGCTCTGCCCCTGCAGCGACGACGCCCGCTCCACCTATGATACCTGGGCCGTACAGCTGATCACCAAGGTTTTGACTGTATACTACGAGTGCTCCGGCGACGAGCGCATTCCCAATGTGATCTACCGTGCGCTGCGTAACTACTACGATCTTCTTCAAAGCGGCGCCATTCGCCTGTTCAACTGGGGCAAATTCCGCTGGTACGAAGGCTACATCGCCATCGATTTTACCTATCGTCGAACTCCCGAGGCATGGCTGCTTAACCTGGCGCGCATCCTCAAAGAACAGGGTGCCGATTACAACGAATTCGTAGACCTATGGAAACGTCCCCTGAACAAATGGACCTTCGAGACCCATATTGTAAACCTGGGCATGATGCTGAAGCATGAGGCTGTAGTTTCCGGTCTGCTGGATACCGAATACACCGATAACGCTGAACATCTGCATACTATTCTTTCCCAATACAATGGCACGCCGGTTGGCCTATTCACCGGTGATGAATGTCTGTCCGGTCTCAGCCCCATCCAAGGCACCGAGCTCTGTGCCGTTGTGGAGCAAATGTATTCCTATGAACTGCTGTATGCCTGCACCGGCGATGCCAAGTGGGCTGAGCGTCTAGAACTTCTGGCGTTTAACGCCCTGCCTGCCACCATTAGCGACGATATGTGGGCTCACCAGTATGTGCAAATGAGCAATCAGATCGCCTGCCAAAAGTTCCCCGGCAAATCCCTGTTCCGCACCAACAACAGCGAAGCCCATTTGTTTGGCCTGGAGCCCAACTTCGGTTGCTGCACCGCCAACTTCAATCAGGGTTGGCCGAAATTGGCGCTATCCGCCTTCATGCATCAAGGCGACACTGTGATCAACGTGCTGCCCGTTGCCTCTGTCCTGAAAACCGCAGACAAATCCATTCAGCTCGAAACCAACTATCCCTTCGAAAACACCTTCACTTACACCATCGAAGCGACCCGTCCCTTCGAATTCAAGATCCGCATTCCCTCCTTTGCCGAGAAGTTCATGATCAACGGTCAAGTTTTCAGCGGAGCTGAAGCTTCCTTTACCATTGCCGCCGGTGACAAGCAGGTAATCACCATGAGTTTCGAAACCACTCCGCACTTTGTGGAGCGGCCTTATGAACTGACCACCGTGCAAATGGGTTCACTGGTGTTCTCAGTGCCGATCGCCTATGATAAGAAGATGCTCGAATACGAGAAGAATGGCGTGGTGCGCAAGTTCCCCTACTGCGATTACGAATATATTCCTACTTCCGATTGGAACTATGCTTACTGCAGCAATGACCTGTGCGCAGAGCGCAAAGAAGTTGACGCAATTCCCTTCTCTTCTGAGCGTCCGCCAGTTGTCATTAAAACGCAGGTTCAGAAGATCGATTGGGGATTGGCCGATGGTTACGAGACCGTGTGTGCCAAGGTTCCCGAATCTCGCGAGCCAATCAGCGAAGCCCAAGAGATCGAGCTGTATCCCTATGGCTGTGCTAAACTAAGAATGACGGAAATACCGAAGATTAGATAAATTCTACATAATAAATCAAGGCCTGTCGAATCTGGCAGGCCTCATTTATTTCTATTCAGTTTTTGATTCTTGGCGGGTCTTCTCTCCATAATTCGGCCGCACCGTCTTCCCCTGCTGCAATATCTCATCCAGCGTTACCGGTTCATAGTTCCAATACATGCAACCCACATTATACACCTCGCCCGGAAATCCCATTTCATTCAGCTTCTCCGTCATGTCTACTTCAACATCCGCCTCATCGGTGAAATGAGAATGCCCATGCAGATGAATCGCACCGCTGAAATGGCCGTTGTACATTGGAATATAATAATGGCTCAGTATACAGCGCCGCTTCGTGCCATCAGCCAGCGAAACCCGGATATCATCATAATCCTTAACGGTCGCTAAAGCATTCTTGGAAGCGGCATTTTTTAGGAAGCGATCATGATTTCCTTTGATCAAAATGATCTGACCATTTAATTTCTTGATCAGTTCCGCAGCTCCATCATTATGACATTGCCAGATCATATCGCCCAGCACATATACTAAGTCGCCCTTCCCTACCTTAGCATTCCACCGACGAATCAGCTCTTCATCCATTTCTTCTACGTTCGCAAAGGGTCTGCCATCCAATTTGATCACGTTTTCATGACCAAAATGCAGATCCGCAGTAAAAAATACTTTTGACATAGTCACACCTCCGTTACTTGTGTGATTATCTGCTCCAATACTTCAAAATATTCAGCAAAGGTCTTTCTGCAGCACATCGGATTTTTAATTTTCACGCCGTCTACCCGAAGTCCGGTCAAAGCAAAGGACATGGCCACCCGATGATCGTCAAAGGTTTCGATATCTGCACCCCGCACTTCTCCAGGATAGATTGTAACTTCCGCTTCTTGCTCCTCTACCTTGATCCCTAAAGCTGTCAAATTCTGTACAATGGCCTGAATTCGATCACACTCCTGCATACGAATATGTCCAATCCCTTTGATAGTGATGGGAGCATTCGCAAAGGGTGCAATAGCGGCCAAAGTTAAAGCTTGATCGGAAAAAGATGACATATCCACAGCAAAACCGCCCTTTAACTTTCCCTCTTTCGGTCCTTGAACAACAACATTTCCTGCTTCTACTTCTATTGTACAGCCCATCTTTACAAGAAGATCCAAAAATTCCACATCTCCCTGTAACATTTGATTTGTAATACCCTTAACACAGATCTTCACTCCCAGAACAGCCGCCAATGCATAAAAATAAGCCGCTGCCGACATATCCGGCTCCACATTATATTCCAAAGCCTGATAGCTTCCCTCACCGGAAAACTCATAACCGATCTGTCCATTGATATCCACTTTTACAACATCCACGCTAAAGCTCTTCATCATATCAGCTGTCATATCCACATAACTCAGACCATGAGAGCCAACCACCTGAATCGTCGCTGGTTTCCGCAAAGTGCCTACAGCAATCAGCAGTGCACTCAAAAATTGAGAGCTCTTTCCAATATCCACCGTAAAGTGATTCGGTATTTCAGTTCTCCCCTTAGCTCCAAAAATCCGCAACGGAAAATGCCATTCTTCCTCTAGGCATTCCACCACTGCCCCCGCAGCTCTCAGGGCCTCGATCAATGGCTGCATCGGACGTTTTTTCATCTGCTCCGAAGATTTAACTACATATTCTCCATCTGAAAAGGCCAGCATCGCCACCAGAAAGCGTGCCGCTGTACCGGCACTACCCACGTAGATCTCCGCTTTCTTATTTGGAATCTCACCACCAAAACCGGTTATTGTTATATTGCTGCCAAGCCCTTCGCCTTTTTCTTCTTTCACCGGGAAGCCCAAAGTCTTCAAGCAGCTCAAAAAATGCACCGCATCATCACTGGTTAAGCACCCCCGCAGCACACTGGTTCCTTGCGCCATAGCAGCCAATAGCAGTGCACGATTGGTAATCGATTTAGAGCCGGGCACATGGACATGTGCCAATACATCCTTCCTCACTTGATTCGATCGAATCACTTCGTAAATTTCATAACTCATGCTAATTCCTCATTTTTTACTATACAACGTAAACTCATCCGTTTCAATTACTATTATAATTACACAACCTGCTGTAGCTGTCAAGGCAAACACAGCGTCAATTTTGGCCGCAGTGCGGCAAAAATATCATATTTTAGATTCTTCGGTTATCTGTCATGATTTATTTGAAAATTTGTGATACAATTGACAACTAAATTGAACCTTTCGATTCTCTCATTCGACTATATAGGCGAAATCGATTTCAAAATCAATTGCAAGGAGGTGATAATGTGCATGAATTAGATGCTTTGTTGCAGCAGTGCCTAGGTCCGCTTCAGCGTTATGTGTATTATAAAATCAATAACAGGCAGGACGCGGAGGACATTGTACAAGATGTTTGCTTGACGGCGACTATGAAATTTGAAAGTTTGCAGGATCGATCCTTGTTCAAATCTTGGTTGATTGGAGTTGCGAATCATAAGTGTACCGATTATTATCGCAGGCAAGCGAAGGTGAATCAAGTTCCCCTCGACGATGTTCCGGAAGCGGAGCTGCAAGTGGAAGATACTCAACCCATCGACCCTAGCGCAGTGCTTGAAACATTGCGTTTACTCCGTGATAAAGACAGACAGATCTTATACCTGTATTATTTCTTGAACATCTCACAGGAGGGCATTTCCAAACGTCTTTCGATTCCCGTTGGCACTGTGAAAAGCCGCCTACACTATGCAAAGGAAAAATTCAGACAACATTATCCAAACCCACCTATATCGAAAGGAGCTGTTTTTATGAAGAAATTGCCTGAATATCTACCTGAATATACCATTGAGAAAATGGATCTGCCGCCCTTCTCAGTTCGATTTAAAGAACTACTGGGCCGGTTCATCATCCCGAACATTGGTGAAAGTAACATTTGGGCTATCTACGATATGCCCGGCCGAAAGAGTGCCGGCACTGATTATGCTAAAGTAGTAGGACCGGTTAAGATCCATGGAATTGATGGCGTTGAAATTTTAACTTCTTCCAAACCTTTTACCGAAGAAGTTAACTACGCTGATGCACATTCCGATTTTGTACAGATGACCGACACTCATTGCCGCTGGCTAGGTGAAACCTACTTTTCCAATGGGGTTAAACATTTACTGACATTTCTGGATGACGATGAATTTGCCAAGCTTGGGTTCGGAGAAAATAATTGCGGCTACGAAATCAACCTTCGCTGTAAAGGAGAAATCATCCGTAATGGTAATACCATCACCACTTCCGCTTCCGCATTGCAGGATCTAGTCGGTCGATACAAGATCCATATTATGGGCAAACAATATGACACCGTTTGCCTCATGGAAATCACCGCAGATGGTATGGCCACAGAATCTTATATCGATGCCAACGGACGAACCGTGTTGTGGCGCCGTTACAACCATGACAAATGGGCCTTTAACCGCTATCAGAAATCTTGGTCTGAACTTTTGCCCACAACGGATCGCCTCACGATCAATGGTGAAACCTTTGTACATTGGTATGATTGCATCAGCGATTATATCTTATAATACGATATAAATAACGTATCCCCCTGCCTCTTGTTTCGGCAGGGGGATTTGCATACCTCTATTAGTCGATTACAATTCCTCTGTTTTAAAGGTGGTATAACCTTCATAATAATAACTGTGATCGATTCCTTTCATATATACCTCGCGGCTGTTAATATCATCTGTAAGTGCATTCTTTAAAACATATTTAATTTCGATATCTCGAATGGGGCTGCGTTCCATGGCTAGCAGATAATCTTCCTTATCCACTTTACTCCAATCAATCACTTTATGAAGTTCTGCCTTTAAAAGCAAATCCAACCAAATGCGAGTACTGCGACCATTACCTTCCCTGAATGGATGGGCAATATTCATTTCCACGTACTTCTCCACAATTTCATCAAAAGTGGATTGAGGCATCTTATCAATATTTTCAAGGGCTGCTTCCAAATACATCAAAGGAGCAAAACGAAAAGTCCCCTTTGAAATATTCACAGTTCTTATTTCACCTGCAAAATCATAGATTTCGTCAAATAGATATTTATGAATCT
>JAZQWC010000084.1:0-8710 GCA_045632125.1 Bianqueaceae bacterium
CATGTTCCTTCCTCCTTAGTATTCAATCGCTTACGCTTCATGGTTATTTATATGATAATTCCCTCGCAGTGATCCACTTCATGCTGGATGATCTGCGCTGTCCAACCGGTAAACTTTTGTTTTTGAGGCTTAAAATTCTGATCCAGATAGGCCACCTCGATCTCCTCGTAACGAGTGGTTTTCCGCACGCCCACCAGCGACAGGCAGCCTTCCTCCGCCGTGTACGGACGCTTCTTCGATACGATCTCCGGATTCACCATTGCCAAATTCATCAGACCCAAATTCACTGCTATAATGCGCTTACGCACGCCGATCATGTTGGCGGCCATGCCCACACAGCCTGCCGCATTCGCCCGCAGCGTATCCAGCAGATCCACGATCACCTGCCGATCCGCCTCGGTGGCCGTTTCCGACTTTTGCTGCAGAAAAAACACATCCTTCATAATTGGCTGAATCATAGAATACCTCCCACAAGAAACACGACCCCACAGGCACAGAGCGCCACTGTCAGCAGTCCACGCCCAAAATACGACAGTACCACTGCCACCACCGTACCCGCTGCCGCGGAAACCTCCGAACCGGTTGAATAAAAAATGGCAGGAAACGTCATCGCAGTCAGCACCGCGTAAGGCACATATGCCAGGAATGAACGGAAAAATCGGTTCTTGATCTTTTTATTAAATACCGCAAAGGGTATAGCCCGCACCAAATAGGTGACACCGGCCATTACCAACAAATAGATTCCGTAACTCATACCGCTGCCTCCTGCTGCTCTGTTTCCTCTTCCTCATCATGCACAGGAAACAGTACCGCTCCTATGGCCGAGGCCACCACACCACAAATGATGATGGTAAAACCGGAGGAAATCTGATTCAGACCGGGTATATAGTAGAAGATGCAACTCAGCAGTGCTGCAATAGCCACCACCATTAACACCGGACGACTTCGCTTCACAGCTGGTACTACGATTGCAATAAACATCCCGTAGAGGGCAATACCAAGAGCTTCTTCCAGCCGTGCTGGCAAAATCGCACCCAATAGGGCGCCGCACAGGGTGCCACTGGTCCAACCTAAAAATGGTAGTGTTATCAGGCCGAACAGGTAACGGCGGCTGATGGCACCTTGTTGGCTGGAGGCCACCGCAAAGATTTCATCGGTATTACCAAAAGCAACGGCCCAGCGATAGATACCGCGCACAGTGTGGTCGACCTTCTGTGAAAGTGAGATGGACATCAGGCTGTAGCGCAGGTTGATGACAAACTGCGACAGAGCCATCTCGATGAGTCCGCCACCGGCATGCATGATGTTCAAGCCGGCGAATTGGCCGGCGGAAGTGAGGTTCAGCATGGAGATCAGCGTAGCCTCCCACCAGCTAAAGCCGTAGGACGTGGCCAGAATACCAAAGGTGAAGGACACAGGAAAGTAACCCAGTGCGATGGGTACGCCATCCTTGATGCCTTTGATCATTTTCTGACCGGTTTGTATTGCTTTGGCGCCGGCTTGTACCGTCGGCGCCGTCTTTTGTGTGACAACTTCTTCCATTTAGATGGTAGCCTCCGCAGTGGTACGTCCCATGCGGCCGCCTTCACAAGCGAAGGTGAGTTTTGCGCCGGGCTGGGCTTTGATGATCCAGGTCAGTTTTTTCTGACAAGGCGCGAACTGCATGGTGCTGGCACCCAGACCGGAGTTGTAACCGCCAATGCCGGAGAAGCCCTCCAAATGGCCAATGCCCTGTTTTGCCTTTCCTTCAATCACCTCTGCGCCCTCCATGGTAACGGTAAGTTCTTTCAGGGTTTTGAATTTAAGCGCTTCTTTTAATACATAGGTAGACAGGAAACCGGTATTGCTAATAATGGCCTCCACTCTATATACATCGCCGGCCAGGTTTTCGATCTTGATGTCGGTGAACTTGACCATAGGCAGGGTTTTTACCTGACGCAGCATGAAACGGGTATGTTTTTCCAATTCCTGCACAAGGAATTTAATGGGCGGATTCTGGCATACATATTTGTAGTCAACGCCGCCGATCTCTACCTCACCCAGCTGGGGATGATTATATTTAGTCCAAGGCTTGCAGCCTTCGCCGTCCAGTTCTTTGTCGATCCACTGTACATATTTCAGAGCTTCTTCTTCCTGTTCCTCATCGGTGGTTTCCGGCTTAGGCGGGAAGTGAACCTCAATACCTACACGGGGTTCGATATCCCAGCATTCAATGGTAAATGCAGGAACACCTAAGATGAAATGACAGAAATCATCGAAGCCACCGAAACAAGCAGGGCTGCCTACCGGCATGTATTCATCATATACATTAATAACAGGATATCCGTTTTCTTCTTTTGCCATTTTTCCCAGGATCTTATACAGATTAACGTCGTATCTTTCCGCTTCTTTTCTGGGTTTGAAACCGGGAGTATACAGGTTTTGTCCGCCTGCGGTGTGCATATCCAATACACTACCAATGTTGGGATGAGCCAGCAGGAAATCAGTGTTGGCCTTGGTTTCGGGGTGACACAGCGGGTATTCGCCGGCACCGCGCTGTTCGGGCTCGGGCTTCCAGCCAACAGGGTAGTTACGATTGAAATCATGACCGAAGCGTGCCGGAGCACTGACAATATTTAGACCGTCGAAATCATTGATGATACCCTCTTCATATACATTGTAAAACTCGCCTTCGATATCATCAGGGCGACGTTTGGTCATAACGCGAGGATCTTTTTCCGATACTTTCCAAATACCGAAGGGGCTCTTTACACGCATTTTGCGTACAACACCATCTCCATCCAGATCTTTAGGCTGCAGGCCGGGCATCTCCTCGGTATAGGGATACATGCGAGGAACAGAACGTACATAGTCGGGAGTGGTCAGGTAGTGCTCGGAACCATCGGGAGACACACGGGGCAGAACATAGATGGTGTATTTATCCAGAATGCTCTGCACTTCTTTGCTGTCTAAGTTTGAGAAGATCACATCCAAAAAGTACATACAGGTCATGCAGCCGGTCACTTCACCTGCATGGATATTACCTTCCACATAGTAACCGGGTTTGTCCTCATAGGCACCGGTTTTGGTGTTGGTCACTTCCAAAACCCACAGATTACGTCCCTGAGGGCTGGTTCCTGCACTGGTCAAACGTGCGATTTCGGGATAATCACTAGCATATTTCTGCAGGATATCAGTGATCTCCTGGTATTTGTAAAAATGATCATAGGTATAGGTTACTTTCTCTGTCAGTTTCATTGTATGGTTCCTCCTATTTCAATGATATCTTTTTCATTATTGATAGCTGCTTTGATACAAAGCTCCAATCCTCTGGTGATTGTTGTCAGTGAAAGTGCCGGGACACCGGGTTTGTTCACTACCTGTTCATCGCAGAAAGGTACGTGGATGAAGCCTCCACGGATGTTTTTGTCCTTGAACTCGGTATTTATGTAGTATAGCAGCTGATACATTACGTCATTACACACGTAGGTTCCTGCGGAATATGAAATAGCAGCGGGTATACTCTCCGCCTTCATCGCCGTCACCATAGCTTTCACGGGTAGCATAGTAAAATATGCGTTTTCTCCATCTGGTTTAATGGTATGACTGATAGGGGAATTACCTGCATTGTCCGGAATACGGGCGTCAGCGTAGTTGATTCCAACAAATTCTGGTGTAATTCCGGCGCGGCCGCCCGCCTGACCTACGCATATTACGATATCTGGGGTTTCTTCTTGGATTATCTGTCGTACAACCTCAGCCCCCTCATCAAAAACCACGGGTATTTCTTTTTTTATCAGTGCTGCTCCATCAATTTGCTGCGGCAGCAGCTTTACAGCTTCATATGCCGGATTCATACTTTCACCGCCAAAAGGCTGAAACCCGGTAACTAATATTTTCATGGTAGTGGCTCCTTTTTAAAGCACTTTAAATAGGGATATTGTACCACTTTTTACCCGTGGCTTCAATAGTTTCACAAAAGCATCACTACTATTTTTCACAAGAAATCCAAAAACTTATTTCACTCATTACAAACGACTTTCTCACGCAACGCAAAAGGGACGGATCTCTAAACGATGCTACCGCCACTTGCGAAGCACCCATTCAAAGGTCCGTCCCCTTAATCCTGTAATCTGTAAAAATCAATCGTTCGCTGAATTTCATCCATTGAAATAGTCCCATTGTGGTCCATTGTTATGATCAGGTTTTCCTGCAACCTGATTCCGTTCCTCTCGTAGAAAGCTTTTTTCTCTTCATGACGCCTTCTATACTCCGGATCATCCATCATTCCCGCATGCTCCCAATAAAATATTCGGCCATCCTTAGTACGAATTGTAAAATCCGGTCTAAAACATCTTCCTCCAAGCCACACCTCTTTTTCATATTCGTATTCAATCCCTAGCGCATATAGCCTATTAGCAATCATCATCTCAGACTTAGATGCCACATAATCACCCTTGTCTGTCAAATGTTTATACTGATCAGCGTAGCGTTTACTCTCAGCCACCTTTTTGGCCGCAGCGCGGGCAGCTGCTTCCGTCTTTCGCTTTTCCATTGCCTCTTCATACTTTGCAATCACCATCTGCCAGTTCACGCGAATTGCCCGGAGCGCCCGTTTTAGATCACTGATAAATCTGCGAAGAATACTACGTTTTCTAACTTGTGCCTTTCTCTGTTCAATCAGCTTCCTCACTTCTTCCAAACCATTTTTACGAATATACTTCTGAATCTGTTTGCCATGATCGTAAAACTGCCAGTATGGATACTGTTTTTTCGGACCCTTCCATACGATCGTCCCCGCTGAATGATCTATTTCTTCATTCAACTTTCGAAATCGAAGATAGGCATCTAAAAAATCGGCGCTTAATCGTTCCCGAACTAACCGGATTTCTTCCATAATAAAGTTTCCTCCCATATAAAAAATTGGCCCGCCAGCACCAATGCTGACAGGCCTGAAACTTAGTATAGCAGACTTTTAAACCCTTTTCCACATCTTTATTTTGAACTTTCTATGACTCCGTCCCTCAAAGTGTATACACAATCCGCAAATTCGTTGAAACTCGCTTTATGAGAGATAGAAATCACCGTTACTCCTTGCTCCTTCACCGACTTTGCCAGTTGTTTTAAGATTTCCTTCTCGTTTCCACTGTCTACATTAGCAGTAACTTCGTCCAACAGCAAAATTTCACTACCACGCAACAATCCTTGTGCCAGTGATAACCGCTGAACTTCCCCTCCGGAGAAAAGAGAACCCTCTTCTCCTATTTCAGAATCTAGTCCTTTTGGCAGTGATTTTACTTTGCTCTTTAATCCAACACTGTCAAGTACCCGCCACATATCTTCATCCGTTGCCGAATCACTGGCAAATTGTAAGTTATCACGCACAGTTCCCGGAAACATAAAGGCATCTTGCGATACTAATGTAATGCTATTTCTTAAAACACGAGGCGAAATCACTGACAAATTACACCCATCAATTTCGATTTCACCCTTCTGCCACTGATACAACCGAAGTAAAAGGTTAAAGATCGTCGACTTTCCGGCTCCGCTGGTACCTACTAAACCAACCCAGGTGCCCTTCGGCACTGATAGATTCACATCGATCAGCACCTCCTTTTCAGGATTTGACGGGTAGGAAAAGCTTACATGTTTAAATGCAATCCCTTCGTGTATTTTCAGTTTATCAGTGGTTTCATAAATAACCTCAGGTGTATCCATGCTGATGATCTCAAACAGCGGCTCAAACTCTGCCAGTTGCTTTTTGAAGTCGAAGTTAATTTTAGTAATATCATTGATCACCGCAAAAGCCTTAGGCATATAGTTGATCAGAATCAACAAGTTTCCCATTGTCAGTTGTCCCCGCAAAATCAGCACTACGCCAATACCAAAAAGCAACCCATTAAACAAATGACTCATAAAGCCGCCTGCCCACATACCGGTTAGGTTGTCCAGCATACAAGTCATCGACCACACACGGATCGTATCTTCACTGATATTCTTTACCCGCTGCAGCTGCTGACGCTCGCGGCCAGCAGCCTTGATATGTCGAATACCGCGAAAAGTATCCGTTAAAACCTGCGCCAGACGGGCGTTATTATGAATTACACGCTGTACATACCCTTGAATTCGCTTAGAGAGTACATTGCAGGGTAGAATTGTTAGCGGAACGTACAAAAGTGATACCAAACCCATCCATAAATTAATTTTCATCATGAGTCCCAAAATAACCACACCACTAACAAGCTTTGCAGTAATCTGTGGAATGTCAAACATCCAGAACACTATATATTTTACCGATTCAGAATCACAGTACTTTGTAAGTTCTGCAGAGTTTTTATCATCAAAATATGTCAGTGGTTGACTTAGAATTTTCTCAATCCCCCAGTGCATCATTTCATGACTGTAGCGGCGACCCACTGCATTCAAAAAATACTGATAGAAAGCATTGCCGGCAGCCGATGCCATAGGAATCCCCACCAACAAGATAATCCCCTGTACGATTTCCGAGATTCGTCCTTCCGGTAATTGCACATCCACCATTTGCTGCATTACCAAAGGAGGAACCAGCCCCATCACCTGCAGCACTAAACACATCAAAAAGGAAGCCGCGATCCAGAATCGAAATCCTTTCATGCGGCTAAATATCATCTTTCTCACTTGTTTTTCATGACTTTTCATAATTCACACGATCCCATATTTTTTTGCATAGTCGCACACAATATCACGAAAATGCTCGTATTTAAAACTGTTTTTCACATCTGTAATATCCACATAGGCGCCCGCCATCAAGCTTTGAATCACTGCCTCTGCTACGAAGCACTCGAAGATCCAATCACTGCTAAACGCTTCTTCCACATCCACGTCCAGTTTTTGATTTACCCCCTCCACAGCAGCTCTATAGATCAAGTGGTCCGTCCCCAGTAGCTGGCCCATCTGCCGCAGACATTCCATGCCCTGACGCATATTCTCCACCGTGATCTTACCCTTATACTGCAACACCTTCTCACCGCCCGACAACAAATGATCTACAGTGGTCCGCAGCACCTGTGCTAAATCCAGCAAAATCGCCGTGTCCGGCAGCGTCTCGCCCCGCTCCCAC
Source organism: Bianqueaceae bacterium (assembly GCA_045632125.1). GTDB lineage: Bacteria > Bacillota > Clostridia > Lachnospirales > Bianqueaceae > CALWPV01. The sequence continues at coordinate 7,079 of JAZQWC010000084.1, forward strand.
TTGCTCACCGACTGGAATGACACTCCCAGCCGCTCTCCAAGCTCGTTCTGCGTCAGCCCATTTGCTCGCCGCAGCGCCGCAATCTGCTCACCAACTTTTTTCATATCCACAATTGATTCCTCCAATTCATCCATTCCGCGCGTTTGCTTACATTATATCCGTGATTTCTGTTGTTTTCAATAACGCCACGGGCGAAAGATCCGCGCTTCTTCTCGCCTTATGAACTTTGACTACGTTATTTGCCTAATAAGGTGTCATTTCACTACCAAACTATCCATTACAGTCCCTGCTTGCCATAAGATCACTACCATAATCAGTTCTTGCACTCAGCTATATTTTCCCTTTTCATTCATATCACTGATAACACAGGCAAAGTTTTCCACATTTTATCAATGTTTTCACGCATTGCACTCTAACCACTGACAAAATTCATCTACTCTACCCGTGATTGAAACCGACACTTGATATACCACTGACTATGTAAGCTAATTCTATCAGTGATTCATGCAGACGTTTGCAGAACAAGTGTAAAAACAGTCGGCTCTACCCGTGATGCAGCACATAACGCGCAACTATTTATGGCATATACCAAAAGCGCCCTTGACTTTTCCTCAAAACAAGATATAATCAAACTATAAATAGCATATGCCATAAACAAAAAGGAGGATCCCGCCTTGCCGAGACCCAGAAAATGCCGAAAGGTTTGTCAATTACCCAAACACCAGGATTTCTACCCAATAAATGCTAGCAAAAATGAAATCCCTATCATTTTATCAGTGGACGAGTACGAAACCTTACGGCTCATCGATAAAGAAGGATTCTCTCAGGAAGAGTGCGGCACCTACATGCAGATCGCCAGAGCCACAGTGCAGCAGATCTACACCAGTGCCCGCCGAAAAGTGGCAGAAGCATTGGTAGAGGGTCGCCCGTTTCACATCGAAGGCGGCGACTACCACTTGTGTGATGGCAAGGAAGCCCATTGCGACTGCGGCGGCTGCCCCAAGCACCGCTGCCAGCGACAGCAAGCTTCAACCTAATCACAGATCAAACGATAAAATCCATATATAAAAGGAGAAAACGCTATGAAAATTGCAGTTACCTACGATAACGGACAGATTTTTCAGCATTTTGGACACACTGAACAGTTTAAAGTATATACCATTGAAGATGGAAAGGTGATCATGGCCGAAGTCATCGATACCGACGGACAGGGCCACGGCGCGTTGGCCGGCGTCCTAAATTCCATCGATGCCGATGCCCTGATCTGCGGCGGCATTGGCGGCGGTGCTCAAATGGCTCTTGCCCAGGCAGGCATTCGCTTATTTGCAGGCGTTGCCGGCGATGCTGATGCAGCCGTTGCCGCTTTGTTAAATGGCACTCTGGATTTCAGCACCAGCGCCAACTGTAACCATCACGGTGACCATCATCACGAAGGCGGTTCCTGCGGAAGTCATGGTTGCGAAAGTCATCATGATCATGGCTGCGGTGGCCACTGCCACAACTAATTTACATTTCGCATAGCGAAAAACAGAAAAAGGTCATTGCAAGTCGAGATTTCGATCTCGGTTTGCAATGACCTTTCATTTTTATATTTACATACAAGAATTAAGCCCGCTCGATCACGACAGCCTG
>JAZQWC010000085.1:0-38950 GCA_045632125.1 Bianqueaceae bacterium
TATTCTTCAACATACTCATCGGTTTCACCTGTACCTTCCTCGCCTCTCACATAGGTACCGGCTTCCACCGCCTGGAACTCGGCGTAATCATTCGTAAACAAATGCTCACCGGAACCATCTTCAAAACCAATGAAATACAGCCAATCTCCTTCTTCCGCATGCAATACCGCATTAATGGAACTTTCGCTGGGATTACAGATGGGCCCCACCGGGAAACCGGTATTCGCATAAGTGTTATAGCCAGACTTGATTTCCAAATCTGTATAACTTACGTAATCATCACCGGTACCTTCTTTACCCAGCGCATATAAAACAGTACAGTTCAGTCCCCAGGTCATACCTTCCTGCAAACGATTATATAATACTCTGGCTACCTTCGGGCGTTCCTCTGAAAGCATAGCTTCCATTTCAACTGCCGAAGCCATGGTCATAACCTCATCCACAGTAAGACCCAGTTCATCGGCCCGGCTTCTCCAGCTGGGATTTCTTTCCCAACGAAGTTCAAACTCACGCAGCAAGCGTTTGACTACACCTTCTGCACCATTCATAGGGATCACTTCATAAGTTTCCGGGAACAAGTAACCTTCCAACAGATATTGACGCTCGTCTTGATTATCGATCACCCCATAATAGTCAAAATCATAGTCGGTACGATTGCAGGCTGCTTCAAATTCAGAAGCCAAACAAATATTTTTATCTTCCAAATACTCACCGATCTGCCGTACGCTCCAACCCTCGGGAATCGTGATCATAACAGCTTCTTCTTTACTGCCTTCCTTTAAGATCTCCATGATCTTGGTTTCAGGCATGCCTTTAATTACCTTATACACACCATACTGAAACTCATTCTCCGCACCGGTTAATTTCGCTTTGATTCTAAATAGCAGCGTATTTTCAATCAAGCCTTTTTCATATAAAATATCTGCTATTTCCCCGGTGGTGGATCCTTCCGGAATATCAATACTGATTTCTTCTCCATTCACATCATAGGTTTCAAAGGCATCGTCACGAATAAAATGATAGGTATACGTATACGCCAGATAGCATACCCCACCGATCAGCAACGTACAAGTCAATGCGACCAGTGCTTTTTTTACGTTTCGAGCAAGGAAACATAAAATGCGATTGATAATATCTGTTATCATTACTTCCTCCTGCAAAAGATCAGCTCATTGCTGTATCTGATCTTCTCAGCCCTTTACTTCCATAATAATGGGAAGAATCATAGGGCTTCTTTTGATTTCTCTCCAAAGATAATCGCGAAGGCTATCGCGAATCAATCCTTTAATATTATTCCAGTCCATCACATTTAAAGGAGCATTGGCTGCCAGTACATGAGATACCACATTTCGGCATCCTTCCATGAGGCCTTCAGACTCCTTAACATATACAAAACCACGGCTTACGATGTCCGGTCCTGCTACCACTTCACCATTGCCACGCTGCAGACCAATCACTACGATCATCAAACCATCCTGAGAAAGGATCTTACGATCACGCAGTACAATATTACCTACATCACCTACACCCAGACCATCTACCAATACAGGTTCCACATCAATGTAGCTGTTAATCTTTGCTGAATAACTATCCAGTTCCAGAACATTACCATTGCACATGATAATTGCATTACGTTCATCGTGACCCATACTCTTGATCAAGTCTGCATGATTACGCAAATGGCGATATTCACCATGTACCGGAAGAAAATACTTCGGCTTTACCAAGCTATAGATCATTTTCAATTCTTCCTGACTGGCGTGACCGGATACATGAGCATCCTCATAAGTTACTTTAGCACCCTTCACCATTAGATCATTGATAACTCGGCTCACTGTTTTCTCATTGCCGGGTACCGGTTTACTAGAAAAGATCACAGTATCACCTTCTTTGATCTCGATGGCTTTATGCTCGCCACTAGCCATACGTGACAGAGCTGCCATAGGCTCACCCTGACTACCTGTTGTTATAATCACCAACTCGTCATCTTCATAATTCTTCATGTCGGAAATATCGATCAATACACCATCCGGTACTTCCAGATAATCTAATTCAAGTGCCGTATTGATTACATTTACCATACTGCGGCCTACACATACCACTTTACGACCATACTGGATGGCTGCATCAATGATCTGCTGCACACGATCCACATTAGAAGCAAAGGTAGCCACCAAAATACGACCTTCGGCAAGAGGGAACATCTCAGTAAAGGTACTGCCCACTGTACGTTCACTCATCGTATAGCCTTTGCGCTCAGCATTGGTACTATCACTCATCAATGCCAGAACCTTTTTATGTCCAAGCTCAGCCAAACGCTGCAGATCGATCATATCGCCATGAATAGGAGTATAATCTACCTTAAAGTCACCGGTATGGATCAAAACACCGGCAGCAGTCGTGATTGCTAACGCAACTGCATCACCAATGCTATGATTCGTACGAATAAACTCAACCTTCATATGACCCAGTTCCACTACATCACCGGGACGCACCATAGTCAAATTGCAATTCTTAATGGCAAATTCTTCGATCTTGTTGCGCACCAATCCCAAGGTCAATCGCGTACCATATACAGGCACCTTAAATTCACGCAAAAAGTATGGCAATGCACCAATATGATCCTCATGACCATGGGTCAGCACAACGCCTTTGATTTTATCATAATTTTGTCTCAGATATTCGAAATTTGGAATGATCAGGTCAACACCGGGCATTTCATCGCCTGGGAACGCCAAACCACAATCAATGATTACGATTTCATCATCACACTCAATCAGCGTCATATTTTGACCAATCTGATCTAAGCCACCCAAAGGAATAATCTTAACATTCTTTCTCGGTTTTCTGGACGATACAGTCCGTCTTTTACTCGTCGTACTCATCAGCTTCCTCTACTTCCAGATCGTACTCTTCGGAGTTTTCAAACATCTCTGCAACATTTTGAAATTCTTCGTCTGTCATATCGGTAGTTACGCCAAATTTCAAATCCGAATGATCTTCGGTGATCCAAAACTCAGCATTCTCATCATCGCAAACCTTAAAGATAAAGGCTGCATCTTCATCTTCCTGCTGTTCTGCCTCTTCTTCATCTTCTTCATCATAGGCAGGAATTGCCAATATATACTGCGCTCCATCTTCTTCTGTATAATCTATTACTTCCATATCCATTGAAATCTCTTCCACCGGATCGGTTACAATAATCCAATCTAATTCTTCCAAACAAATTTGACTCATTTTAGTTTCCTCCTTAAGCTGTTTTTGATGTGCATCTAAATAGGACTGCAAAATCAAAGCTGCTGCCATTTGATCAACAACTTCTTTTCTTTTTTGATAGCGCATTCCTGCTTCCAGCATAGGAATTTCAGCTTGACGCGTTGTCAAACGTTCATCCCACAGAAGTATTTCGACCTGATACAAATCGCGCTGCAGACGCTTTTGAAATGCCATTGTTAGCTCAGCGCGCTCTCCCAAAGTACCATTCATATTTTTAGGAAGACCTAACACAATGGTATGCACATCGTACTCTTCACACAATGCACGAATTCTACGAACCGTCTGCTTCAAATTAACTTCTTCTTCCCGTTTAATGGTTTCAACAGGCGTGGCTAAAAAACCGGTCGGGTCACTAATGGCAACACCGACGGTTTTGCTACCATAATCAAGTCCAATAATTCTCACGTTATTTACCCCTTCTGATCTAACTGATGATATTCAACAAAAGATCTAACTAATTCTTCAATGATCTCATCACGATTAATGCGGGCGATTTTGCTGCGACTGTTATTATAGCTAGTAATGTAAGTGGGGTCCTCAGACATAATATAGCCTACCATCTGATTCACAGGATTATACCCTTTTTTGACCAAAGAACTATATACATCGATCAAAACATTTCTCACATGGTCTTCCGATTCACCTATAATCTTAAAATACTGCGTGTTGAAGTTTTGTTCACTCATTGCAATACCCCCTTAAGTATTTTTTCAAGCCCTGCCGCATCATGATTGGCACTGCTGATATTCACATAACCACCAATGATCACTTGTACTTCCTGCCCCTGCAAACACTTCTGCTGCTCGGGAATTTCCACTGCCACCTTCATATAATTCGGTGTATATCCGGTCCAATATCCGGTACTTTCTTCCTTTTCCTCAAGAAGCACGGCAACCTGCTGACCTTGCATCTGCTCCATAAAACGCTCACTTGCTGCTCCGGTTACCTTCAGCATCTCTTCACTGCGGCGTTTTTTTACATTACCATCAATTTGGTCTCCTCGCTTAGCTGCCACAGTGCCTTCCATTTTCGAATATCGAAATACATGTGCTTCCGCAAAGCCGATCTCCTCAGCAAACGCAAGCGAAGCTTTATGATCATCTTCAGTTTCACCCGGAAAGCCTACAATAATATCAGTGGTAACTGCCACATCTGGATATGCCTCTTTTAATAGCGCAACAGCCTGACGATATTCATCAGCAGAATATCGTCTATTCATTGCCTTTAAAGTAGCGTCACAACCGCTCTGCAGCGAAAGATGAAAATGAGGACAAAGTTTTTGTGTCTGCCCTACTTTATGTATAAAAGAAGCAGTGATCATTCTGGGTTCCATAGAACCTAAACGAATCCTCTTCACTTCAGGAATCTCGGCAATCGCAAGAATCAAATCACCTAGGTCATATTCTTCTCCCTTACCATAGGAAGACAAATGAATACCGGTCAAGACAATTTCCTGATATCCATTCTTTGCCAAACCTGCCGCTTCTTCTTTACACTGTTCAATAGGACGACTCACCAGCGGTCCGCGAACATAAGGAATAATACAATATGTGCAAAATTGTCTGCAACCGTCCTGAACCTTCAAAAAAGCTCTGGTTTTGCCTTCATTTTCCGTAATCCATAACCGGCTTTCCTCAGACAGCTTCATTTCAGTATGCTTTTCATGTGCCTCTATATAAGCTAATAAATCACCTTTATAACGATTTGGAATAGCAATATCGATCACGCCTTCCTCTATTAGACTGTCATCGCGGTCCACATAGCATCCAGCCGCAATCACAAGGGCCTGCGGGTTCAATTTTCTGGCTCTATGAATCATCTGTCTGGATTTTCGTGCCGCAATCTGTGTCACGGTACAGGTATTGATCAAATATACATCAGCTTTTTCACTAAATTCTACGATTTGGTATCCTGCCTGCTGAAAAAGTTCGGTCATACCCTGAGCTTCGTAACTGTTTACCTTACAGCCCATATTGCAGACAGCCACTGTTTTATTCTTCTGATACTCCAAAAATCTTACTCCATTTTACTCTATATTATCTACACATCGATTCTTATATTATACCGAATAAACAACTAAATTACAATAGATTTTTAAGCAATTTGCGGACTTGTCGCTTTTTGCCGCACAAAGTTTACAAATCCCTCAACCTCTGAAACATCTTAGAAACAAAAAATCTCAGAAAGCCATATTCGCTACAGCTTACTGAGATTTATCTTTTTTTATTCTTTTTCAGGCAGATCGATCTTCAAACTCAAGTCTTTCAGTTGCTGTTCGTCTACCACGCTGGGTGCAGAGCTCATCGGACAAGAAGCATCTTTTACCTTCGGGAAGGCAATTACTTCACGCAAATTATCCTCGCCCAACAACAACATTACTAGACGATCCAAACCATACGCTAAACCAGCATGAGGCGGAGCTCCATAGGTAAAGGCATCGATAAAGAAACCAAACTTTTCATAAGCTTCTTCCATGCTAAAACCAAGGCTCTTAAATACGCGTTCCTGAATATCACGACGATGGATTCGAACACTACCGCCACCAAGCTCAACACCATTCAGAACCATATCGTATGCTTTTGCACGTACACGACCGGGTTCAGATTCCAGATAAGGCAAATCTTCCTCATTGGGCATTGTGAAAGGATGATGCATAGCCATGTAACGATCTTCTTCCTCACTGTACTCAAACATGGGGAATTCAGTTACCCACAGGAACTCATGCTTACTGTCATCCAACAAGTTCAAACGCTTACCCATTTCCAAACGCAGGTTACCCAGTGCATTCAGAACAACAGAAGTCTTATCAGCTACAAACAACATCAAGTCGCCATTATTAGCCTGCATACGCTCTTTCAGCGCTGCAATAGTCTCTTCACTCAGGAACTTAGCAATAGGAGATTTAACAGAGCCATCTTCCTGAATCGCGATCCATGCAAGGCCCTTAGCCTTGAACAGCTTAACCACATCTGTCAGGCTATCTACTTGTTTTCTGGGCATACCGGCACATCCGGGAGCACAGATACCACGTACACTGCCGCCGGCGGCTACCGCACCTTCAAACACGCTGAAGCCACACTCTTTCACCAAATCTTCTACATTGATGATTTCCATTCCAAAACGCAGATCGGGCTTATCGGAACCATAACGGTTCATAGCCTCATCCCAAGTCATACGACGAATCGGAACCTGAACATCCCAACCCATTACTTCCTTGCAAACACTGGCCAACAGACGCTCATTCACATCCATAACAGTATTTTCATCGGCAAAGGAAAGCTCCATATCCACCTGAGTAAATTCAGGCTGACGGTCTGCTCTCAGATCCTCATCACGATAGCAGCGGGCGATCTGATAATAGCGATCCATGCCGGCCACCATCAGCAGCTGCTTGTACATCTGAGGAGACTGCGGCAACGCATAAAACTCACCGGGATGCACACGGCTAGGTACCAAATAGTCACGAGCACCCTCAGGAGTACTCTTAATCAAAGTAGGAGTTTCGATCTCCAGGAAGTTCTCCTGATCCAGGAAGCGACGAATCGCCTGAGCAGTTTTGTGGCGCACTTCCATGTTACGTGCTAAACGAGGGCGACGCAGGTCCAAATAACGATATTTCAGTCTTAGTTCATCTTTAACCTCTACCTCATCCAGAATCTGGAAGGGAGTAGTTTTTGCTTCAGACAGAATATGCAGATCCTGTACCTTAATTTCGATCTGACCGGTAGCTAGCTTATCATTAATAGCACCTTCACGCTGCACAACAGTACCCGTGATAGCCAATACAAACTCGGTACGAACAGTAGCAGCCTTTTCAAATACAGCTGCATCTGTATCATCCTGACTCATAACCGCCTGCACAATACCGGTACGGTCGCGCAGATCGATAAAAATCAAACTTCCTTTATTTCTCTGTTTTTGAACCCAACCCATAACAGTATGTACCTGTCCAATATTTTCCTGGCTGAGTTTACCGCAATAACTGGTCCGTTTCAGACCGTTTAAAGACTCCTCCATGATTATAAGCCTCCTAAAATTAATGTATCTGAGCAATGGCATCTTCGATTACCATCGTAGCCTGCTGTCCTTGATTCATATCCTTCAAAGTAACCTGACCATTGGCTGCTTCTTCTTCACCGATCAGCATCACATACGGAATTCCCAGCTTACCGGCATACTTCATCTTCTGCTTCATGCCCTTCTGCTGATAATACACATCGGTCTTAATATCTGCCTGTCTCAACTGCTGAGCTGCCTTCAGTGCCTGCGGCATCTGCTCCGGTCCCATTGGAACCACCAAAACCTCCACGAGACTCTTTTTAGTAGCCTCGATCACCTTTTCTTCCTTCAACTGCGAGAACAAACGGGTCAAGCCAATCGAAATACCAATACCCGGCATTTTCTGCTTAGTATAGTATCCGGTCAAATTATCATAGCGACCACCGGAACAAACACTACCCAGCTTAGGATAATCATTCAGCATCGTTTCATACACGGTACCTGTATAATAATCCAAGCCACGGGCGATTGTCAGATCAATCGCAAAATATTCCTCTTCCATACCCAGCTGACGCATATACTCCGTCACCTGCGCCAACTCTTCCACGCCGGCGTGGAAAAGCGGCTCTTCAATCGCCATCTGACGCAGACTCTCCACGATCTGTTCATTACTGCCTTTGATGTGGATCAACTGCAAGATTTTAGCGATGGCCTCCTCAGTTACTTCCAGTTCTGCAAGTTCCTGAGTCACCTTCTCTTCGCCGATCTTCTCCAGCTTATCAATAATACGCAGCACTTCAGCGATCTTATCTTCCAAACCTAATTCTTTAAAGAAGCCATTGAGTACCTTTCGATTATTTAAGCGAATGGTGAAGGCTCCCATATTCAACTCTTTGAATACATGGTATATTACAGCGGGCATTTCTGCATCATATACCAGATCCAACTCATCATTACCAATAATATCGATATCGCACTGGTAAAACTCACGGAAGCGTCCTTTTTGAGGGCGCTCACCGCGAAATACCTTACTGATCTGATAGCGCTTAAAAGGAAATACCAAATCAGCCGCATGCTGCGATACATACCGAGCCAGCGGCACAGTCAAGTCAAACCGCAGTGACAGGTCATGATCACCCTTCTGGAAACGATAGATCTGTTTTTCTGTCTCTCCACCGGCCTTAGCCAGCAGTACCTCTGAAAGCTCGATCGTCGGCGTATCCAAAGGTAAAAATCCAAACTTTTCATACACCTTGCGGATGGTATCACTCATCTGATTAAACAGAATCTGATCCTCCGGCAAAAGTTCCATAAAACCCGGCAAAATGCGGGGCTGAACCATATTAGCCATTAGTTTAACTCCTTTAGTAAATTCCAATACACGCTCATACCCTTCTGCAACCACTGATTACGGATCCCAAAGGCCGCCTGTTCATCTGCTGCAGTCCGAATAAAGTCCAGCACGGTTCGGTCATAATCTCGTACCAAACAACGTACTTCATATCGATCCTCTCCGATTTTTTCGATTTTTGCATCGACTTCCATCAAAGGTGATCCATCTACACAGGAATTGATCGCATAAGCACGGATCTCTTCCCGAATACTGTGAGGAATACGGGCTTTGAAAAGCTCAACGACCTCTTCCCCATGAGGATGCAAAGTGTAATACCGCAGACCATCTTTGCTCACTTCCAATACCAAACCGGCTTCACAAAGCTCTGCAATATAATTTTGCATCGAAAAGTAATCCATATATCCTCGGAACAATACAAAGTCCGACAGATCTGATCCATGTATATTTTCTTTTTCACGAATAATATACATAAGAATCAGTTTATTTTCAGAAAGCTGATGATCCATCACACACACCCTCCTTTACTATCAAACTGTTTCAGAAGTTTCCTGCTCAGCAGCCATTTCTTCAGTCATAGGATCCTGAATCATGTTCAAAATCCGCTGCCAAACTTCATCACGGCCTGCCTTCGTTTCCGAAGAATATAAAAGCAGATCGTCCTTGGAAATTCCTAATACCTCACGAATGATCTTTTTTTGTTTATCATATTGGCTGCGTTTGATCTTATCACTTTTAGTAGCAACCACCAAAGTAGGAACATCATAATGCTGCAGCCACTGCATCATCATCTGATCTCCTTCACCCGGTGCATGACGCACATCCACCAATAGCAACACCAGTTTCAAAGACTCACGCTTATGAAGATAGGTCTCGATTACCTTTCCCCACTTCAACTGCTCAGCTTTCGAAACCTTTGCATATCCGTAACCGGGCAGATCTACGAAGAACAACTGCTCATCCACTTCATACCAGTTGATCGTACGGGTCTTACCAGGTGCTGAACTTGTTCTGGCCAGAGACTTTCTGCCCAACAGCGAATTGATCAACGATGACTTTCCAACATTCGATTTACCAACAAAAGCGATTTCCGGCAATGTATCCTCCGGAAATTGCTTTACGCTTCCTGCCACAACCTTAAGAGCTACATTCTGCACATTCATGCGTTCTGTCCTTTACGGGTCGGTGCCTTATCGATATTGTCGCGTTTCTTTTCTTCCCTAGCTTCACCATATTCGAAAATAGGCTCTGCATTTTTATTAACAACATCTTCTGTGATCGTTACCTTCACTAAGTCATTCATAGAAGGAATTTCATACATCAAATCATGCAGTACTTCTTCCATAATCGACTTAAGGCCACGGGCACCTGTTTTACGTTCGTTCGCCTTACGGGCAATCGCACGCAAAGCTTCATCTTCCATCACAAGTTCAACTTCATCCATACCGAACAAAGTCTGATACTGCTTCAGCAAAGAATTCTTAGGATCACGCAAAATGCGCACAAGGGCCTCTTCATCCAACATATCCAAAGCCACTTGTACCGGCAAACGGCCTACAAACTCGGGAATCAAACCATATTTAAGCAGGTCCTGAGGTACTAATTCACGATAGATCTTAGCATCAATAGCCTGCTGATCCATACGACTTACACCTTCCGCATTAAAGCCCATCACCTTCTTATTGGTTCTGGCCTTAATAATCTTATCCAGACCATCAAACGCACCGCCACAAATGAACAGAATATTCGAAGTATCGATCTGAATAAACTCATGCTGCGGATGTTTTCTGCCTCCATTGGGAGGAACACTGGCAACCGTACTTTCCAGAATCTTCAAAAGTGCCTGCTGTACACCCTCACCACTTACATCTCGGGTAATAGAAGGATTTTCAGACTTACGAGCGATCTTATCGATCTCATCGATATAAATAATACCATGCTCAGCACGTTCAATATCGTAATCCGCTGCCTGAATCAGCTTCAACAGTACATTTTCAACGTCTTCACCCACATAACCGGCTTCCGTCAATGTGGTTGCATCCGCAATAGCAAAGGGCACGTTGATGATCTTCGCCAAGGTCTGCGCCAAATAGGTCTTACCGGAGCCGGTAGGACCAATCAACAAAATATTGCTCTTCTGCAGTTCTACATCTTGAATACGGTCACGAGCGTGAATTCTCTTATAATGATTATATACGGCCACTGCTAATGCCTTTTTAGCACTCTCCTGACCAATTACATATTCATCCAGAAACTCTTTAATTTCTTTAGGCTTTAGAAAATCTCCCGCATAAAATTCTTCATCATACTCAGAAAATTCTTTTTCGATAATGTCGGCACACAGTTCCACGCACTCATCGCAAATGAAAACTCCATTACCGGCAATCAGCCGTCTTACCTGCTCCTGTCCTTTTCCGCAAAAGGAACAGGCAACCCGTTTCTTCTCTTCGTTTTTAGAAGCCATTCTATTACCTCTTATTTCTTAGTAATGATCTGGTCAACCAAACCGTAAGCTACAGCCTGCTCAGCAGTCAACCAATTATCGCGATCGGTATCCTTTTCAATGGTAGCCAGATCCTTGCCGGTATTCGCTGCCATAATACGATTTAAACGGTCTTTGGTAGCCAGAATATGATCAGCAGTAATCTTGATATCGCTAGCCTGACCCTGAGCACCACCCAAAGGCTGGTGGATCATTACTTCTGCATTGGGCAGAATAAAGCGTTTGCCTTTCTGTCCGCCTGCCAGCAGAAAAGCACCCATACTGGCTGCCATACCCATACAAATCGTGGACACATCAGCACGCACAAGCTGCATGGTATCATAAATGGCCAAGCCTGCAGATACAGAACCGCCGGGGCTATTGATATAGAAGTGGATGTCTTTGTCAGGATCTTCAGAATCCAAGAACAACAGCTGAGCAACTACCAAACTGGCTGTTACTTCATTCACTTCTTCAGTCAGCATAACAATACGCTCTTTTAACAAACGGGAATAAATGTCAAAGGATCTCTCGCCGCGGCTGGTCTCCTCAATGACATAGGGTACTAAAGCATTTCTCATAACCACTCAAATTCCTTTCTCCAACAACAACTTCATTATAAGGCAAGAAACGACTTCCATTGAAAGTCGTTTCTTGTAATAGTTTCATCCGATTTTCAATCAGGCTTTTGCATTCTCAGCGATGAATTCCAAAGCTTTCTTGGTCTTCAATTCGCCCTTGATGCTTTCAGTCTCAGCCTCGGTAACAGCTGCTTTCAGTTTGTCAACTTCCATACCATACATGGATGCCATGGTCTCCAGCTCTTTTTCAACATCCTCATCAGTAGCTTCCAGGTTCTCAGCCTTAGCAATTGCCTCCAGAACCAGGCTCTCTTTCAGACGACGCTCAGCTTCAGAACGAACAGACTGACGCATAGTGTCAATGGTAGAACCGGTCATTTCCATGTACTTCTGCATGTCCATACCCTGATAACGCAGAGTCTGTGCAAAATTATTGATCATCTGGTCGCACTGTTCCAGTACCATGGGCTCGGGCATATCCATAGTAGAAGTTTCAACTACTTTGCTCAGCAGTTTAGCCTTTCTGGATTCTTCAACCTGTTTAGCCTTACGCTCTTCCAGAGTCTTCTTGGTGTCAGCTTTGTACTCATCCAAAGTATCAAACTCAGAAACTTCTTTAACGAACTCATCGTTGATCTCGGGTACTTCGTTGAACTTAATAGCTTTAACAGCTACTTTGAACATGGCGGGCTTGCCGGCCAGATCTTTCTGATGGTACTCAGCGGGGAAGGTTACGTTAACTTCACATTCGTCGCCAACGTTCTTACCAACCAACTGATCTTCAAAAGTATCGATGAAGCTGTGGGAACCCAGTTTCAGATCATGATTCTCGCCTTTACCACCGGCAAAAGCAACGCCATCCATGAAACCTTCAAAATCGATAGTCAGAATATCATCCATCTGAGCTGCACGATCGGTAACTTCAACCATACGAGCATTGCGGTTAGCGATTCTCTCGATTTCAGCATTTACATCTTCTTCAGTTACAGTAGCATCCTCTGCTTCTACTTCCAGACCTTTGTACTCACCCAGAGTTACTTCAGGCTTTACTGCTACTTCACAGGTAACCACAACAGGCTTGCCCTCTTCGATGGAGTCAACGCTTACTTCAGGTCTGGACATAACATCCAGGTTCAGCTCTTTTACAGCCTCGTCATACATCTCGGGCAGAACTGCATTGATAGCATCTTCATAGAAGATTTCTTTGCCATACATCTTCTCAACCATCTTACGGGGAGCTTTACCCTTACGGAAACCGGGTACAGAAATCTGCTTTTTGTTCTTGTTATAAGCGATCTCCATAGCCTTCTCAAACTGCTCAGGGCTAATCTCCAAAGTTACTTTTACCATGCTGTTGCCCAGCTGTTCTACTTGATTCATTTTGAATATCCTCCTAATGTATCTAAATGTACAATGACATTGTTTCCTAAAAATGCATTATACAATATGAACATGTCAAGTGTCAACATGTTTTTGTTTTTTCCGTGTTGCCAATATACCGCCGATCTTGCCTGTTTCTCTGGAACTGAGTCCTTTCCAGCCAACATCTTGTACTTTCTCAAACAAACCCAGTTCTTGAGCAATTTCATATTTCATTTTCTCTTCCGGCTTCAGCAACATAATATCTTCCGTCGTTCGAGGTATCTTCTTTTTTCCCTTCATGGCATTCTCCTTATCATCATACAAACATATCATAATAAGTTTTCCATAAATTCTACCATTTATACCCCAAAATCATCTTGGTTATTTACATTTGACTCTGCTGTTCCTTCATCTGTCGCATAAGCTCCGCTTCCCTGCGCTTCTTCTCTTCAATGTTCAAAAATAACAGAGAACTTGCAATCGATGCGTAAACCGAACACACAGAAAGCAAAGTCGACACACCCACATTGATCAAAAGCGCCACGCCATCACTGGGAATGTAATACAACAAAAAGCTCAGCATCAATCCAAATACCAGTGTGATACCTCCTGTAATCACCATTACAACCGCCGTGTATCCGATTACACGCCACATATAGCCTTTGTATACCAGTGAAACATATCGCACATTGCGCAATCCCCAGTAACCTCGTAAAGCAGCAACAGTACAGCCGCCGCCCAACATCATGTTATATACTACAGCCAGCACCAGTACCAACGGAAGCAGCATAAGAGAAAGGATCGGCAGCATCATGAACATACCAAGACTCAGCATGCTAGTCATCATGCCCAGCATCAGCACCATCACCGTCATAACAGCTCGCAGCCATCCTCTTACTCCGCGGTAAAATAAGGTTCCAAATGCGAGTTTCTCCCGTCCAAAGATCAAATTATGCACCACCACGGCAACCACCAAGGCCGCCACTAGTTCCAAAAATGACAAGACCAACTGCACGATACCCAGACCGGAAATCTCTGACATCAAGACCTCCAGTTCCATCGAAGCAAGATCCACCTTCATGGCTGAAATTTGCGTAGCCAGATTAATAGGCAGATACACCAACAACACCAGCATAAAGAAAGAACCAAATCGCTCTGCCAGCAACTTAAATGCATATTTCAGAACTTCGCCCAAACTCAGTACCCTCTCCTGCATTTTCCGTGTCAGTTCTACACGATCTGTCACAGCAATTTCACTCCTTCCTGTTTACGAGCAATCATTTCATCAATACGACGAATGTATTCCTCGGCCCCTTTCACGTTAGGTACACGCTCCAAACGATTTTCCTCCGGGAAATACACCTTCGATACACCACCTGCCCCAAAGGCCAATATGGTTTGACGCTCTTCCATGATTTCAATATTATACAATCCTTCCTTACCGGGCAGACTATAGCCAACATTTTCAAAGTTACCGGCCATATTTTTCTGGCGATACATATAATAAGGAACCATACCCAACTCTTTGGCCGCCTCTGCTGTAATCGCAATCATCTCATCGATCTGCCGAGCCTGTCCGATCAGATCCAAGCCCGCACCTTCTTCATTCATTCTGGAAGAACGCTTAATCGCCAGCGTATGAACTGTCAAATTGTCCGGCCGCAATTTCTTGACTCTCTCCATGGAATAACGGACCTCTTCCGGGCCTTCTTCCGGCAGTCCCACAATAAAATCCATATTAATATTATCGAATCCAGCTTCCCGTGCCATCCAAAAGGCCTCTTCCACCGCTTCTACGCTGTGTTTACGTCCAATCAGATCCAGTGTTTTTTGAATCATAGTCTGCGGGTTAATAGAAATTCGAGTTACTCCCATTTCCTTCAACACCTGCAATTTTTCCGGTGTAATGGTATCGGGTCTGCCGGCTTCCACCGTCACTTCCTTCAAATTCGCAAAATGACACAAGCGGTCTGCAGCCTGCAGTACTCGACGCAAACTATCCGGATCCAGCGTAGTCGGTGTACCGCCACCCATATAAAAACTCTGCAAACCACGTCCCTGAAGTAAATTGTGGCAACTATCCAATTCATGAACCAACGCATCCACATACTGCGCCGCCCACTTATCATAAGCTCGTTTATCGTTACTAATAAACGAACAATATGAGCAACGAGTTGGACAAAACGGAATGCCCGCATACACACTTATATCGCTGCCTTTGTGATCCTGCAGCAGCAAACGTTCTGCAGCCGCCACCTCGGTACATAAAGCCGCCTTGTCTTCCCTTAGCAAATACTCCTCCGTCAGGATCCGCTTAGTCTCCTCGGCACTATAGCCAGCTTCCAAATAGGCATAAGCTACCTTCGACGGGCGTACACCCGTCAAAATACCCCAGGGCAGGGGCGACTCCATCACTTCCAAAATCACGCGCTTACCCCAGTTTTTAGCCGCTTCTCCCTGATAGATATCACTTGGTTCTTCCAATTTTTTCTCACGTATCAAAGCACCCTTTTCATCAAAAAGCTGCGCCCGTGTTTCATTCTCGGACAACACAATGCCCCGCACGCCTTCCTTTGGCTCTGCCAAAATCTGCGCAAAGGGCAATATCTGCCGGATTAAAGTACCCAGCTCATAATGATGATGTTCCGGTGCAATCAGGTAAAATTCCTTTTCCACCTGTTACCCTCCATATCCAACCAAAAATGGATTTTGTCTGCCTTCCCGTTCAATGGTTGTAACAGGACCATGTCCCGCATACACTTTCACCGAACCCGGCAGGCTCAATAATTGACTGCGAATCTCTCGTACCAACACTCCAGGGCCACCATTATACAAATCAGTACGCCCCACCGAACCGGCAAACAACGTATCGCCCGAAAACAGCGCGCCAGCGTTCTCCTCGTACAAACACAAACTATGGTCCGAGTGCCCAGGCAATTCCAACACTTGCCAGTTACAGCCCGCGGCCTGAAGCACATCGCCATGACACAAGCCCTGAACATATTGCGGCGCAGCCGCTAAAAATTCATCTAACACCTCTGCCGTCATTTCCATCAGCGGATGGCGACGATCTTCCATATAAACTAACTCGTCCAACGATGTATAGATCGGCACCTGCCACTGCTCAGCCAGAGGCGCCGCAGCGCCAATGTGATCAAAATGACCATGGGTCACGAAAATAGCCTCGGGATTTGCATTTAGCTGACGAAGCCACAGATCGATCTTCGCAGGCTCATCGCCAGGATCTACCACCAGCGCTTTGCGGCTGATCTCATCCACCGCTGCATAACAATTGGCCTGATACATGCCCACCGCTAATTGATAGATCTGCATTTAAAACTCCTTATCACTGTCCAGCAAAAGAGTCACCGGACCATCCAGATGAGTATCGATCTGCATATCCGCCTGAAACACTCCGGTATGAACCGGTACGCCGGCATTTTCTTTCGCATAGGCTACAAACTGTTCGTAGATCCGAGCTGCCTCCTGAATCGGTGCGCCGGCACTGTAGCTGGGACGACGACCATGACGGCAGTCTCCATACAATGTAAAATTAGAAACTAAAAAAATACTATAGCCTTTATCGGTTACGGATAGATTCAACTTACCCTGTTCATCTTCAAAAATCCGCAGGTGAATCAGCTTATCTAACATATATTTCATTACGGCGGGAGCATCATCGCCCGGCTTGATTCCCACCATAGCCAGAATTCCCTGCTCCATTTGATCAAAAGGCTGACCATCCGCCGCTAGAGCGGTATTTTTTACTCGCTGTAAAACCATTCGCATTTGCTATATCTTCCTTTACATATTTGCACGAAGCACTTCATAAACACCGGGTACACCCTGAATCTTGTTTACTAATTGCTCTAACTGTTCTTTGGTGGAGATCTCCACAGAAATCGAGAACACATTCTCCTGATTATTCTTCGTACGGCGTGCCACCAAGGAATCAATCGTAATGTCTTCTTTGCCGATCACACTGCTGATATCCATCAGAATACCTTTCTTTTCCATGGTTACCACTTGAATCGTAGTGATAAAGGTATTGCTTCCTTCTGCCGCTGCTCCCCACTCAGCTTCCAACAAACGACGACGCTCATCCTCAGGGAGATTGATCACATTGGGACAATCGGTTCGATGAATGGAAACACCACGTCCTCGAGTTACATAACCAATAATCTCATCACCGGGAACCGGGTTGCAGCACTTGGAAAAGCGTACAGCTACATCATCTAAACCTTTAACCACAATCGCACTCTTACTCTTGTTGTTCTTAGCATCTTTCTTGTTTGCCGCTGCCGCTTGCTTTGCCTCTGCTTTTTCTGTAAGCTGAGCAATAAACTCTTCCTGGGTGATTTGACTTTTCTTTTCTTTACCGTATTCCTCGTGCAAACGGTTGGCTACCTGACCTTCTTTCAAACCACCGTGACCAATCGCTGCCAGAATAGAATCCCAATCTTTAAAACCATATTTACGCTGAACGATCTCCATCCATTCATTTCGAAGCAGTTCATGCGCTGGTGGAAGCCCCTTGAGCTTACAATACTTTTCAATAAGCTCACGGCCTTTAATAATATTTTCTTGTTTCCGTTCTTTTTTAAACCACTGATTGATCTTATTTTTCGCCTGCGAAGTCTTCGCGATGTTCAGCCAGTCCAGACTCGGTCCTTTAGAATTTTGAGATGTCATAACATCTACCTGATCACCGATCTGAAGTTCATAGTCTAAGGTCACGATCTTGCCGTTTACACGAGCGCCCACCATCTTATTTCCTACTGCACTATGAATCTGATAAGCAAAATCAATGGGAGTCGAACCCGCGGGCAAGTTGATCACATCGCCTCTAGGAGAGAAACAATATACACTTTCCTGGAAGATATTCAAATCTTCCTTCAGTGCATTAACAAATTCATGATTATCGTCAAGATCCTTCTGCCATTCCAGGATCTTCTGCAGCCATTTCATCTTCTCCAGTTCACTGGTATCGTTTGCTCCGGTCTTGCCCTCTTTATACTTCCAGTGGGCCGCAATACCATATTCAGCGGTACGGTGCATCTCGCGGGTACGGATCTGTACTTCAAAGGGGCTGCCATTCGGACCCATCAACGTAGTATGCAGTGACTGATACATATTGGTTTTGGGCATGGCAATATAATCTTTAAGACGACCGGGCATGGGCAGATACATCTCGTGGATCACACCCAACGTACCGTAACAGTCTTTGACACTGTCTACCAATACACGCACTGCCACCAGATCGTAGATCTGATCAAGTGTTTTATTCTTATTGACCATTTTTTTATAAATACTGAAAAAATGCTTGGGACGGCCATAAACCATAGCATTTTCAATACCCATCTCAATCAGTTTCTCACTGATTTCTTTTACAATATCGGCAATGTATTTTTCTCGTTGTTCCAACTTAATATGGATCTGCTGGGACAGATCATAGTACACTTCCGGCTCCAAATATTTCAAACACAGGTCATCCAGTTCAACTTTGATCTTACTAATACCTAAACGTTCCGCAATAGGAGCATAAATATCGAGAGTCTCTCTGGCCTTTTCCTTTTGCTTATAGTCTTCTTTATAATCCAGAGTACGCATGTTATGCAAACGATCGGCCAACTTGATCATGATTACACGGATATCTTTTGCCATAGCCAAAAACATCTTACGATAGTTTTCTGCTTGAATCTCCTGCTTATCATTGGTCTTATAGGTCAGCTGCTTCAGTTTGGTCACACCATCTACCAGCAGAGCTACATCATCACCGAAATCGCTGCGCACATCTTCCAACGAGATTTCCGTATCTTCCACAACATCATGAAGCAAGCCGGCCATAATAGTTTCCATGTCCAGCTCTAACTCAGCTAATATAATACTTACATGCAATGGATGAATAATGTACGGTTCTCCGGACTTGCGCTTTTGACCCTCATGGGATTTTTCCGCTACCAAATATGCCTTTTCCACCAAACTCAGATCCACCGAAGGTCTGTATCGTCGAATGGTTTCCACCAATCTATCAAATAAAGGATCCATAAAAACTTCCTCCTACTGCTGAACAATCATATTCACCTGTTCGCAGCCACAAACAATCAGAATAATACTTCTATTATATACACTTTACAGCCTAATTTCAACATTTTTCTAGCTATGCTTTTGTTTTGCTTGTTATCCGTTCGCTTCTTCCGCCTCAATTACGTTTTTCTTTTTCAGCCAAGCTTTACCACAATACCGAATGATAAACAATATACTGCGCAGTACCCATTCACCAGCCATGCAAAGCCAGATGCCCTGAATGCCACCTTCCAATACAACTGAAACCAAATAGCCTAAGCCCACACGGATACCCCACATAGTCACCAAGGATACACAGGTCGAATAGTAGGCATCTCCGGCAGCTCTCAGTGTGTATGGCATAATCGTAGATGCCGGCATAAACAGTACCATGCCGCCCATTCCAATCAAAAGAAGTTTCCAAGTAATCACTATTGTATCCGGTTCCGGATTATAAAGTTTCAGGATTGGTTCCAGAAGCGGCAGCATGATAAGCACAAAAGCAATGATCACTACATATCCCATCTGTACCAGTTTTTTACCATAATGTTTGGCCAGATCACGCCGTCCGGCTCCAATGCATTGACCGATTACTGTCGTAGCCAAAATGCCAACCGCTGTCAAGGGCGCATATAAAGTAGTAAATACGGAATTTGCAATTGCATGAGCAGCCACACTAGTAGTACCTAATAATACCATATACGAAGACACCAAAATCGTGCCACCGTTGAAAAATAATTCTTCTGTAGAAAAGGGAACACCCAGTCTCCAGATCGCTTTAATATACTCCTTTTTCGGCAGCAGCATCTGTTTCAAACGGATGCGAACTTGTCCCTTCTTCTGGAAAAACAGAAAATATGCAGAACTGAACAAACCTAACGATCTGGCCAAGCAGTAGGCCAGCAAGGTGCCTTCAATATCCATTTTCAAATAGTTAAGGAAAATAATACTGAAGATAAAATATGATACATTCACCAACAAACTGGCATATAGATTATGCTTATTATCGCCCACACCTCTCAAGCCTGCACCGGTACCAGTACGCGGTGCATGAATGATCAGATTCAAGGCCATACCTGCTAAGTACACCTTTGCCTTTGCCTTCACACCTGGTTCTGCTGCTCCAAATAGGGTTTCCACAATCGGTGCAGCACTAAAGAATACCGCTAAGCTGATAATCAGCGTAATAAAAATTGAAAACCAAATTGTTTGTCCAATAGCCTCTTTTACTTTTTCCCCATCGCCATGGCCTTTATACTGGGCAATTACCACAGCGCCGCCGGAACAGAAGGCCGACTGGATCATGGTGATCATAAAATTGATCGGTGTCACTAAACTTACAGCCGTAACTGAATCCTGTCCAGAAGAACTGATCATAGACATGGTCAGCAAACTAATCGCATATATAAAAAGCTGATCCAACACCAGCGGTACAGTCATACCAATAATCTGTTTATATGTAAATTGATCGGTGGTCAATTGTCTTGTTAAAAATTTTGAATCTATGCCTTTCATGTTTGACTCCTCTTATATAAATTTTCCGGCAAATTTCCTTGGAACAAGCTACAAATAGCGGTTGCACCAATTCTGTTCTTTTGATATAATACCTCATTAGAACTCTATGTTCAATATACAATACTGTTGTAATTTCTATTTTTTAGGAGGATTCTAAATATGATTACTATTACTATGAAAAACGGCAAGCAGATGAAACTGGAACTGTATCCTGAAATCGCCCCCATCACTGTTCAGAATTTTATCGACCTGACCAAAAAAGGTTTTTATAACGGTCTGACCTTCCACCGCGTGATCCGTGGTTTCATGATCCAGGGCGGCGATCCCGAAGGTACCGGTATGGGTGGTCCCGGTCATAATATCAAAGGTGAATTTGCCGCTAACGGTGTTAAAAATGATCTGAAGCATACCCGTGGTGTGATCTCTATGGCTCGTGCCATGAATCCCAATTCTGCTGGTTCTCAGTTCTTCATCATGCATCAAGATGCTCCCCATCTGGATGGCCAGTATGCTGCTTTCGGTAAAGTAGTAGAAGGCATCGAAGTAGTAGATGAAATCGCTGCCTGTGCCACAGACTTCCGCGATATGCCTTTGGAAGCTCAGGTAATGGCTACCGTTGAATACACCGAAGACTAATCCCCTTCTTATCTAAAAGAGGTCTATATGGAAATCAATCAAACCTTTTCTTCTCTTGGTATCGACGAAGATATTTTGTCCGCCATTGAGGATCTTGGCTATACCGAACCTACACCGATCCAGGCTCAGTCCATTGAAAAGTTAATGAAGGGCTTTGATTTGATCGGTCAATCCCAAACGGGTACCGGTAAGACTGCGGCTTTTGGCATCCCGCTCATCGAGCTCATCGATCCAGAGGATCGCCGTATGCAGGCTGCTGTACTGTGTCCCACCCGCGAACTGTGTATGCAGGTTACCGAAGAATTACGTAAACTACTGAAGTACAAGCCCGGTATTCGCGTGGTTGCTGTCTACGGTGGTCAGCCCATCAACCGTCAAATTGTTGATATGAAAAAAGGCACTCACATTGTAGTAGGTACTCCCGGTCGTTTTCTGGATCATCTGCGTCGCCATACTCTCCGTTTGGATCAGGTTCAAATGGTGGTCCTGGACGAAGCCGATGAGATGCTCAACATGGGCTTTCGTGATGATATCGATTTGATCCTTTCTCAAATGCCGACTCCTCGTCAAACCGTGCTCTTTTCTGCCACCATGCCTGATCCTATTCGCCAGCTGGCTACCTCTTATATGGAAGATCCCATTGAGATCCGGACCACTCCCGAGGATCAGCTCACTGTAGACAAAATCGAGCAGGTCTACTTCGAACTCAAAGCGAAAATGAAGCCCGATGCTCTGCGCCGGCTGTTAGATCTGCATCGTCCCGAACGTTGCCTGATCTTCTGCAATACTAAGAAACAGGTAGCCGCCCTCACTGAATATCTTCAGAAGTTCGATTACCCCGCTGATGGTCTGCATGGTGATTTAAAACAGGGCCAGCGTGATCTAGTAATGCGCCGTTTCCGTCAGGGCGATGTTTCCATTTTGATCGCCACTGACGTAGCCGCCCGCGGTCTTGATATCAGTGGCATCGACATCGTATTTAACTTCGATATTCCCGAAGAACAGGAAGCTTATGTACATCGCATTGGTCGTACAGGCCGTGCCGGAAAATCCGGTAAATCCTTTACCTTCGTTGTGGGCAAAGAACTGACCCGGCTACAGGAAATCATGCAGTACACCGGCACTTCCATTGAACCCCAGCGTCTGCCCACACTGCAGGAAGTGGAAGAAAGTCAGCGTCAGCAGTTAATGGAAGATATTAAAGCCAACATTACCGGCGACAAAGCCGCCAAATATCTTGGGGCTGTTCGTCATTTAGAATCTGAAGGATTCGACGCCGCAGAAATCGCCGCTGCTCTCTTCGCTCAAATTCTGTATACTCCCTCCGACCGCTATGGTGACGACATGTCTAAGGCTCCCACAAGAGTTTCAGCTGACGGATATCAGAATTCACCAATGGTGCGCTTGCACTTCAACGTGGGTAAAAAACACAAAGTTCGCATCAAAGATCTGGTCGGTTCTATTGCCGGCGAATGCGGTATTCCTGGTTCTTCTTTAGGCCATATCGACGTACTGGAGACTTTCTCCTATGTAGAACTCCCCTCCGCTCTGGCCGGTGATGTTATTGCGATTATGAATGGCAATGAAATCAAAGGTAAGAAAATCAAAGTCGAACTGGCCGACGCCGGAAAATAAATCAATTGATCAATTTCAAAAGGCATCCACTTACTATAGCAGTAAGCGGATGCCTTTTCTATGTAACTGAATCTGATTCGAATTTATTAAGGTTATTTGCGTTCAATTTCCTTGCGGCCTAAGATCAAAATCAGACCTCCCACAACGAACAACAAAATAATGCTCAAAATTGCATACGAAGAACGGCCGGTCATAGAAGAAATCACGGAATATAGCAATGGTCCCATTACGGAAGCAAACTTACCAAAGATCTCAAAAAATCCAAAATATTCATTTGATTTTTCCTTTGGAATCATTTTACCATAGAAAGAACGAGACAAAGCCTGAATACCGCCCTGAGAGGTTCCTACTAATACCGCCAGAATCCAAAAAATCGTCAGTGCCTGACCATTCGTTAGGAAACTTTCTTCCATACCAAAGCCCATGATGAAACCCAGAACACAAACTACGGTATAAATGCCAACACCCATCAGGATCACTTTAATATCACCGATCTTTTCACCCAATTTGCTAAACCAAATAGCAAAAGGAACTGCTACGATCTGTGTTACCAACAGCGCCAAGATCATACCTGTGGATCCTAAACCTAAACTAGTTCCATAGGCAGTGGACATTTTAATAATAGTTCCCACGCCATCAATATAAAAGAAGTATGCAATTACAAAGAAACGCAGACGTTTATCCTGCCATATCTCTTTAGCCGTTTGTGCAGCATTGCCAAAGGTTTCCTTTAACAGACCACGACCTTTGTCTTCCGTATAATATTTCTGTTTCACATTTTTCAGGAAAGGAAGCGCAAATACGCCCCACCACACTACTGTAATTCCTACAGAAATACGAATTGCAGTAGCATTACTGATACCCAATTTGTCATGCATCAATACCAATGCGATTGCAATAAGGAAGGGAATCGTACTTCCGCCAATGTATCCCATTGAATATCCCCAAGCCGATACACGACCCATTCGCTCCGGTGTGGTTACATCTGTCAGGAAAGAATCGTAACTCAAACAAGATCCACTAAAGCCAATTGCACCGATCACATAGGACAGCAGCAACAATCTCCAATCGGTGGTTATCGCACAAAAGGCTGTACCCACCATGCCTAAAATCCAGAAAGCCATAAATACTTTCTTTTTATTTCCTTTTCTGTCACCCAGCGCACCCATTATAGGAGCCAATACAGCCATCACCAGTGTTGCTGCAGATGAACCATAGCCCCACCAGATATCACCACTTTCTCCTGTCATGCCGGTAAAATAAATTGGAAATAAAGCCGCCATCATGATTGTAGCAAATACAGAATTGGCCCAGTCGTACATGATCCAGCTTTTTTCTACCTTGGTAAATTTTTTATCGTTCATAATTTTCCACTCCTTACAAGCAGTTTTCTGAAAATTATTTTATAGGAATTTAACATATATGTCAAGTTTGGGACAAAATTCCACATTTATGTTATTCCGTTAGTTATATTTTTCCTTTATAATCAAATTATCAATTTAATAACAATATTTATTGATAATAATAATTCATTGGAGTCTAATATATGAACAAAGAAAAAGAATCCACCTATGATTACATTCGTTTAGGACGCAGAATCCAAGCCCGAAGAAAAGAGATTGGCATGACTCAGGAAGAACTCGCTGAAAAAATCGACTGCAGCATCACCCATATATCTCGACTCGAATCCGGTTCTCCTCCGGGATTAGATATGCTGATCCGTCTAAGCTACTTATTAGGTTATAGTTTGGATGAGATGGTAGGCTTATACCCCTCTCCCAGCCCCTATGTTCATGAAATCTGCGACCTCTTTCTGGTCCACCCCGAAGACGAACAAAAATTTGCTCTGTGGCTCCTTCAATACTTCTTCTATGTCATGGATCAAAAAGAACTAGATTTTAAAATTCGCAGACGAAAAGTGAAATCGGTAAGTCAAATTTTATCAATCCAATCCCAAAACACGCCTGCCTTTCCTTCTGAGTTACCACCACTTCCTGTTTCTACTACTGTACAAGCTTTCTACGATTCTTCTCAAACTACCTCCATGTCAGTTGCTGAAGAGATAAAGGGCGAACCTTTAAACTGACAGCCATTATGATCGATCTCATAGGGTTCTTCTAAAATCAAATCTGATACACAGCCCACTATATAACCTTGATTTTCCAGTTCGGTCAAAATTCCGTCCAAGGAAATTGCCGTATACGCCGTGTCATTATGAAACAATAGAATCGCCCCTTCTTTCAGCTGTGGATGATCTAAAATCCTTCGTTGCATCTCTTCAACTCCATATTCTTTCCAATCTAAGCTATCCACCGACCACTGTACTACTTCGTACCCTAATTCTCTGGCTGTTCGTACCACCTGCGTATTATAAGAACCATACGCCGGTCGATATAAGACCGGCGTGATCCCTAGTCTCTTCTGTAGTTCTGCTGTTTGATTTTCTATTTCTTTTATCAATTCTTCTTTCGAAAGTTTCACCGGATCCAAATGCAGATCTCCATGATTGCCAATCTCATGCCCTGCATTCATGATTTTTTTCGCCTCTTCCGGATGATTTCGAATCCAACAACCGCACAAAAAAAAAGTAGCTTTGACTTTATGAGCTGACAATACTCCCAGTAAAGCATCGGTATCTCCGGCACCAGATGCTGCATCAAAGGTGATGGCGAGGCGTTTTTCCTCTGTTTTCACAGAATAAATGGGTAATTCTCTCACTCCTGTACTCACCGATTGAATTACCTCCCCTTTCCCTTCCCATACAGCTGATAAGCAGGCAGCCAATAATAACACAACACATAGACCTAACTCTAATTTTGTTCTTGTAACTATCCAGAACATTGCT
The DNA here is from genome assembly GCA_045632125.1 of Bianqueaceae bacterium. Lineage (GTDB taxonomy): Bacteria > Bacillota > Clostridia > Lachnospirales > Bianqueaceae > CALWPV01. Next base: position 25,749 of record JAZQWC010000085.1, read on the forward strand.
AGGATCCTCCTATTCTCTTTTTAGAACTATATGCTGTTTCCTTTGTCCACTTCACATAAAAATGCCATATTAGAATTTGATCTAATATGGCATTTAAGATTTAATTGCAAACTATTTTTCATTTAGGCTTTAGCCGCTTTCACACCTTTACCTGTTTCTTTTACTTTAATTTGCTTCCACTTACCTGATCTATAGCGAGCAAAAATCAAAGTAGTACGCAGAACTTGATCCAGAGCCATGGCTACCCAAGCACCATACAGTCCCCAATCCAATACATAGATTGAAAAGATGGCAAAACCAGGTCGAACCAACAATACCGTTATAAACGTTACAATAGCAGTCGCCTTTGTATCACCGGCGCCACGAAGGCCACCGGCTACAATGAATTGTGAAGTTTGGAATGGCTGTGTAAAGGCAACGATCATCAAAATTTTAGCACCTGTCTCGACAATTTCCTTTTCATCATTGTACAATCCAACGATGTGGCCGCCAAAGAAGAAGAAGGTCAACGCAATTACAATGGCGACACAGAAGCCGATCCGTCTGGTCCGACTGCAGTAAGCCTGTGCCATATCCGGCCGCTTTCTGCCCAAGCTCTGACCCACCATCGAGGTTGCTGACACGGCAAAGGCCTGTCCACTCATAAAGGAAAGAGCCTGAATATTCATACATACCTGATGAGTCGCATAGGCAACAGTACCCAAAGATGCTACCGTTTTAGCATAAATAATCATACCGGCACGCATCACACACTGCTCCACCAATGCCGGGAAGCCGATTTGGAATATCTTCTTCAACTCACTCCAGATAGGTTTGAATCCATCGCGAATTCGAAGATGCAGATATCTCTTTCCGCTCATCACATAGAAATACGCATATGCAAAGGCTACAAACTGACCAATAATGGTAGCTAACGATGCACCTGCTACACCCATCTCAGGGAAGCCCAAATTACCGAAAATCAGCAAGTAGTTCAAAATTACATTAACTACATTGGCAGTCATGTTATAGATCATGGCCGTTCTGGAATCACCCACACCACGCAGTACCGCTGTTACCGTGGTAGTCAAAGCCATGAATACAAAACCGATCATCTGGATTCGCAGATATACAACGGCTCCTTCCAGTACTTCCTGCTCCTGAGCACCCATAAAAATAACCAAAGGCTCTGCAAATATGTAACCCAATATAGAAGCCAATGCAGATAAAATAAAGGTAAGTAAAATAGCCTGACGCATAACAGTGTTAGCCTTATCGCGTTCACCTGAACCACGATACCGTGCTACCATTGCAGTCGCACCTACATTCATAGCTGTGAACATGGTCATCAAAAGAAACTTAGGCTGGGTAGTCAAACCAACCGCCGTAAGCGCCCAGGCCCCCAAAGAACCCACCATCATGAGGTCTACCATAGAGGCAAGCTGTGTCAAAATCAATTCAACAAAAGACGGCCATGCAATCCGTACTACATCTTTATAAAGCATTTTAGATGTTACTTCAGGAGGAAGGGTATTGGTTACCTTTTCGTTTCTTCCATATCCATCTTCACTGTCATCACCAAAGGGAACATCGTCTAATGCCGTTTTAAGCACTTTTATCTTTTGTTTCTCTGTCTGCTGATCCGCCATTTTCATCCTTCTTTCTAGTAATTTAGTAGTATACTATATTATAACGGATTTTTCATTAAAAGTATAGCCCCTTTTTTAATTATTTTAAAAAAGTCCCTCTTTTGTTTTTCTGACACAGTTTTTTTCTTTTAAGCATCTCGGCAGATCCACATCAACCAGAATGATATCTGCTCCAATTTTACATATTTGACACCACTCAATCCAATACTCGCTTTGACTTCCACCGAGAAGTCCCATAAAACGGCTATGCCCCGGCAACATCACAGCGCAGATTTCGCCGCTGCCAATTTTGATCTTCAAATTTTGAATATGCCCCAAGCGACAACCGTCTCTTATATTGATTACATCTTTATTCATCAGTTCAGAAAACAGAATCATGCTCTCTTCCTCCCCCACTTTGATACAATATATGAAACGAGTCTTTTTTAAATACGAAAAAGGCACTGAAGATATCTTCTTCAATGCCTTTTCTTATTTAATTTTTTAAGTTGACTCAACTATATTAATTTTCTGCAGCGGTAATATGCACCAAACGATGCAGGGCTCGGCTACACAGAATGTAAGACAGCAAGCCATCTTCCTTTGGCTGAGATGCCTCTACTGCAATTACACCATCAAACTCAAGCCCCTTCGCAAAATACACCGGCATGATCAGCATAGGCGCATCCGTTGCACCCTTTTCAGTGCTAACGAGCTGACAATCCAGCTTATCTTTCAGCAACGCTGCAATCGTTCTGGCTTCCGCAATGGTCTGGCACAAAATCGCGCATCGCTCCATACCGGCCTCCATCATAATTTTAGCCTCAGCTACAATCTGATCTGTCAGTTCATTGGGCAACTGGAAAGTTAAATGCTTAACAGGTTCTCCACTTCTATCTACCGCTCTCATTTGATTATCTCTCTTGAGAAGCTTACGGGCATACTCAATGATTTCCTTAGTGCTGCGGTAACTCAGGTCCATTTCAAAATAGTGAATCTTTTGCCGCTCTGCGGTGGAAAGGATCTTCTCCCAGTTGTCCATCATGCTGTTATGGGCACTGCCTTTAATCTTCTGACGCTTGTCTCCTACAATTGTGTAACTTTCAGCACCAGTCATCTGCTTCAGCACATAGAAACCAAAAGCAGAAATATCCTGAGCCTCATCGATTACAAGGTGACGGATCGGGTAACAGCCCTTGCCTTCCATCTTGGTTTTCACATACAGCAGACCCACCAGATCGTCTTCTGTCCACATTTTATCATCAGGCTTTTGAACGGCCTTTGCATACCAGTTCTCCATTTCAGGCACTTCATACAAGCCTCTCAGGCTCTTAGTGAACATATACACCTCTTTGAAATACTGATGGATCACCTCTACCTGTTCCATTTCCAAATCGTTTACCAGATAGTAATCGGATTTTTTCTTAGCCTCTTGAATCTTCTGACGATAAGCCGCTTTTAAACGACGTACCGTATCGTTACGAAGATCACGCACACGGGCGCGGATCATGCGCTTAATTTTTTCACAGCGGCGAATATACGGCAGGCGAATCTGCGTTTTATAGAACAGCTGATTGCGTTCTTCAGCAGACATGATGACCTGATTCTGGAATACCAGATCCTCCGTGGCTCTCTGCTGCTCTTCCAATTCCTTAAAGGCCTTATCCAAATCATTTTTGAAGGCCATGGAAGATTTGTACTGAGCCTCCTGCATAAAGCTCTTATCTTTACCGGTGAGCATACGTTCATAGTAATCGCGGGTCTTCAGCACATCACGTTTGGGATGCAGCAGACGCATCGCCAGTTCCTTCACCGTATACTGGAAAGTACCTTCCTGCTCACCCAAATCCGGCAATACATCGGAAATGTAATCCATAAACAACTGATTGGGACCAATAATCAGAATGTTATTCTTAATTTGATTACGATAGTTGAACAGTAAATATGCAATTCGATGCAGTACAATCGTGGTTTTACCACAGCCGGCTACACCATTTAAGAACACGTTATTTTCCAAAGGCTCACGAATAATATCATCCTGTTCCTTTTGAATGGTGGCAATGACCTCTTTTAAACGGCTTCCGCTGCTGCCGGACAGAACCATCTGAAGAATATCATCTTTAATATCGATTTCGGAATCAAACATACCCTTCAGATTACCATTTTTAATAATATACTGACGGCGACGCTTCAAATCAACTTTACGATCACCGGCGGGCGCACGATAGATCATTTCACCCAAACGCTGCTGATAAAACAACGAAGCGGCCGGGGTACGCCAGTCCAGAATAATCGGCTCTCCCTCTTGGGATAAACCTGTTTTACCTACATAATAGCAAGCCTCCTCATCATCGGCTGCATGATCCACATAGTCGATCAAGCCAAAATAAGGATTATAATACATACGGCTCAGCTGCTGAACGCGCTGATAGGTAGCCGTGTAATTAGCCTCTTTCACCGGGTCATCCTGATTCAACAGATATTGCTTTTTCTGTGGAATCTCCTCAAACAAAAACTTACGGTAATCTACGATTTCCTGCTTCAAAGTACCAAGATCCTTCATGCGCTCTTCCATTTGCGCCTGAATGATCTCCTGCACCTCTTGCAGCACTTGTGCTTCTTCTTGCAACGTTTGTTTCAACTCTGTCTCCATCGAACAAACATCCTCCTGACTCTATCTGTACATTAAATATTACAAATGAAGAACCTAGAATTCTTCCTAAAAATCACGAAGTGATTCTTTATTGTCTATAAATACCCCCTCCGATAAACTCTCGAATTATAGACATTTCCGGTACAATTTCCGAACTTACGCCCAGAAAATAGTTTAAAAACTTGATCAGCCGGCGGGCTTCGCCATATTCCGGCTCTTCTTTTTGAATATTATACAGCAAGGGTTCTGCATATGTCTTTAGTACGGCCAGCTCGTAAATATGAGCTGAGTTAAAAATCACATCGGCCTCTTCCTGAAAAGGAAAAATATTGCGCTCCTCCCCACTTCTTACCGATGGCCATCGCTTAATGGTCTCGGCCGCTGAAGTACCTCTGTGTTGGTGATCCCTCACCATACGACGCAATAGCCGTCCATCGGTGGTCGGAATCCGATTATGATCATCAATATTCAGCATAGTGATCGCACTGATATAAATCTTAAACTTCTGCGATTTTGGAACACTACTGCTCAAGGATTCATTCAAGCAATGAATTCCTTCCACAATCAGCACATCCTCTTCCTGCAGCTGCAGTGCATTACCATTATACTCCCGCTTACCAGTCTTAAAATTATAAGTAGGAAGCTGTACCTCTTCGCCCTTTAAAAGAGCCTGCATATGCTCATTAAACAAGGCCGAATCCACTGCCTCCATCGATTCAAAATCCTGAAGCCCATCCGGGCCAAAGGGCACCTGGTCGCGATTGATAAAATAATTATCCATCGAAATCAAATGAGGTCTGAGTCCCTCTGCCTGCAGCTGGATGCCTAGCTTCTGCGCAAAGGTGGTTTTACCCGAGGATGAAGGTCCCGCCACTAAAATCAGCTTAATCCCTCTATTTTCCGCTGCGCGGGAAGCAATTTCAGCAATATGTTTTGCATGAAGGGCTTCCGAGATTTGGACTAAGGTTTCGATCTTACCGGCGGCAATGCAATCGTTGAGAGCCCCCACATTGGAAACTTTTAAAATCCGGCTCCACTGTTTCGACTGCTGAAATACCCCAAAGAGTTTTGGTTGAGGTGCAAAACTGCGAAGCTCATGAGGCAGACTGCGTTGAGGCGTGATCAGAATCATGCCATCTTCATACGGCTGCAGATCAAACCATTTTAGTTTGCCCACGCTGGGCAGCATGCCGCCGTAAAAGTAATCTTTTTCATCTTCCAGCTCATATAAATTTACCTGGGAACTGGTTCGATAATGCAGCAAGCTCAGTTTATCGAGACACTTATCTGTTTCGAAATATGCCAGTGCATCAGAAAGCAGATAGGGTCGTTTTTGTATCGGCATATCCTTCTCTACCATCAGTTGCATTGCCTGTTTGATCACGCTGATCTGCTCGTTGGAAACCGTCAGTGTCTCCTCTCCCAAACGGATCTCACTATACAGATTACCTCCCAGCGAATGTAGCAAAATCATACGTTTATCCTGTCCCAATACTTTTTGAGCACAGGTAATTAGTAAATAAGTGAGAGTTCGCACATAAATTCGATAACCTTCCAGATCCGTCAGATCGATCAAACGACCTTCGCAATCTCGCTTCACTGTTTCACTCAGTTCATGCAATTGATGTCCGCTTTCAACGGCCATGATCGGCGATTGAGACAGGCATCCGATCTTTGACTGCTCCGCTATTGCTTCCCATGTAATACCAATAGGATACAAATGGGGCTGTTCGCCCTGAAGCTGTACTCGAATCATGCGTTTCCCTCCTTTACCACTATTCAATTTATTTTATTACTTTAAATTGTTTGATACAAATCTGACTCAACCGCCTCATACACCATCAGGTCAGCACCCTGCTTCTCGGCCATAATCCGCAGTTCCTCCGCGATCCACTTCACCGAAAGCAAGTCAGTACCAAAATGCGTAGCATCAATCAAACTCAAACCTGCAGCTTCCGCTTCGTCTGCCTTATGGAAGGTAATATCACCGGTAATCAGCACATCACAATCTTCTCGCAGGGCAAGCGGCATAAAGTCCATTCCACTGCCGGTACACAGAGCAACCTTACGAACGCAACGTTCTTTTTCTCCAACTATGCGAACATGTGGTACCAGATATTTTTCAGCAGTCGCTGCGGCTAAAGCTTCCAAAGACACAGCCTCCGGCAAATAACCCACGCGCAGGCAGGCCTTCTGTCCTTCTTCTGCCACAGCCATTACATCCACCAAACCAAGCTGCGCAGCCGCACGGTCAATATTACCGCCGGGAGCAGAATCTATATTGGTATGGGCACTGTAAAGTGCAATATGGTTCTCAATCAGCTGCAGCAACCTACGACCATTTCGATCCTTTTCTACGATTCGTTTTAACGGACGAAAAATCAGTGGGTGATGGGTCAACAACAGATCCACTTTTTTTTCAAGCGCCTGTGCAATCACAGCTTCGCTGGCATCCACACACACCATGATACGATGTACCGGTTGCTCCGGATGTCCCACCAGAAGTCCCACGTTGTCATAATCCTCTGCATACCCCAGCGGTGCCCATTCTTCCATGAAATCTGCAATCTGCTGTACGGTTAATTCCATAGTGTAAGCACCTCCGTTAATTCATTTTGTTCACAACGCAAAGACGTCAACCGCTCCTGAGCTGCTTCGCTATCGCTGCCATGCAAATTCTCGATCAGTTCTGCATTCTTATTATACTTATGCTGTAAATACTCATACAGAACCGGATCTTTTCGCTCCGTCAGACAGCGGCCATATCGATACTGCCATTCCTTTTCAAATACCTCCTGACCCGGCTCGCACACCAAGATCCAATAGGTCTTATCACGGTCGATCAGCATCACTTCATTCATAATACGAAATGAAAGCCTATGTACCATTCTTCTTACTGCCTCATAATCTGACTGAGGCTGCAGAATCATTTGCTTCATTCCGCTGATCATGTTTTTCTCCCTAAGACTTTCAGCCTCAAGAATCTCTTTCACAAGCATTCCGCCCATACCGGCAATCACACACCCTTCAGCCTGTCCGGGTTGTATCTTTTCAAAGCCATTTGAAAGCAGTGTGTCGATCTGCTGCGAAAGCCCTGCTTGCACAATATGCTCCTGCGCCCGCTCCAACGGCCCTTTTCTTACATCACAGGCCATCACCTTAGGGCAAATTCCTCTGCGAATCAATTCAATGGGCAAGTATCCATGATCGGTTCCAATATCGGCAATGGTAAGGCCTGGTTTCACACAGGCTGCAATTGCCTCTAAACGAATGGAAAGTTCCATTATGATATATTACTCCAAAAAGTCTTTCAGCTTTTTGCTGCGGCTAGGATGACGCAGCTTGCGCAGTGCCTTTGCTTCGATCTGGCGAATACGCTCACGAGTAACACCAAACTTCGAACCCACCTCTTCCAAGGTACGGGCACGACCATCATCCAAACCAAAACGCAGACGCAGAACTTTCTGTTCTCTGTCGGTCAAGGTATTCAACACTTCCAAAAGCTGTTCCTTTAGAAGGGTAAAGGCGGCAGCATCTGCCGGAATCATCATCTCCGTATCGGGGATGAAATCACCCAGATGGCTATCTTCTTCCTCACCAATGGGAGTTTCCAAAGAAACCGGTTCCTGTGCGATCTTCAAAATCTCTCGCACCTTACCAACAGGCATATCCAACTCCTCCGCAATCTCCTCAGGAGAGGGATCACGTCCCAATTCCTGCAGCAGCTGACGGGATACACGAATCAGTTTATTGATCGTTTCCACCATATGCACGGGAATACGAATGGTTCTGGCCTGATCGGCAATGGCACGGGTGATCGCCTGACGAATCCACCAGGTAGCATAGGTACTGAACTTATATCCTTTACGGTAGTCAAACTTTTCTACAGCTTTGATCAGACCCAAATTACCTTCCTGAATCAGGTCCAAGAAAAGCATACCACGACCTACATATCGTTTTGCAATACTAACTACCAAACGCAGGTTAGCCTCAGCCAAGCGCTTTTTGGCAGCTTCATCTCCGGTCTCCATTCTCTGAGCCAATTCAATTTCTTCATCGGCTGACAGCAACGGTACTTTACCAATTTCCTTCAAGTACATACGTACCGGATCATCGATGCGAATACCCTCGGGCAAAGTCAGATCGATTTCTTCCTCTTCCGGAGCTTCCTCAATAAATCCAATGATATCGATGCCATGACCTTCCAAAAAGTCATATACCTTCTCAATGGCTTCTGGAGCCAGATTCATCTCGGCAAATGCCTCGATTACTTCGTTATACTCCAGTACATTTTTCTTCTTCTTGGCAACTTCCACCAAGAATTTCAGCTTCTCGCGAAACTTAACTTGTGCATCACTGGGCTGCATATTGTATTCCTTTCTTTTTAACCCGATAAACGGGAATCTTAACCCGTTAACCGGGAATCATAATCTTGAGTGACTGCAGAGCACGTTTTTGATTGATCGCCTCCTGCAGGGCTTGCAGATCATCGCCGCTGCGAATGGTTTCATCAATGCTCTCTGTTTTTAAAGTGCGTACCGTTTCTGTTAAAAACTTCTCCAGTTCCGCACGCTCCTGAGGTAATTCAAAGGCTGCCAACGCTGATACCTTTTCCTGCTGCTCAGTAGTATCAAAACAGCTGATCACATCTGCGAGCTGCGGTTTATTGCCGCCTTTCAGCTGCTTAAACACATATCGAGCTGCGGTAGCATAAAAGGCATCGGAACTATTCAAACCAGACCCTTCAGCTGCCTCATTCATCCCCTCTGCGCTTTCCGTACCGAAGTCCTTTTCGCTGACCCAACGGGATACCGATTCGTATAGCTTGGGCATCTGAATCAATGCCGCCAAAAGCTGCCGTTTGGCATTTCCTTCTTTAGCCGCTAACTCCGGATCTTTCATACGTCTGCGCTGACTGCTGCGATGTTCCAAAAGCCCTTCATTTCGCCGAAGCTCTTCAACTTCACTTTTCAGGCTCGCTTCCGAAACCTTCATCTTAGCTGCCACATCGCGTATATGAAGTTCTCGCTCCATATCGCTTTGAATTTGAGAAAGCCTGCGGGCCATATCATGCAGGGTCTGCACCTGCCCCTCCACGGTGTCGCTGCCATTTTGCTGCATCAGCACCAGCATCTCAAATTCCACCGGATCCATGGCGCTTTCGATTACCTTTTCAAAACCTTCTGCACCATTTTCCTTAATATATTCGTCGGGATCTTTCGCTCCCGGTACACGAATCACTTTTACCTTAAGGCCCGCCTCTTCCAAAATTGGAATAGCTCGCCTTGCTGCATTTGTACCGGCTCCGTCACTATCATAGCATAATACCACTTGATCTGCATACCGCTTGATCAGCATGCTTTGCTCCTTGGTCAAAGCTGTTCCCAAACTGGCCACCGCATTATCAAAACCTGCCTGATGCAATGAAAGCACATCCATATATCCTTCTACAATGAGGAAATAATTGCGGCGGCTTTTCTTTGCTAGCGACATACCATACAAATTTCGCCGTTTGTTAAAGATCTCACTCTCCGGTGAGTTCAAGTATTTTGGTTCACCTTGTCCCATAACACGACCACCAAAGGCGATGGTTCGTCCGGCTGAATCAAAAATGGGAAACATCAATCGATTAAAGAAGCGATCATACACCCGTCCGTCTTTTCCCGATAATAGGCCGGCACCCAACAATTCATCTATGGTGTATCCTTTTTTTGTCAGATACGATGCCAGACCATCACGACTCACCGGTGCATATCCTAACCCGAACTTCCGGCGAAACTCTTCCGTCACCTTACGTCCTTCTAAGTACTGCAATGCCGACTGTCCGGCAGGAGTACGGGTCAAGTGATAATAATAATACCGCGCCGCTTCCTTCGTAGCCTCCAGCATTCGCTCCTTACGAAGCAATTTCTGCTTTTCCTGAGGCGACAGTTCCACCTCCGGCAAGGCAATGTTCGCCCGATCCGCCAGATGCTTCACCGTTTCCACAAAAGTCATATTTTCCATTTGCATCACAAAAGTGAACACATTGCCACCGGCTCCACAGCCAAAGCAATGGAAAAACTGTTCTCTTTCGTTTACAGAAAAAGACGGTGTTTTCTCTCCATGAAAGGGACACAATCCAAAGTGGTTGCTGCCCTTCTTGGTTAGAGTCATATATTCCGAAATCACGCTGACAATGTCATTGCTCTCTCGAATCTCCCGGATCAAATCATCCGGATAGTACATATAAACCGCCTCCTTCCAAAAATCTCCCTGTTACACTTTTCCACAGGGTACCTTATTATAATTCGACAAAAGAATTCGATTTCCTTTTTTATTTTTCAGTTTTTTAAAACTATTTTAAAACGAATTGTCAAATTCTTCGATTTTTTCCCAGAACTGCTCTGCACTCATCTTTTCGATCCTGCGGCATTCCTGTCCGGGCAGTCCTTCATCAAAAGGACAAGCCCGTTTAAACTCACAATAATCACAGGCCTTCGTTTGGCCCATTTGCACCGGTGATTGCTCAATATGGCCTTCGCCAATATCGCCACTCAGCTGACGAATCTTCTTATGCGTAAATTCCTGCAGTGCCTCAAATTGCTCCGGCGTAGCTGTCAAATTATTCTTCGCAAAACGACCATCCTTCGTGACCCGCGCCTTAAGCACCAACGGATCCACGTCAATCTCATGATCCATGTGTCCGGCCACCGCCAGATCATCTAAAAACAAACCATCCAACCGTCCTGCCTTTAACATCAGCCGTTCAAAATCTACTGCTGCCCCTTCACTTTCCTGCAATTGAGGGGTCAAATGGAAATAGAAGAAGCCCGCCGGCTTTGCACCATAGGCCTGAGCTGTGGCCTCCATGTAAACAGGCAGCTGCAGCTGCAGACCCGCATACATCTCCTCCGGCTTATACTCCGTTGCACCGGATTTATAATCAATGACTCGTACATACCGCTCCTGCTCATCCTGCCACAGATCCACTCGGTCCACCTTGCCCTGCAGTTTCGCGATCCTGCCATCGGGCAGCGTTACTGCGACAGGCTCACCGCCCTGACTGCCGCCACCAAAACGCCACTCAAAAGCAGCCGGCTCAAAATCCCCCTTTTGAATCTGCGCCGTTAAAATCTGCAGCGCACGAGCCGCCGACTTTTGGAGTTTACGCCAATAATATCGATATCGGCCGGTAGTCTGATACACCGCGTACTCCTCCTGCTTCAGCCCCGCCAGTTTCTCCGCCAGCGCCACAGCCTCCTCTCCGGCCAACGCCTGCGTCAAAAACTCGCCCGCATCCTGCAAAATATCATGAAGCACATTGCCATCCTCCAAGCTACGAACCTGAGGCACTTCTCGCTCCTTCAAATATAAACCATACCGCAAATAATAGGCAAACGGACAGCGGGCGTACTGCTCCAACTGCGTCACACTCAGCATCCGCTGAGCTGGATCCATAAGCCTACGTGCCACCGTCGCAGGCAGTTTCTCTGCCCCAGTCTTCAGCTCCCGGCCTTGTCTCATCTGCTCCATTAGCTGATCGAAGCCGTTTTCCTCCATCCATTTTGCGGCAGCGCCGCTAATTAGACGATCTGCCTCATACAAATAGGGCAGTGGACGAGGGCTTGCAGATCGCTGCTCCAGTTTCCAGTTACTTCCCAGAACCCGGTCCAACCGTTTCCACAGCGTAGACTGACCAAAAGCCTTTCCTTCACTGGTCCCTTGGCTGCTGAAAAAGTATAGCCTCTCTCGTGCCTTACCCATCACTGTATATAATAAGAAATATTGCTCCACTAAGTTTTCTTTTTCGCCCTGAGCCAGCTCCAATTGACGGCCTGCTTGGCTCCGCTCCTTTTGCGTCAACAGACCTTTCGCTCCGCCAACTTTAGGAAAGCTACCTTCCTGCAGACCCACAATAAACACCGCCTTATAAGACGAAAGTTTGGAACGGCCTAAATCGGCTACCAATAGTTCGTCCACAGCCGGCGGCAGCTGACCCATCTTGGATTGTGACAGCCCCACTTCCAGTACATCTGCATATTCGGCCATGCTCATCGGTACATTTCCCATCACTTCGCAAAGACGCTCTTGCAGCTGCTGTACCACTTCGAAAATTCGACTATACTGCATGGCTTTCAGTAGTTTTCCTTCTGCTTCTAGCTGTGCGGCCTTTTCATCCAAGCGTAGCTGAACCTGCTGTTGTTCTGCCAACAAACGATAGGCAGCGGTCAGCTCCTGTACCGTGTGCTTTCCTTTCGTGGCCATAGCAAAAGCTTCCAGTTGATCTGCTAAACGCCCTAAGGGTCCTTGCCATAGTTCTAGCTGATCAGACTGTCCCTGCTGCCACATGGTCTCCTGTTCACGCAGACCACGAATCACACGATCGCGTCCCCACCAGTTCTCTTTCAAGACCTGATTTTCCAGTCGGTCCATTTCTTCTGCCGTCAGCTCGGTTAAACCGGTTTTCAACACAGCAAATAATGACTCCGCAGAAAATCCTGAGGCGATCAACTCTCCCAAGCCCTGAATCCACTGTACATAAGGACTCAGCGATATATCCATCTTTTCATCGATAAAACCGGGAATCTCATATAATTCCATTTGACGTCGTATCGGATGGGCGTACCCCTCCAGATCTGCCGCCACAATCGCAATATCCCGATATTGATACCCCTTTTCCTGCACCAAGTACATAATTTCATGAAATAGTTGCTGCAGTTCCTCCATCTGATTGGCTGCCATGTATGCCTTGACCCGATTTGCCTGCCCTTCGAAGGGCTGCTGCATGGTCAAACAGAGCTGCTCTGTCACATGGTTCAATTCCTGCGGCCGATGGCTTTCCACAGTCCAGGTCAAGCGCAGGGGCACCTGATATTCCTTAGCCATCTGCTGTAATTTCCATACAGTTTTTCCGGTGGTAAAGAACAACTGCCTGGGCAGATCCCTCCAGTCTTGTACCC
>JAZQWC010000086.1:0-45206 GCA_045632125.1 Bianqueaceae bacterium
AGGGCTTTGGCGATGCAGTTGCAAAAGAAAGTTTTGCCGGTACCGGTAGTGCCGTAAAACAGCAAATTGCCGGGTTGGGACTTGGGAAAATCGTTGATGTAGTTGAATACACGATCCCGTACCAGCTTAATATTTTCCAAAGGAGTCAAGGGTTCTCCGGGAACCGGGTCGTTGGAAAATCGGTTCAAATTAAAAGTAGAGAAATTTTCTCGCTGAAGCAGAGATTTAATATTGGATTTATCATAGGCCTGTTCAATAAGTTTTTGCTGCAGACAACGGCATTTCTGACCTTCTACATAACCGGTATCTTGACAAATGGGGCAGTGGTAGTGAACATCCAGATAATCAGAGGAGTAACCAGCTTCAACTAAAAGCTGAGCCTTTTCGGCTAATAACTTGCGGTTAACTTCTTTAAGAGAGGTGAGTACAAGCTCTTTATTTTTACCGCTACGTAGATAGGTTTTCACAGCGCGAAGTCCGAAAGAATCCAGCTCCTGATCGATTTCCATAATGCGCGGAATGCGAGAATAGATCAATTGTTTGCGGTCGCGGGCTGCGGATTCAGCAGCAGAGCGGACCTCTTCGTATTCGCGCAAAAGCTGGGTGATGCGAGTATCGGAAACAGACATGGCAGAACCTCCTTAGCGATCCTGGGAATAGAGTTGATTCTGGGCACGGCGTTCGATGCTGTCGAAGTCCCAATCACGGGTGTTGTATGTATGGAAGGTGCCCTTAGGCTGACGGGGCGTCAGGGGGGACGGAGCAGTGCCAACAGCAACCTGCTGTTTGGAAGCAAAGGCAGTGTCCAGACGGGACACATCATCTAAAGTGCGAACCTGTTGTTCGTACCAACTTTTCAAAATAGATTCGGCATAGTTGAAAGCAGGTTTACCGGTTTTGGAAAGAGTACGAGTGGCAGCTTCGATAATTAGATCCATGCTAAGACCATAGTGGTAGAGCCAACGTTCCATGATCTCGATCTCCTGCTCAGAGGGCTGACGGGAGGTGATGCCAAAAGCCTTTAATACAGGCCGATAGACATCGAAGCGTTTGAGATGGGAACGAGCGGCCTCCACTGTGGCGATGCCGCGGTCGGACCAGTCTTGAGCTACTTTTTCCATGTAGCGCAGGCTGCGGTTTCCGTTTTGAATGCAGTATTCCATAAGGAATTTGATTACATTGACAGGAAGGCGGTAGTAGTCATAAAAACTGAACAATAAAGAAAGATTAGGAAAGCTGAACTGTTCGCCCAGTAAGCGGGATGCGGTGGTGAACAGATCTTTAATAACAGGATTCTGCTCGTAAATATTCAGTTCTTCGGGGGTATAGGTGGGTTTGTGTTCCACGCGTACTACTTTAGAAGAGTCGGTACCGGGGCCATTTGGGTCGGGATCGGTGGGGACGCAGCTATGATAGGGCGGGAATGAAAGCCAGAGCTGTTCGCCATCCTGAGTTAATTGCAGCACTTTTTTATCGTTCCAATAGTGCAATGCCTGCATGACATCAGATTCCAACAGACCCAGCATAGAAGCGGTATCCTTCGTGGAGAAATCGGCTGCAGAGTTGGCACTGGAACGCAAAAAATGGTGAAAGACATAAAGATAGACTTTCACGTAGTTTCCATTGGCCGTAGGCATATGGTTCAAAATAAAATCATCTGCGATCGGTGTAGCGTAATCGGCTTTAGGCTGCTGAAATAAAAGCGCTGGCATGTGTTTCCCAACTTTCTAATAGAATTTGAATGGAATTGATATAACGGGACGGATGTCGAAATAACTCCATTTTTGTAAAGGCTATTATACATCAAGCCGGGAATTTTGTGAAGAGGTGGAAAACTCACTAAAGGGTAAAAAAGAGTTATCCACAACACGGTGGATAACTCCTAAAAAGACAAAGTTAAAAAGCTGTGAATGCCTTTATTTATCGCATTTTTTGAAAGAAAAAGTTATCCACAATGTGTGGGGAGTTGTCCACAATGGATGGAACGAATGTTCGGAGAGAACAATTGTGGATAATGTGGATTACTTTTTCGAAAGCAGGTGATTTGCAATATCTACGGCATTTCCGGCACCCATAGTTATCAACAAATCGTTTGTGGATATGTTTTTTTCAAGAAATTTTTCAATTTCATCGAACGTTGGAAAATAATGGACATCGATCCCATTTTTGGCAATGGCATCTGCCAGTTTTTTCGAACTGACCTCGCCTGTATCTTCTTCCCGGGCGGAGTAGATATCGGCCAGCAGCAAATGGTCTGCCATAGAAAGAGTGGATACAAAGTCATCGAAAAAGGCAATGGTGCGGCTGAAGGTGTGGGGTTGGAATACTACGTACAATTCGTTGTGAGGTACTTCACGAGCGGCCAGCATGGTGGCTTTGATTTCAGAGGGGTGATGTGCATAGTCATCCACCACTTTAGCCCCTTTATAATCGCCTTTATATTCAAAACGCTTCTGTGTGCTCTTGTAATTCGCCAGACCTTGACGCACAGCGTCAAAGGAGATGCCTTCAGCGATTGCCGCCGCGGCGGCGCACAGAGCATCAAAAATCAAATGACGTCCAGGTACATAAATGTCTAAGCGACCCAGGTTTTCCCCTTTGTAGATCATTTCGAAGGAGGAACCCAGTGCATTATCATGATGCACAATATTTTCGGCAGTAATATCGGCTGGGTCATCCAGCGATACGGAAAGAACCTGTACAGGAAGATCTTTAAACAAGGGTGCGCAGTCAGCAGCTGTAATGAGAGTGCCGCCTTCACGCATGCCGGCTACGTATTCATGGAAGGAATCCTGAATGTCGGCCAAATCTTTGAAATAATCCAAATGCTCGGCCTCAATGTTGGTAATGATATTATATTTGGTATGAAAATGCAGGAAGCTATCGCAGTATTCGCAGGCTTCAATGAGCATGTGATCACCATGACCTACACGATAATTGGCGCCCAGATTCTGCAGTACGCCACCGATGGCTACGGAAGGATCTAAATCGGCAGCCATATAAATATAAGCCAACATACTGCTGGTACTGGTTTTGCCATGGGTGCCGGCTACACCAACGGGCACAGCAAATTCATCTAGCAGCTCGCCCAGCATAACAGCACGCTCGATTACACGGGCACCGCTGGCGCGGGCCGCGATCAGTTCGGGATTGTCTTCATGAACCGCTGCGGTATATACAATGGTATCCATATCGGGGGTGATATTTTCGGCCCGTTGACCGATGCTCACGGCAATACCGGAGGCCTCAAGGCGGCGGGTCATATCGGTTTCACTGCGGTCGGAACCGCTCACTTGATAGCCACGGCTCTTCATGATCTGAGCAATGCCGCTCATGCTGATGCCGCCAATGCCGATAAAATGTATTTTTTTCATATTGATAACCTTCTTTAATTTAGGATTTAAGTGCGCAGAGCGCAAAAAGATCGTGCTCCTGAAAAGGAGCGACGATACCACAAACTATTGTATAATACTGACCCCTTATTATACCACAAGAATTCAGGGATTGCACGCATTATTTTCAAAAATATAGGAGCTGACAAATGTGGCTGCAAGGTTGACAAGACAGGGTTCCTGTGTTATCATTTGTTCTTAATGAGTAATATGGAGGTAGTATAGACCTATATGAAAATAACAGGCTCACAGATCGTAATTGAGACCCTTGTAGAGCAGGGTGTAACCGATGTATTTGGCTATCCCGGCGGGCAAGTGGTCAACATATACGATGAATTATATAAAGCACAGGACCGGATTCATCATGTGCTGACAGCCCATGAACAGGGGGCAGCTCATGCTGCGGATGGTTATTCCCGAGTGACTGGTAAAGTGGGTGTTGTAATCGCTACATCCGGTCCCGGTGCCACCAATCTGGTTACTGGTATTGCTACTGCCATGCTGGATTCGATTCCTATGGTGGCAATCACCGGCAATGTATCCACAGCACTCATTGGTAAAGATAGTTTTCAAGAGATCAATATCACCGGTATTACGATGGCGATCACTAAGCATAATTACTTTGTGCAGGATGTTGATGAGTTGGCCGATACCATTCGCGAGGCCTTTCAGGTAGCTAAATCCGGTCGTCCCGGCCCGGTACTGATCGATATTCCTAAAGATGTACAGATGGCAATGGCCGACTTTGAGCCTCAGGGGATTGTTCCTTATCAAAAGCAGGCTTTAGCTTTAGATGCCGATATTGATCGGGCGGTAGAATTGATCAATCAGGCTGAGCGTCCATATATATACATTGGAGGCGGTGCTGCCGGTGCCGGACTCGCTAAAGAGATCATGGCATTAGCAGAAAAAATCGATGGTTACATTGGATGTTCCTTTATGGGACTTTCAACGATGTCTAATTCCTATGAACGTTTTCTGGGAATGGAAGGAATGCATGGTCATTATGCTTCGTCCATGGCGAATAAGGATGCGGATCTCATTATTGGTGTTGGTGTGCGCTTCAGTGATCGTGCCACCGGTAATGTATCTAAATATGCAAAAACAGCCAAAATCATTCAGTTGGATGCAGATATTTCCGAAATCAATAAGAATGTGCATGTTGAAGTTGGATTGGTGGGCAACATCGTATCCTCCTTTACCAGAATTTTGGAGCGCTGCGATGCAAAACAGCATCCGCAGTGGCAGGAGCAGATTCACGGCTATATAGCCAAGGGAAAGGAAATTGCTGCTGAGAATGAAGCTCATGCGAAATCCAATATTACACCTAAGCAAATATTCGATGTGATCAACGAGATCAAAGATGAAAATACGGTGATTGCGACCGATGTAGGCCAACATCAGATGTGGGCTGCTCAGTATACCGATTTTGAAAAGGAACGCCGATTTGTGTCCAGCGGAGGCTTGGGGACCATGGGTTATGGTTTGGGAGCGGCTATTGGTGCGCAGATCGCCAGCGGAGAGCGAACGGTGCTGATCACCGGTGATGGCAGCTTTGGCATGAATTTAAATGAACTGGCCACGGCAGTTACCTATAATATTCCGGTGGTCATTGTGCTGCTGAATAATGGTGTGCTGGGAATGGTTCGTCAGTGGCAAACACTGTTTTTCGGAAAGCGGTATTCCAATACCGTGCTCAATCGAAAAACCGATTTTGTGAAATTGGCAGAAGCTTTTGGCGCGAAAGCGCAGAGAGTCGCGTCGATCGATGAATTTAGGGAAGCCTTCGCACAGGGTATGCAGCAGGATGGTCCGTATTTGATCGATATTGCCATTAATATGGATGAGTTTGTGTTGCCCATGATGCCGCCTGGCGGTTCCATTGAAGATTTGATCACATCCAGAGAGCAGGAGGGGTAAAATGGCAGAAACGATCAAACGATTTGTAATTGCTGTGTACGTAGAAAATAAATACGGTGTTTTGACCCGTGTTACTTCTATGTTTATGCGTCGTGGATTCAACATCGACTCCCTTACTGTAGGCGAGACGGATGATCCGGCCTTCTCTCGTATTACCATAACACTGCGGGCCGATGAAAATGCCCGCGATCAGTTGGTGAATCAGCTATATAAGCTTCAAAATGTTAAGAAAGTCAAAGTACTGGAAAATGGAAGCAGCGTGGAGCGAGAACTGATGATCATTAAAGTTAGAAATTCGCCGGAAAAGAGAGCGGAGATCATGGCGGCGTCGGAAATCTTCCGGGCCAAGATCATCGACTATACCACCGATACCATCTGTGTTGAGGTGACCGGTGAACCCACCAAGATAAATGCCTTTATTGATATTATGAAGCCTTTGGGCATTGAAGAGATCTGTCGTACCGGTGTTGTGGCACTGGAGCGCGGTGTTAAAATGGTGTAATCAAGTAAAAGATTTCCTGCTACGCAGGCGTTATATCATATTTAAAGGAGATACTTATCATGCAAAAAATTTATTATCAGCAGGACTGTAATTTAGCTAAGCTGAACGATAAAACTGTTGCCATTATTGGTTATGGTTCTCAGGGACATGCTCACGCCCTGAACCTGAAAGATTCCGGAGTGAATGTAATTGTTGGTCTGTATGAGGGCAGCAAGAGCTGGGCTAAGGCAGAGGCAGCCGGCTTGACCGTTATGACTTCTGCAGAGGCAGCCAAAAATGCCGATATCATCATGATCCTGATCAACGATGAAAAGCAGGCTAAGTTGTATAAAGAAAGCATTGAACCCAATCTGACTGAGGGTAAGACTTTGGCTTTTGCTCACGGTTTTAACATTCACTTTGGCTGCATCAAGCCTCCGGCTGATGTAAACGTAATTATGATCGCACCGAAGGGCCCCGGTCACACTGTTCGCAGCGAGTATCAGGCAGGTAAGGGTGTTCCATGTTTGGTTGCCATTGAGCAGGATGCCACCGGTGATGCTTTGGATATCGCTTTGGCGTATGCTCTGGGTATTGGTGGTGCTCGTGCCGGTGTTCTGGAAACTAACTTCAGAACTGAAACCGAAACTGACTTGTTTGGTGAGCAGGCTGTGTTGTGCGGCGGTTTGTGTGCCTTGATGCAGGCTGGTTATGAGACCTTGGTGGAAGCCGGTTATGATCCCAGAAATGCATATTTTGAGTGTATTCATGAAGTAAAACTGATCGTAGACCTGATTTACCAGAGTGGTTTTGAGGGTATGCGTTATTCCATTTCCAATACTGCTGAGTATGGTGACTATATTACCGGTCCTAAGATCATTACCGAAGAGACCAAGAAGAACATGAAGAAGATCCTGAAAGATATTCAGGATGGTTCCTTTGCAAAAGAGTTCCTGCTGGATATGTCGGATGCCGGTGCACAGGTTCATTTTGGTGCAATGCGCAAACTGGCCAGTGAGCATCCCTCCGAGATCGTAGGTAAGGAGATCCGCAAGCTGTATAGCTGGAGCGACGAAGAAAAGCTGATCAACAACTGATCCATATAACGAAACGGTTCCTACGGGCGGCAATTTGCCGCTCGTAGATTCCTTTAGGAGGAGTTATGATTAAAGATACTATTGTAGATGGGTTTCAAAATGCGGCCCATCGCTCTTTATACCATGCACTGGGTTTAACAAAAGAAGAACAGGCTAGACCTTTGATCGGTATTGTCAGCTCGCATAATGAGATCGTACCCGGCCACATGAATTTGGATAAGATTGCTGAGGCAGTGAAACTAGGGGTTGCTATGGCAGGTGGTACGCCGATTATGTTCCCGGCCATTGCCGTATGTGATGGCATTGCTATGGGACATGTGGGTATGAAATATTCTTTGATCACCCGTGATCTGATTGCTGATTCCACTGAGGCTATGGTGATGGCCCATGGATTTGACGGTCTGGTTATGATTCCTAACTGTGATAAAAATGTGCCCGGCCTGTTGATGGCTGCTGCCAGACTCAATATTCCTACTATTTTTGTCAGTGGTGGTCCCATGCTGGCTGGCCGCGTTGATGGTAAGAAAACAAGTCTATCGAGTATGTTTGAAGCCATTGGTGCTTATACTGTGGGTAAGATCGATGAAAAACAGCTGACCGTGTGTGAAGAAAACACCTGTCCCAGCTGTGGTTCCTGCTCCGGTATGTATACCGCTAACTCTATGAACTGCCTGACTGAAGTGTTGGGTATGGGTCTGCAGGGCAATGGTACGATTCCGGCTGTGTATTCTTCTCGAATCGAACTGGCAAAACATGCCGGTATGCAGATTATGGAGCTGGTTAATAAAAATATCAAACCCCGTGATATCATGACGGAAGCGGCCATAAAAAATGCTTTAACAGCAGACATGGCTCTGGGCTGTTCTACAAACAGCATGCTGCATCTGCCTGCTATTGCAAATGAATGCGGTGTGGAGTTCAACTTGAACATGGCCAATGAAGTGAGTGAAAGAACGCCAAATCTATGTCATCTGGCACCGGCAGGTCCTACTTATATGGAAGATTTGAACGAAGCCGGTGGTGTATATGCCGTGCTGAAACAGCTGGCAGAGATTGGACTGTTGGATACTTCTGTTATGACCTGTACAGGAAAAACGCTGGGTGAGAACATTCAAAATGCTGTAAACCGAGACCCGCAGGTGATCCGTACCGTGGATAATGCCTATAGTAAGACCGGTGGTATTGCTGTGCTGCGGGGTAATTTAGCGCCCGATGGCTGTGTGGTTAAACGCAGCGCAGTGGCAGCGGAGATGTTGGTGCATGAAGGTCCGGCCAAAGTGTTTAACAGTGAAGAAGAAGCGATTGCTGCCATCTATGCCGGTAAGATCGAAAAGGGTGATGTGGTGGTGATCCGCTATGAAGGTCCGGCCGGTGGTCCCGGTATGAGAGAAATGCTTTCACCCACTTCGGCTATTGCCGGTATGGGATTGGATAAAGATGTAGCGCTGATTACTGACGGACGTTTCTCCGGAGCGACCCGTGGGGCTGCCATTGGACATATTTCACCTGAAGCAGTGCGCGGCGGCTTGATTGCTTACGTGAAAGATGGGGATATCATTTCTATCAATATTCCGGAGTATTCTATCGAGCTGAAGGTGGCTGAGAGCGAATTGGAAGACCGTAAAAAGACGATGTCCATTCTGCAGAAGAACGACATTAAGGGTGCGCTGGCGCGCTATGCTGCTATGGTTAGCTCTGCGGATAAAGGTGCCATCATCAACCAGTTTGTATAAAAGGATCGATTCTATGACGAAACAAGAATTAAAGCAGCTTGCCTGCGAACTTTCGGCAATCAGTGTATTTCGTGCTGTACTGCAGAAAAAAGAAATGCAGGCTCTGCTAAACTTTTTGAAATGTGATGGCCCTTCATGGGAACAGATGGACCGTTTTGGAGCGTTTGTATATTCGCTGGCAGAGGCAGGATATTGCTTTTCTGATTTTTTGGCGAAGGCAGTATATGAAGATGAAAATACCTATATTGTAAATCTGGCTAAGAAATGCTCGGTAGCAGAGGCTTTGGTGCGCAATGCGCAGGCTGAACTTTCTTTGTTTTCAAAGCTGACGGAACTGACAGCGGAGAAGCTGTGTGAATCCATAGAGTATGAAGGTTATGTGCCCGACTTTGAAAATCGTCCCATGGATCTGGCACAGAGCTATGCAAAGCGTATGGCCGAGGTGAATCGCTACGGTTATGGTGTTTTTGCTACAGCAGGTATGTTTAAAGTGGTGGACAATACCATTGTTCCAGTGGAAGCGGCAGATCCCATTGATCTGAGTCAGTTTATAGGCTATGAGAGCGAGCGACAGAAGCTGATGGAGAATACTAAGGCTTTAGTGGAAGGACGCCCGGCCGCCAATGCACTTTTGTGCGGTGATGCCGGTACCGGTAAGTCTTCTACTGTAAAAGCCTGTGCCAATTATTTTTATGATCAAGGTGTGCGTTTGATCGAACTGCGTAAAGATCAGCTGTTCAGCCTGTCATATGTGATGGGCCGAATTGCGGATCATCCGTTGAAATTCATTATTTTTATTGATGATCTTTCCTTTAATAAAAATGATGACTGTTTCAGCATGCTGAAGGCCGCGCTGGAAGGCAGTGCTTCTGCGAAAGCGGGAAATGCGGTAATCTACGCTACCAGTAACCGACGTCACATTGTGAAAGAAACCTTCTCGAATCGGGCAGATGAAGATGATGTACATCATTCTGATACCGTGCAGGAGTTGATGTCTCTGTCGGATCGGTTCGGCCTGACCATTTATTTCTCCAGACCGGCCAAAAAGCTGTATCTGGATATCGTTCATGAGCTTGCAAAACGCTATGGAGTTCAAATGGATCAGGGACAGATGGATTTGAAGGCCGAGGCCTTTGCTCTGGCCAGGGGCAGTCGTTCCCCACGTGCTGCAGAGCATTTTATTAAGAGTTTACTTTAAAATTGGAGTTAGTGTTATGTATTTAATTGCCGGTCTGGGTAATCCGGACTTAAAATATGCGGCCACACGACACAATGTGGGGTTTGAGGCCGTCATTCGTCTGCATGATGAACTTAAATTTACTCCTGAACGTGCTAAGTTTCAGGCAATGATCTCTCAGGGCACCATTGCAGGAGAGCCTTGCATATTGTGTCGTCCCATGACATATATGAATAACAGCGGTATTGCCATTCAGGCGGTGGCCAACTTTTATAAGATCCCGGCGGATCATGTGATTGTTATTTACGATGATGTTTCTCTGCCCTTTGGCCAGCTGCGCCTGCGAAAAGGCGGTTCAGCCGGCGGTCATAACGGCATGAAGAGCATTATTTCTCATCTGGGAACTCAGGATTTTCCCCGTGTTCGCATTGGTGTGGGTGAAAAACCTCAGGGCTGGGACCTGGCGGACTATGTGTTGGCTAAATTCACTGCGGAAGAAGTGGTGGGCATTCGGGAGACCATTGGTGAGGCTGCTAAGGCTGCCGAGGCCATTGTGTCCAAGGGGCTGGACAAGGCCATGAATTTGTATAATGTAAAAAAATAATCGCACGATGTGCGCAACTTGATGATACCAGCGTTCTAAAATAAGAATTT
Organism: Bianqueaceae bacterium; assembly: GCA_045632125.1. GTDB lineage: Bacteria > Bacillota > Clostridia > Lachnospirales > Bianqueaceae > CALWPV01. The sequence goes on from JAZQWC010000086.1 coordinate 10,455, forward strand.
TAGATACGGAAGAGTGAAAAGAGAAGGGAGGATACCATGCAAGGTTTATGGAACCCGATACGGCAGGAAGACTGGGCGGTAACAGCACTGGAACACATTGAAAAGCACGAACCTTTTTTGATTTCCGGTACCGGAGATTCAGTGCAGAATCATTTGATTGCTGCTTTTTCCGGCTTTACGGAGCGACCCGCTGTGGTAATCACAGCGAATGAAATGAAGGCAAAAGAAGTATACGGCGAGTTGAAGTTCTATTTTCCTAAGGCTTGTTGGTACTTCCCTGCGAAAGATCCACTATTTTACAGTGCTGATGTCCGAGGCTTAGCAATCGAAGAAGACCGTATGAAGGTCTTTCAGGCTCTGCGCCAGCAGCAGGCCAAGGTGATCGTACTGTCGGTGGAGGCTTTGTATGACAGGTTGATCCCGAAGGAAATTTGGGAAAGTTTTATTTTGCGGAAGCGTATCGGAGATGAGCTTCCATTGGAAACCTTGATTCCTCGTCTAGCTCAAATGGGATATGAACGAAGTGAACAGGTGGATAGCCCCGGACAGTTTTCCGTCCGCGGCGGTATTATTGACATTTACCCGATTACGGAAGATACAGCATACCGACTGGAAATGTGGGGCGATGAGATTGATTCGATTCGCGTGTTAGATACTGAAACGCAGCGTAGTGCGCATCGCTTGGAGTACATTACGGTTTTTCCGGTTTCGGAAATCGTGGTGGGTGATGAACAGATCGAAGCGGGTATTGAGCGGATCACAGAGCAGATGAAGGCAGGGGCGGCTGCTTTGCGCAAGCAGGAACTGCTTGAAGAGGCGCAGCGTCTGGAGGGAATTACAAAGAACTTTCTGGAACGGCTGGGACAACAGCGTTTGCGTGGTTTGGAGAGTTATACGCCTTTGTTTTATGAGCATACAGTAAGCATCTTGGACTATGTGGATCCAAATGCAGTGCTCTACTTGCAGGATCCGGCACATATTATGGAGAAGGTGCGGGTGCTGCAGGATGAGCTGGGCAACAGCTTGGAGGGACGCCTGAAGAAGGGTTATTTGCTGCCGGGACAGGGAGAGATGTTTCCGCGGTTTGCAGAGATAGAGGCCCAGTGGGAAGGCTTTTCAAGAGTATATATGTGCAGCCTTTTGGGCAGCAATCAAAATGTATTCTATATTAAAGACATTTTGCGGGTGAACAGCCGATCCATTAATGTAATCCAGGGTGATGAAAAGATGCTGTTGGATGAGCTGCGCACCAATGTAAAAATGAATTATAAAACGGTGGTTCTGACCGATAGCCTGCTGCGGGTACAGCGTATGGTGGGCCGGCTTTTGGAGGAGGGCTTGAGTGCCTATGCCTATGAAAAGCTGGAAGAGGAACCAAGACCCGGTAGTATTGCAGTGGCCAAGGGGGCTCTGGGTAAAGGGTTTAGCTATCCGGAGGCTGGTTTTGTGGTGATCTCTATGAAGGAATTGGCGGAGAGCAGCCGCAGACGCAGCACTAAGAAGAGGAAAAAGTTTAAAGCCGGTCAAAAAATCGGCAGTTTCGGCGAGCTGACAGTGGGTGATTATGTTGTACATGAAAACCACGGCGTGGGCATCTATCATGGCATTGTGCAGATGGATGACGGCGACAGCAAGCGGGATTATTTTAAAATTGTATACAAAGACGGCGGTACCCTGTATGTGCCTACAACATCGCTGGATATGCTGCAGCGCTATGTGGCCGGCGAGGATGCCAAGCCGAAATTGAATAAATTGGCCGGTAACGACTGGCAAAGAACAAAAACAAAAGTAAAAGAAGGTGTGGCAAAGCTGGCAGAGGATCTGGTGGCTTTGTATGCTGAACGCGAAAATAAAAAAGGGTATCAGTTCGCCCAGGATACGGTATGGCAGAAGGAGTTTGAGGAATCGTTTCCTTTTGAGGAAACCGACGATCAGCTGACTGCCATTGAAGATACGAAACGTGATATGGAAAGCAGCCGAATCATGGATCGTTTGATCTGTGGTGATGTTGGTTACGGAAAGACAGAGGTGGCCATTCGTGCAGCTTTTAAGGCTGTGCAGGAGGGGAAGCAGGTGGCTTTTTTGGCACCTACTACCATATTGGCCCAGCAGCATTATAAGACTTTTGTATCCCGTATGCGCGACTATCCGGTGAATATTGAATTGTTGTCACGTTTCCGTACGCCTAAGCAGACTAAAATTGCACTGGAGGGAACTCGGATCGGTACAGTCGATATTTTGATTGGTACACACCGATTGTTGAGTCAAGATGTGCAATTTAAGGACCTGGGACTTTTGGTGATCGACGAGGAACAGCGATTTGGTGTTGGCCACAAGGAAAAGATCAAATCCATTAAAAAAGATGTAGATGTGCTGACGCTGTCGGCAACACCTATTCCCCGTACCTTGCATATGAGTATCAATGGTATGCGCGATATGAGTTTGCTTGAGGAGGCACCCCAGCATCGTCAGCCAATACAGACTTATGTAATGGAAGAAGATAGCCAAATGATCCGTGAGGCGATCTATCGAGAGTTGGGTCGTGGTGGTCAGGTGTTCTATCTGCACAATCGTGTGGGCAGCATCGATGATGCCGCCGGTCGTGTACAGGCTATGGTGCCGGAGGCAAGAGTTGCGTTTGCCCACGGTCAGATGAGTGAGCGCGAATTGGAAAAGGTAATGCTGCGTTTTATCGAGGGAGAAGTGGATGTATTAGTCTGCACCACTATCATCGAGACTGGTCTGGATATCAGTAATGCGAATACGATTATCATTGAAAATGCCGATGCCATGGGTTTGGCACAGCTGTATCAGTTGCGAGGCCGAGTGGGCCGTTCGACGCGTATGGCCTACGCCTATTTCTTGTATCGTCCCGGTAAGGTGCTGCAGGAAGTGGCTCAAAAGCGGTTGGAGGCGATTGGTGAGTTTACCGAGTTTGGAAGTGGCTTCAAAATTGCCATGCGCGATTTGGAGATTCGTGGTGCTGGCAACATTTTAGGACCGGAGCAACATGGACATATGGGAGCAGTTGGTTATGAACTGTACTGTAAACTGCTGCAGGAGGCTATGACCAGGGTAATGAATCAGCCTGTGGCTGAAAACTTTGAAACCACGGTGTATATCAAAGTGAATGCCTATTTGCCTTCTACTTATATTGCTAATGAGGGTCAGAAACTGGAGATATACAAGAAGATCGCAGCCATTCAAAACGAAGAAGATTATTTCGATATGCAGGATGAACTCACAGATCGTTATTCCGATATGCCGCAGTGTGTAAGCAATTTGTTGGATATTTCCTATATCAAGTCTATGGCGAATCATGTGGGCTGCGATTTGTTGGAATACAAAAAGAACAGTTTGATTTTGCAACTACGGCCGGATGCGCCTTTGGATCCCTTAAAACTGACCGCTTTCATGAAAGAGCATAAGGGAGATGCGCGTTTTGTATCGGATGTAAAAAAAGCAAAATTGACCATGCGGGTGGAAGATGCACCCAAAGATCAGCTGTTGTTGGCTCGCATTAAAGAGGCGTTGCACGAGATCGAAGGGTTGCGGTTAGAGCCTAAGGAGAGTGCATCATGAAAAAGCAGAAAGATAAGAAAAAAAGCCGGCGCAGCCGGATACTGCTTCAGGGGTTCTTTTTGATAGTGCTGTTAGTGGTGGGAGGATATTTTCTGCAGCGATATACGCAACGACCGGATCAAGCGACCATTCTGGAAGTAAATGATGACAAAGTCAGCATTAGTGAAGCTATGGTTTACTATCGACTGATGGAATTGGAATTTGAACGAATGGGCTCTGAAAAAATTTGGAATTTGGAAATTCTGGGCTTGGATCCGGAGCAGACTGCTCTTGAGCGAGTGATGGAGTCTATGATTCGGATTAAGGCGATCAAAGCCTCAGCTGGTTCTTTGAGTCCGCAGGAAGCAAGCGGGTTAGAGGAGCTAACGGAAGAGTTAGCTGAAATATTGGGCAAAGAGTATTGTGAGAAACATTATATTGATGATGAAGTAATAGAAAAAGTCGTTCAAGAGAATTATTTGGCTTATCGTTATGAAGCAGAAGCTACTTTCTTACCCGGCAGTAACGAAGGTGAGATAGAAGAAAAACTTTACCAGACCTTTGCCCGCTACGATAATTTGAATGTTGAACAGTATACCCGCTCTATACGCCTAAAGCCGATGATGTTTTATACCGGTGAATGGGTAGAAGGAGAGTGGGTTACTTATTCGGAAGCGCAAAAGGCAATGATTCTGGAAGAAGTGCTGCGAATTTACGATAACCTGGATGCCGAGTGTTTTACAGCGTTCAGTAATGAGTTTGCTGATAGTATTGAAATACAGGATAATCCGGTGTTTGCTCAGGGAGCTGTGCAGCATCCGGGTGTGAACTTTGGAACGGTATATTTTGGACAGATGGAGCCTGGAGTGGCTGAAAAAATACTATATACGCCCATCGGTGAGGTCTCGGAATTGATCGAAACGCCATACGGATATTTAATTGTAAAGGTAGTTTCTTTGAGTCCGTCAACTGCTTACGATATCCAGTCATATCAAAAAATTCTGATGGATGTTAAAGAAGCATATCGGGATGAAATTATGGAACAGCTGAAAAGCCAACGTATGGAAGAAGAGTGGCAAAGGCTGGAGAAAGAGAGCAGCATCCGTCGTCATGATGCGAAATGGGAAGCGTATATGGTAAATATATCTTGACAATGTTATTTATTTGTCGTAAAATAAACAATGTAAAATTACTACACTTATGGAGGTTGATTCCAATGGTTAAAGTTGCTATTAACGGTTTTGGTCGTATCGGTCGTCTGGCTTTCCGTCAGATGTTCGGTGCTGAAGGTTATGAAGTTGTTGCTATTAACGACTTGACTGATCCTAAAATGCTGGCTCATCTGCTGAAGTATGACTCTTCTCAGGGTCGTTACGACGGTCATGAAGTTGTTGCTGGCGAAGGTTCTATCGTAGTAGACGGTAAAGAGATCACCATCTACAAGAACCCCAATCCTGCTGAGCTGCCCTGGGGCGAGCTGGGCGTAGACGTAGTTCTGGAGTGTACCGGTTTCTTCGCTTCTAAAGCAAAGAGCCAGGCTCACATCGATGCTGGTGCAAAGAAAGTTGTTATCTCTGCTCCCGCTGGTAACGATCTGAAGACTGTAGTATTCAGCGTTAACGAAGAAACTCTGTGCAAAGAAGATCAGATCATCTCTGCTGCTTCCTGCACCACCAACTGCTTGGCTCCTATGGCTAAGGCTCTGAATGATCTGGCTCCCATCAAGAGCGGTATCATGAGCACTATCCACGCTTACACTGGCGACCAGATGATTCTGGACGGTCCCCACAGAAAGGGTGACCTGCGTCGTGCACGCGCTGGCGCTGTAAACATCGTTCCCAACTCCACCGGTGCTGCTAAAGCTATCGGTTTGGTTATTCCCGAGCTGAACGGCAAGCTGATCGGTTCTGCTCAGCGTGTTCCGGTTCCCACCGGTTCCACCACCATCCTGACCGCAGTTGTTGAAGGTCATGTAACCAAAGAGCAGATCAATGCTGCTATGAAAGCTGCTGCTTCTGAGTCCTTCGGTTACAACGAGGATGAGATCGTTTCTTCCGATATCATCGGTATCACCTATGGTTCTCTGTTCGATGCAACTCAGACCATGGTTATCAATCTGGAGAACGGTACCAGCGAAGTTCAGGTTGTTTCTTGGTATGATAACGAGAACTCCTACACTTCTCAGATGGTTCGTACCATCAAGTACTTCGCTGAGCTGTAATATCTAATTACAGTATTTAACGAATCAAAAAGCTGTCAGGTTTACCTGGCAGCTTTTTTGTTGCGGTTTTTATTACATTTGAACCAATCTGTATGAAATATTCACTTGCTTTTTCGCGAATGATTGGGTATGATTAGAATACCAGCGTTTATTTGTGATTTGAATGCTGAATAATATAAGTGAGGTAACAACCATGTTTGAAACGATCCGTACCGGTTTATATATGTGTAAGATTTTTATTAAAGCGAGAAAAGTGATTCGTCAAAGTAAAAAAGTGTCGGAAGAAGAAAGCTGGCAGATGGGTTATGATTTTATCCGTCCTTATGCACAGGGCATTTTTAAAGTAGCAGGAACCCGAATTATTTATCATGGTTTGGAAAATCTGCCGGAGCGTAAGGGTGTTCTATTTGTGGGTAATCATCAGAGTTATTTGGATATTCCGGCATTGTTGGCTGTTATGGAGGAACCGACAGCTTTTGTATCCAAAAAAGAAGTAGGTCAAAAGCCTTTTTTGGGTCCCATTCTGGATGTGGTTGGTTGTGTACATATGGACCGAGAAGATGTACGTCAATCTCTTAATGCCATTAAAGAAGCTGCTCAAAAGTTGGAACGCGGCTTGAATATGGTAATCTTTCCGGAGGGAACTCGCAGCCAGGGCCCGGTAATGGCGGAATTTAAAAAAGGCAGCATCAAAGCTGCTACTATGGTGGGAGCGCCGATCGTACCCTTCCGATTAGAAAATGTATATGCAATCTTTGAAGGTAATAAAGGCATAAAAGTGAAGCCTGCCGAGGTGCATATTTACTTTGGCGAAATGATTGATGTAGCTAGCATGACTCGTGCCGAGCAAAAAGAACTGAGCGGGAAAATGAAAGAGATTGTGGAAAGTTTAAAATAAGGTGTTAAGAAGAGCCTTCGTCGCACTGTGATATGTGCAGCGAAGGCTCTTCTTGTTATGAGTTATACTTTCAATTCCAAAACTGTCTTCTTCCAGGCGCCTTTATAATAATAGATCGCACTGGGAATAGTACCAAGAATCCAGCCCAAAGGTTCGGCGAACCAGATTCCAAAATAACCGAACAAATAGGAAAGGAATAAAGCACCGCCTACCTTCAAGAAAAGTTCGATGAAGGCGGAGATCATTGGAAGACCAACGATTCCGATACCACGAAGAGTACCGTTATAGATCATGATCAATCCGATAAATACATAGAAGGTGGCGTTAACAAAGAGGAATTCCTGAGCAACCTTCATGATCTCGGCCTCATTGTCGATGAACAGTTTCAGTAGAGAGGTACCGGTGATATAAACAAATACGGTGGAAGCCAAAGAAGCAATGATACAGATGATAACTGCAGCTTTCACACCCTTTTGGATTCGAGAAATATCCTTAGCTCCGGCATTTTGACCTGCATAGTTGGAAATGGAGGTGCCAATGGTAGTGGGCAGCATCCAGGTCAGGGTTTCTACACGAACTGCAGCGGTATAACCGGCTACAACGGCTGTACCATAGGAGTTGATTGTTGCCTGAATTACCATCATGCCGGCAGCAAAGCAACCGCTTTGCAGACCCATGGGAAGACCGATCTTAACAACACGTCCAATGATTTCCCAGTTGGGTTTCATGTCTCGAAGCTTAAAGCGAAGCATTGGATAGTGGCGGAATATGTAGATGAAAGAACAAAGAGCTGAAAAAGCCTGAGCAGTGATCGTAGCAATGGCAACACCCGCTACATCCCAATGGAATACCAGAACAAATAAAAGATCCAGTGCAATATTCAGTAAAGAAGAAAGGATCAAGAAGTACAGCGGTGTGCGGCTATTACCTACAGCGCGCAGAATAGAGGACGAAATGTTGTAGGCGAGCATGAAGATCATACCACCGTAACTGATAGAAATATACAGATGGGACATATTGATGATATCATCGGGCGTTTGCATCAATTCCAGCAAAGGACGAGCCAATAGCATACCTAAGCCACCCATCACAATACCTGAGAAGGTAGTGACAATCAGTGCGTTGGCAGAAGCCTTTTGCAGCATTGTCATATTTTTAGCACCGAAGTACTGAGACATAACAATGCCTAAACCATTACTAAGGCCGATGGCCATGTTTAAGAAAAAGTAGAGCATAGCAGAGGTAGCGCCAATGGCTGCCATAGCTTCAACGCTTACAAAGTGGCCCACTACAATGGAGTCAACCGAGGAATACAGCTGCTGTACCACATTACCCAGCAGCATGGGAATCGTAAATAAAATCAAAAGTCGGACAGGATTGCCCTTTGTCATATCATAAGTCGTTTCTTTCGCCATTTTCAGTTATATCCTCCTTGCGTGAATGAAAGAAATAGTATACGGCTTCCGCCGCAGGTCGGTTCATTCCGTCTGCCTTTCGTAGTTCCTCCACCGACAGATTACGAATTTCATCGACGGAGCCGAACGCGCGAAGCAACGCCTTGCGGCGTGCATCGCCGATGCCGGGAATCTGATCCAGGACAGAACGGATTTGATCATTGGTACGAAGTTTTCTATGAAATGAAATGGCAAAGCGGTGGGCTTCATCCTGAATACGCGTAATTAAATGAAATGCTTCACGGTTCTTGCCGAATTCAATTTCTTCATTTTCATAATACAACCCGCGGGTGCGATGATGGTCATCCTTGACCATACCGGCCACGGGAATATCTAAGCCGACTTCTTCTAAGACTTTAAGGGCTATGTTCACCTGACCACGGCCACCATCCATTAGGATCAAATCAGGAAGTTTGGTAAAACTGCCGAGGGAAGGATCTTTCCCTTCTTTAGAAAGTTGTCGAATCTCTTCAAGTGCGTGGGTAAAACGACGACGCAAAACTTCCTCCATGGAAGCATAGTCATCAGGACCAACCACGGTCTGTATTTTGAATTTACGATAGTCGCTGTTTTTGGGTTTTCCACCTTCAAATACAACCATGGAACCAACGGACTGAGAACCGAAGGTGTTGGAAATATCGTAGGCTTCGATTCGTTCAATAGGATATTCATCAAACTGCAGCAATTCTTCAAGTTGCTGAACGGCGCCGCGGGTGCGGCGATCTTCAGCTTTGAGGCGAGCCCCAAATTGAGAGAGGGTCAAAGCTGCATTTTTATGGGCTAAATCCACTAGTTTGGTCTTTTCGCCGCGCTGCGGCTGGAAAATTGTAACCTTTTGCCCACGTCTGGAGGTTAAAAATTCTTCCAAAAGAGGAGAATCCAAAGGAAGTTCCTCTACCAATACTTCTTTAGGAATGAAGGTAGCGCCGCTATAGAATTGTTGTATGAAGATGCCGATGATGGTACCGGGTTTCATGTAGGCGGTGCCTTCCATGACGAAATGTTCCCTGCCGATCAACTTACCGCCGCGAATGAAAAAGGCTTGCACTAGAGCAGTATCTTCGTCTTTAGCGATGGCAATGACGTCACGGTCTTCTTCGGCTCCGGCATGTTCTAATTTCTGCTGCTGTGACAGGAACTTGACACCGGCGATCTGGTCGCGGTAGAGCGCAGCGCTTTCAAAGTCCATATCTTCAGAAGCCTTATACATTTTATTTTCCAGATCTTTGATGATCTGAGTGTGTTTTCCGTTTAGCAGATCAAGAGCCTGATCGATATACTTGCCGTATTCCTCAGGAGTGACCTCACCGGTACAAGGACCGCAGCAGCGGCCGATGTGATAGTTGAGACAAGGTCGTTCCTTGCCGATATCCTGAGGCAGGCGCCTCTGACAGTCACGCAGTGGCCAAAGCTTTTTCATGAGGTCCATCGTTTGATTGACGGCGGTCACGTTGGTGTAAGGACCGAAGTAGCGGTTCTTATCCCGCAGGATCTTGCGGGTCTTAAAGATACGGGGATACGCCTCCTGAGTAGTTACCTTAATATAAGGATACTGTTTATCATCCTTTAACATGGTGTTATAAGGGGGACGGTGTTCCTTGATCAGGTTATTTTCCAAAATCAGAGCTTCCATTTCGGTGTCAGTAACGATGTATTCGAAATATTCGACTCGCTGCACCATTCGAAGGATTTTGGGAGATTTACCCTTGGGGCTTTGAAAGTATTGGCGGACACGGTTATGCAGGTCTACGGCCTTTCCCACATAGAGGATCAGGTCACCCTCGTGCATAATGTATACGCCGGGTTTGTGGGGGAGCTTTTTGAGCTCTTCCTTAATATTAAACAATAGAAAAACCCATCCTTTTTAAAAGTATTTTAGTTATACCACAAAATAAAAGAAATTACAAGAAGTTGACGGAAAGCCGAAAGAATGATACACTATAAGATGGATTATTTTGAAGAATTCCCCTGTCGATTTTGACGGTTCAATATGAGGAGGAACTATGAGACAAGTTAATAAAGCTAAATTTTTTGGCTGGGCAGCTGCAGCCTTTGTGGGCGTGGGTTTGATCGCCTATCTGGGTGTGGCGATCTACCAATACTTTTTTGGAATGCAGAAGCAGGATATGCAGGATACAGCACCGGTGCTGGCAGCAGAAGAGTATAATATTATGTATAAAGGTGAGTACAATGGGAAAGCCATTCTGGTGGATGACTGTATATATTTGGATATGAATGTGGTCAATCAGGAATGGGGCCATGAAATGTTGTTCCACGCAGAAGATGTGGACAAGGTCTTATATACTACATACACAGAACAAACGGAATATAAAGTAGATGGTGAAGATATTAAAAGCTACAACGAGGAGCTTTATATAAGAGCGGAAGAAGCTCATGATTTGTTTGGAATGCAGTATGCGATTAATGAAAAAGAAAAGATTGTGGCCTTGCAGCAGCCTGGCGGTATGCTGGGAGAAGTATCGAAATCAAAGTCCTATTTATTGGTTTCGCCCAGTGAGGAGGAACGCGGATATACGAAGGAACTAAAACGCGGTGAAGTGATCTCTCTGTTTGAAACGGAGATAGAAGTTGAAGGCTACTATTATGCGATGAGCCAGGATGGATATGTAGGTTATATTCCAATGGACCGTGTGGAAAAAAGTAAAGAAGTAGTCAATCATAAGGCTCCGGCTGAAATGGAGGTGTCTACACAGCGCTATCCTTATTTCCCGATTTCCATTGCATGGCAGCAGATCTATACCAATGATTTTACGGCGGAAGTGTATGATGAGATCTATAACACCGCCTATTATGTGGATGTTGTATCACCTACTTGGTTTAAACTCAATTCTCGGGGTGGAATTGATAGTTTGGCGAATGAAGAGTATGTAACATGGACCAATTATAGAAATAAGCAGATCTGGGCCCTGTTTGATAACCAATTTGATGATGAGGTTACATATAATGCTCTTAGTGATACTGAGAATCGAAAGGAACTGTGCGAAAAACTGCTGAAGCTTTGTGAAAAATATAAACTGGACGGCATTAATGTGGATTTTGAAAACATGAGTGAAGAAACCGAGCGGTATTTCATTCAGTTTATGCGGGAACTCGCTATTACCCTGCGGTCAAAAGGATATATTTTATCGGTGGATGTGCCGGTTCCATCCGAATGGACCGATTATTATCAGAGGGATGTGCTGTATCAGTTGTGTGACTTTGTCATTGTTATGGCTTACGATGAACATTACGATGGCAGTGAGGTAGCCGGTAGTGTATCTTCCAAGAGATTTGTGATCGATGCCATTTACAACATGATGCAGGAAGGGGTTGCAGCAGATAAGTTGATTTTGGGCGTTCCTTTTTATACCCGTGTGTGGATGGGAGTGGAAGATCTGCGCAGTGAGGCAGTCAGCTCAAGCAGAGGCTGGGGCTGTGTATATGACTACGGTTTGGAAGTGAAGTACGATGAACAAACCGGTCAGAACTATGCTGAGGGCATGGTCGGGGAAACACTGTACCGTATCTGGTTGGAGGATGGTACCTCAATGAAGTGGAGACTGCAGCTGGTAAATGATAATGATTTGGCAGGTGTGGCAGCCTGGAGTTTGGGATATGATAATTATGAATTATGGTTGGAATATGAGGAGGCGTTCTTTTCATGATGTATGAAACTAAAGACGAAATACAGTCATTTATTCTGGTAGGGGTAGACGTTGACCGTGCTGTCATTTCGGCAGAAGATTCACTGGATGAACTGGCGGAATTGTTAGCTACCGCCGGAGGCGAGGAAGCGGGCCGTGTGATCCAGAAGATGGAGGCGATCAATTCCAAAACCTACGTGGGCAGTGGTAAAGTGCAGGAAATCAAAACCCTTTTGGCGGCCACCGGTGCTCATGGTATCATCTGCGATGATGAATTAACACCTGCGCAACTGAAAAATCTGTCAGATTTATTAGATACGAAAATCATCGACCGTACTTTGCTGATTCTGGATATTTTTTCTCAGAGAGCCAGCACGAAAGAAGGTAAGATGCAGATCGAATTAGCTCAGCTGGAATATCGCCTGACTCGCTTGACAGGGTTGGGTACCGAACTGTCTCGACAGGGTGCAGCGGTGGGTACCCATACCCGTGGTGCAGGTGAAACTAAATTGGAGATGGATCGTCGTCATATTCGTGCTCGCATGGATATGCTGCGTAGTCAGTTAAAGGATGTGGTGAAACAGCGTGAGTTGATCCGTACTCAGCGTAAGAAAAATCAGGTGCCGATCATTGCGTTGGTGGGTTACACCAATGCCGGTAAGTCGACTTTATTTAATCGATTGACTTCCTCTGGTGTTTTGGAAGAGGATAAACTCTTTGCAACTTTGGATACCACCACCCGCAAATGTGAATTGCCCAGCGGTCGTTCGGTGCTCTTTGTTGATACGGTTGGCTTTATTCATAAACTGCCCCATAATCTTGTGAAAGCATTTAGAGCCACGCTGGAAGAGGCTGCTTATGCAGACATTCTGTTGCATGTGGTAGATGCTTCCCATGAAAATGCGGAACTGCACATGCAGGTAACCTACGATGAATTGATGGATCTGGAAGCAGCGGATAAGCCTATTATGACAGTGCTGAATAAGCAGGATTTGATTGAAGAGGCAATGCCGCTTTCCATTCCCTATGGTGCGGAAGCAGTGCTGCGAATCAGTGCGCTGGAACCGGCAGGAGTTCAAAGGGTGCTGGAGGCAGTGGATCAGCAACTGGATAAAATGGATACTGTGGTGGAGATCTTGCTGCCCTATGCACAAGGAGGCCTAAGCAGCAGCCTGCATCAGGAAGGTCAGATCATTGAGGAAGAATACCGTGACAACGGCATTTATATAAAGGCACGTTTAAAAGACCGCTATCTGCAGATGGTGGAAAAATATCGTATTTAATTAATGGCGATAATCAAAAAGCTCTCGGCATATACTGTGAAAAAGGCCGGGAGCTTTTATGTATCGAATATGGAAACGAAAACTGTCAGTACTCATTGCAACGATTTTAGTTTTGGGTTTGGCGGCTGCAGAAACAGTATGGGGAATCAGTGATATTTGGAAAGGAATTAGGGAATCTGATGTGATCATTGTGATCGATGCAGGACATGGTGGAAACGATCCGGGGGCGATCTCGCAGGATGGAGCTATATTGGAAAAGGATATTAATCTAGCAATTTCCAAAATACTTCAGGGATATTTAGAGGAAGCTGGCTATGTTGTGGTCATGACCCGTATGGCAGATGAGGATCTGGCGGGGAATACCGAGGGTAGGCGTAAAACTGCCGATATGAAGGAAAGGATCCGAATCATGGAGGAAGCGTCCGGCGATTTGATGATCAGTATTCATCAAAATTCTTTTCCGGAAGAAAAATATTTTGGGCCTCAAGTTTTTTTCCAAAGTCATAGCGAGGAGGCTGTGGGTTTGGCTTTGTTGGTTCAACAAGAGTTAAACACCTTTACTGCGCCGAGTAATGACCGTCAGGCTAAGGCAGGCAGTGACTATTATATTTTAAAAAATGCGCCCCTGACAGCCATATTGGTCGAATGCGGTTTTATCAGTAATTCTAAGGAAGCACGACAGTTGATGGAAGAAGAGTATCAGAAAAAAGTTGCTTGGGGAATTTACTGCGGTGTGGAAAAGTATTTGCAATCTGCCGGATTATAATATATAATAAACAGGTCTAATAAGAACGAAGAGGAAAGGAGGTACGGCATGGAAACAAAAGTTTACAAAGTTTCCAAAGAAAGTCTTGCGATGGCAAAGGAGTATTTGGCACAGGGACAAGTGGTGGCCTTTTCCACTGAAACCGTATATGGTTTGGGCGCCTGGGCTATGTCTCCGGAAGGAGTCCGCCGCATATATGAAGCAAAAGGCCGTCCATCCGATAATCCTCTGATCGTGCATGTGGCTCCCGGATTCGACTTGGAAGCCATGCAAATCGTAAGCAAGGTGCCCGAGATTGCAAAAGAACTGATGAAACGATTTTGGCCCGGTCCTTTAACGCTGATCATGCCTAAGGGAGAAAAGATCAACCATAACATTACCGGCGGTTTAGAAACAGTGGCGGTGCGTATGCCGGGTCATCCGGTGGCGCTGCAGCTCATTGAAACCTCAGGAATGCCTATTGTGGCGCCCAGCGCCAACACCTCGGGCCGACCCAGTCCGACTACGGCTGTTCATGTATTCGAGGACATGAATGGTAAGATCCCGCTGATCATAGATGGCGGTGAGTGTCAGGTGGGGTTGGAATCCACGATCGTGGATCTCACCGGTGAAGTACCCATGATATTACGTCCCGGTGCCATTACCCAGGAAATGCTGGAGGAGGTACTTCCTGAAGTCACTGTGGATCCGGCGGTGGCCCAAGCAAGGTCGGTGGAAGCTGCAGTGGTGCCCAAAGCGCCCGGTATGAAGTATCGACATTATGCGCCAAAAGGAAAACTGATTGTGACTGATGCTACGTCGCAGCAAATGTATGAATTGGTAAGAGCGGCTGCTGCTGAAGGAAAGCGTGTGGGCTTGATCGTGACGGATCAGATGGCAGAGCAACTGGCGTCCTGGAAGCAGGAAGTTTCGGCAGAGATGCTTTGCTTGGGCGACCGGAATAAGCCTGAAGAGTTGGCAGCGAATCTGTTTGGCGCGCTGCGCGGGGCAGATGAAAAAAACTTAGAAGTCATTTATGGCGAAGCGCTTAGCAGAGAGGGCGTGGGTGAAGCGATTATGAATCGTTTCCTGAAGGCCTCTTCGGAGCAGCTTTGGCTGAATCAATAACGAAATATTAAAAAACGGAGGATGAAACATGATCGCTTTAGGATGTGACCACGCTGGTGTGGAACTGAAGAAAGAAATTATCAAGATGCTGGATGCAAAGGGATACGAGTGGAAGGATTACGGCTGCTATACCAACGAGTCCGTTGACTATCCGGATTATGCGCATGCAGTAGCCCATGCTGTGGCTGATGGAGAAGCTGAGAAAGGTATTCTGATCTGCGGTACCGGTATTGGTATCAGCATTGCTGCTAATAAAGTAAAGGGAATTCGCTGTGCTCATTGCCACGATGTATTTTCTGCCGAAGCAACCCGTCAGCATAATGACGCCAATATCTTGGCCATGGGTGCTCGTGTAGTAGGTGGTGGTTTGGCGCTTAAGATTGCTGAAACCTTCCTGGAGACTCCTTTCTCCAACGATGAACGTCATATTCGCAGAATTGAAAAGATCGAAGAATAAAAAGTAGAGCAGCCCTCATTGAGGGCTGTTTTTATTTGAATCCGTTGTGTAGAGTTGATATGAACTCAACTATGACGTATAAGTTGCTATAATAAAGAAAACGATCTCCCAGCGCACTAAAAAGCGGGATGGGAGATCGGATGAATGATATAATTTATTCGAAATTAAAGAATCAGGACCACTTCATTTCAGGGGTAGCCTGTTTGCCCAATTCACGACCCAGGAAAGCGCGAGCCATGTTCAGGGAGATTTCGGTACCTCTGTCGCAGGGTTCCATGCCTTCGAACTCGATGGAGATGTAACCATCGAAATCAGATTCTTTGATTACGTTAATGATTTCGGGAATCGGCAGATCGCCCTGACCGGTGATGGAGCCGCGGATCATCTGGCCGCCCAGAGTCTCAAACCAGCTTCCGTTGTTACACTCGAACATAACGTTCTGAGAGGGAAGCTGCTCTTTGCGACGGATGTAGAAGTCTTTCAGGTGAATGATCTGAGCCTTGTGGATACACTGTTTAACGGCGCCCAAATTGTATTCATCTACGCACAGGAAGTTACCAACGTCCATGGTCATCTTCATGTTAGGACGGTCTACTTCATCGAAAATACGCAGTACACGCTCGGATCCATTGCAGAAGAAACCATGGTTTTCCAGAGTAGTGTCAATGCCATATTGTTTTGCATAGTCACACAGTTCGCGAGTACCGGCTACCATTTGAGGCAGTTCGCGATTGAAATGATAGGCGGTGTTGGTTTCGAAGGGACGGCGGAAGTTTGCGATGTCATGACGCATCCACTTGATGCCCAGACGAGCAGCAGCGTCAATGTGGAGTTTCACGCGAGCGATCTCGGCACGCTGAGCTTCTTCATCGGGGATCAAAAGGTCTGCGTTTACAGAATAGGTGGAGATCTCCAGATCTACTTTTTTACAATATTCGCGTACACCGTCGATCAGTTCAGTGTTCAGGCACTTGTTGGCCTCGTCTACGAAGGGCAGATAGAAGGGAACGAACTCAATGTGTTCACAACCGTGATCTTTTGCCCAGTCGATTACATCATAAATCGTCATCTGGCCGGAACCCATGTAGGGGCTCAGGCAATAACTGCTAATACCTAATTTCATTGGTAGAAAGCTCCTTTCACTTTGTTGGACAAATTATACCATAGGAAAGAAGAGAAGACAAGGGAGAAGAAACAAGAGTAGAAAGGTCGACAGAATATGGATATTCTACATTTGAACAACGTTATTTTTCGGAGAAAATAGAGACTAAATCTTGTGAAACTACGAAGAACGGCGTATAATAAAACACTATAAAAAGACAAGAAAGAGAGGTATCATAAGTGGCTAAAGGGAAAAATAAACTGAAGTATTCTGTTAGGCAGAACTTAAAGTATCTACTTAAAGATTATTGGGGATGGAAGCCCAGTTTGATTTGGACTGGTTTATTGTATATCCCCTTGGCAGTCATTGTACCGCTTTTGATTGCATTGGTTCCTAAAATTATTATCGATGTGATTGAACAAGGCGGCGGAATGAACCAGTTATTATGGGTGGTTCCGGTTTTGGTAGCCTGCATGATTTTGATCTATATTGCGGAGCGGCTGGTGATGCTGTATGTGAATGATTCCGGCTCGTTGACCATGTTCCGTTATATGGTGGCTATTGATGTGAAGACCATGGAAGTTGACTATGAGTATATTGCCGGCACCAAGGGTAAGACGCAGAGAGAAAAGGCTTGGAAAATGATCCGTGGCGGTGGTGCTTCTTATTTATACATAGATGTTGTATATTTGGCGCTGAATTTGATCGGTCTACTTTCTTATGGCGGTGTGCTAGCCACATTGCATCCTGTGATTCTGGTGATTTTAGCTGTTTCCTATTTGGTCACTTGGTATATTAACAAAAAGATAAATGCGTATATTCAAAGCCGACGTGATGAAGAAGCAGAGGTTTCAAAGGGGCTACGCTACTTGATCCGCAATGCCATGGACCTGGCCGGTGCCAAGGATATTCGTCTGTATGGTATCCAAGGATGGTTCAAACAAGTGGGGGAAGCCTTGATCCAAAAAGAAGATGGCGTGCTGAAAGATGTGGCCAAACGCCAGCTTGGTTCCGCTGTCGTATCGGCACTGTTGGTATTCGTCCGTGATGGTGCTGCCTATGCACTGTTGATTTATAAAGTAATACAAGGGGAAGTTTCTGTTAGTAACTTCCTTGTGTACTTTACCATGATCTCAACCTTTGCCAACTGGATCTCCGGCGTCTTGTCCAATTATACAAATTTGGATCTGGACAATCGTGGATTTGGAGATTTTCGTGAATTTATGGATCACGAAACCACGGTTCATGCGGGAAATGGAGCGAAGCTTCCTGCTAAAGAGCAGTGGCCTGTGGATATTGAGCTGCGGAATGTGAGCTTTACATATGCGGAGGCTAACGAGCCTACCATTCGAAATGTAAACTTGAAATTTAAAGCCGGTGAGCGCATTGCACTGGTTGGTCTTAACGGTGCCGGTAAAACCACGCTGGTTAAGTTGATCTGTGGTCTGCTGCATCCCACAGAGGGAGAGATCCTGATAGGCGGTGTGAAGGCGGTTGATTTTGCCAGAGATGAGTATTTTAAATTGTTCTCGGTCATCTTCCAGGATGTGCATCTGCTGCCCATTTCTATTGCAGGTAATATTACTCTGCAGCAGGAGGAGCAGTATGATCGGGAAAGACTTCAAACCTGTCTGCAGCTATCCGGCCTGATGTCTAAAATAGAGCGTCTGCCTGAGGGACTTGAGACGCTGATGGTGAAAAATGTAAACGAAGAAGCAGTGGAACTTTCCGGCGGTGAAATGCAAAAGTTGTTGCTAGCCCGTGCTTTATATAAAGAGGCTCCTGTGCTGATTCTGGATGAGCCCACTGCGGCTTTGGACCCCATTGCTGAAAACGAGTTATATCTGCAGTACCGCGATATGACGCAGGACCGAACATCTCTGTTCATTTCCCATCGCTTTGCCAGTACTCGGTTTTGTGATCGTATCGTATTGATGGAGCAGGGACGCGTTTTGGAAGAAGGTACGCATGAACAGTTGATGGAACAGGATGGTCGCTACGCCGAACTTTTCAATGTACAAAGCCGGTATTATCAGGAAGGTGGTGAGGCAAATGAGTGAGAACAATCAGAAGCGTTCCTTAAAAACCAATCTGAAAATGATTTTCGAAACCATTAAAATCCTCTATCAGCTGTCGCCCCGTTTGATGATCGTATCTGAAGTGGGTGCTGTGTTTAAATCCTTTACCCCCTTTGTCAATATCTATATGTCTGCCCGTATTATCGATGAACTTGCCGGCGCGCGCAGCGCGAAAACGTTGACGACCTATGTGCTGATCACGATTCTTGCCAATCTGTTGATCGCTCTAATCAATCAGGTAGCTGATCAGATCGTAAACCGTGAATCTAAATTGCTGCCGGAAAAAATCAGTTTTATGCTGTCTAAGATTGGGTTAGAGATGGATTATCATAATGTGGAAAATCCACGAGTTCGTGTGCTGCGTAACCGAATTGAAGAGGCACAAAACAGCGGCCGCGGCGGTATCATTCATTGCTTTTGGAAACAGTCGTATGTGCTGGAAATCTTTTGCAAAGTAATGATTGCTGCGGTGATGTCGATTGAGGTATTTAGTGTACTGTCTTCACAGGACTTGTCAGGATTTTTAGCCTTTATGAATACACCCTGGGCTTCGATCGCATTGGCAGTTTTGATTTTGATCATGTCGATCTTCTCCGGCTTTTCCTTCAAAAAAGCGGCAAAGGTACTGTTCGATGTGTGGCTTGACTGGCCAAAGCGTATGACTTTAAGTAATTATTATAGTAATGAATACGTGGGTGAAAACGGTGCCGGTAAAGATATTCGCTTGTTTAATCAGAAACCGTTGATCGAGGCCGAAATGCGTAAATGGTATGCTGAACCTCCGTTTTTGTGGAAAAAGTATAAAATCAATTGTAAATATGACGGTATCAATCTGGGTATTACCAGCTTTCTGACCGGTGTGGTTTACTTCTTTGTGGCTATGAAAGTGGTGAGCGGTGCTTTTGGTATAGGTTCGCTGGTGGCCTATGCGGGTCTGATCAATCAGTTTGTGGACGCCTTTGTTCTGTTGATTTGCGAGTCTTCCAAGATGGTTTTGAATAACGACTACATGGTGGATACTTTTGAATATTTGAACATGCCTAAGCAGATGAATACCGGAAGCCGCAAGCTGGAGAAAATTGATCTTTCAAATTGCGAGATCGAACTGCAGCATGTGACCTTCCGATATCCGGATACAGAGGTGGATGTGTTGAAGGATGTTTCCTTGAAACTGACGCCGGGTAAGAGTATGGCGTTGGTGGGTATGAACGGAAGCGGTAAGACTACCTTGATCAAGCTGCTATGCCGTTTGTATGATCCTACGGACGGTACAATTTTGCTGAATGGAATCGATATTCGTGAATACGATTACGAGGAATATTTGAAAGCCTTTTCTGTGGTATTTCAAGACTTTAAACTCTTTGCCTTTGAACTGGGGCAGAATGTAGCCGCTGCCAGCGAGGTGGAATATAAGCGAGCTGAGGCCTGTCTGGTGAAAGCGGGTTTTGAAGAGCGTATGGAGTCGATGGAGGATGGTTTGGCGACTTATCTATACAAGGATTTCAATGAAAAGGGCGTAGAAGTCAGCGGTGGCGAGGCTCAAAAGATCGCGCTGGCTAGGGCGCTGTATAAGGATGCTCCTTTCATGATTTTGGATGAGCCCACGGCTGCACTGGATCCGATTGCTGAGGCTGAAGTCTATGCTAAGTTCAACGAGATCACTAAAGATAAGACCGCAGTTTATATTTCCCATCGGTTATCCTCCTGTCGATTCTGTGACGAGATCGCGGTCTTGGATCAGGGTAAGCTGGTGCAAAAGGGAAGTCATCAGAGTCTGGTGGAAGAAAAGGACGGAAAGTATTTTGAACTGTGGAATGCACAGGCTCAGTATTATATTTAATTGAACATCAAAAGCACCTTTTAGCGCTGCTATGGTAATTGCAACAAGTTGGTAGCGCTTAAAGGTGCTTTTTTAAATAGAATTTAAAAAGGACTTTTCAAAAAAAGGACTGTGTGGTAAAATGGAACCAGATATGCGCGCTGCGCTGAAATAAGGAGACATATATATGGAAAAATCTAAAGTATATTGGGCTGACTTTAGAGCTCTGCCCGGTGATAATCTGTTACTGAAGCTAAATCGTCTGATCCGTAAAGCGGGTTTGGAGGAGATCGATTTTGATAGAAAATATGCTGCCATTAAAATGCATTTTGGTGAGCCGGGCAATTTGTCTTACCTGCGTCCCAACTATGCAAAAGTAGTGGTAGATGCTGTTAAATCCTTGGGAGGAAAACCCTTCCTGGTGGATTGTAATACCCTGTATGTGGGTCGTCGCAAAAATGCCATCGACCACATTGAAGCTGCCTATGAGAATGGTTTTCATCCTTTTGCTACCGGCTGTCCGGTGATCATCGGTGATGGCCTGAAAGGTACCGATGAAACACTGGTTCCCATCGATGGTGAGTATGTTAGGGAAGCAAAGATCGGTACCGCCGTTATGGATGCAGATGTATTTATTTCTTTGTCTCATTTTAAAGGTCATGAGTCCACCGGTTTTGGTGGTGCTCTGAAAAATATTGGTATGGGCTGTGGTTCCCGTGCAGGTAAAATGGAACAGCACGCCAATGGTAAACCCACTGTAGATCAGGATCTGTGTGTTGGATGTAAGATGTGTACCAAGAACTGTGCACATGGTGCCATTAGTTTTACCAATAAGAAAGCTAGCATCGATCACAATGTTTGTGTAGGCTGCGGCCGTTGCATCGGTGCTTGTCCTATGGATGCCATTGAAGCGCTGGGTGATTCCACCAGTGCTGAACTGAATCGTAAGATTGCCGAATACTCCTTGGCTGTTTTGAAGGATCGTCCTCATTTCCATATTAGTTTGGTAATGGATGTATCTCCTTATTGCGATTGCCATGGCGAAAACGATCTGCCTATCGTACCGGATGTTGGTATGTTTGCGTCCTTTGACCCGGTTGCCTTGGACCAGGCCTGTGCTGATGCTGTTAACGCACAGCCCATCGTAGAAAACAGTCTGCTGGGTGAACGCGAGCATGTACATGGCGATCATTTTAAAGATGTACATCCCAATACTGAATGGCAGGTATGTCTGGACCATGCTGAAAAGCTTGGCATTGGTACCCGTCAGTATGAATTGATCAAAATCAAATAATTTTTACTTTTGGGAGGAAACTACCATGCAAATTTGTGGAAAACGTTTATATGAGCTGCTGAATAAAATCGGCTTTGTACGAGTATCCGGTTCTGCTGAAGAAGCTAAGGCTGCTCAGATCCTGCTTGATGAGATCAAGGAAATCGGTTTTGAAGGTCATGAGGAAACTTTTGAGGTGACCGATGCCGTGCAGACCACTGCCACCTTGGAAGTGCTGGAGCCTTATAAGAAGACATACACAGTGACCTGTTACCGTTGCGCAGGCAGCACCCCGGCTGAAGGTATTACGACTGAGTTCAAGTATATTGAAGACATGAATGATGTAGCTTTGGTGGGTATCGAAGGTAAGTTTGTTATGATCCAGGGTCGTCTGACACCTGAAATCTACAAAAAGCTTTTGAAAGCTAATATTGCCGGCTACATGACCTTTAGCGGTGATATCCACGATACTTTGGAAAACAGTGATCTGCCTACTCCTTTGATGCGTGAGCGTTTGTATAAACATGGCACTGTGCCTGCACTGAACATTCGCGTAGCTGATGCCATGGAAATGGTACGTGATGGCGCTTCCAAGATCCACTTTACTGCTCAGAGCGCATCTGAGACTCTGACCAGCCGTAATGTAGTGGTTACTGTGCCCGGTACTACATATCCGGAAGAAGTAATCAGCTTTGGTGCTCACTTTGACAGTGTTCCCTTTAGTACCGGTGTATATGACAATGGTGCCGGTTCTGTTATCATTATGGAAATGCTTCGCTACTTCAAAGAGAATCCTCCGAAACGTACCTTGCATTTCTGTTGGTATGGTTCTGAAGAAGTTGGTTTATTGGGAAGTAAGGCTTATGTGGCTGCCCATAAAGAAGAACTGGAAAATCATGTGCTGATGATCAATGTGGATGTGGCCGGTGCGATCTTGGGTAAGGATTCGGCTGTTGTAACCGGCGAGCAGGCTCTTGCTGATTACACGGCAGGTCTGTATCGTCAGGCAGGTATGGATATTGCTGTTAAACAGGATATCTACTCCAGTGACTCTATTCCCTTTGCTGATAATGGTGTACCCGGTATCAACTTTATGCGTTTCGGTGCTCCCGGTGCTGCCTTTATTCATGACCGCCGTGATATTATTGAATTCATCTCTGCTGACAGCTTGGCTGCCTCCACTGAAAAGTATCTGTACTTTGCTGAGAAGGTCGTGAATGCTGTGGTAATGCCCACCAAGAAATCCATTCCTCAGGAAATTGTGGAAAAGGTGGACGAGTATCTGTTCAAGAAAGATGAACAGAAAGACGATAAAAAAGCTTAAGACTTGTATGGCACGTCTAAACTAAAAAATACCTTTAAATTATGAAGAAATCTGTCGTCACTCATAAGACGGCAGATTTTTTTCGCCTATGGCGAAATTTTATAAATTGAATGTCACAAATTGGAAAAGTTATGATACAATAGGTGGCGAGTAAGTGATTCTAAAGTTAAGTGAAGGTATGATATATGCAGCTGAAGGGACTTTCGTTGCAGGATGTGGAAGCGCGCAGACTGCAGGGTCTGGTGAATGTGAACACCGATGTGAAAACCAAGAGTATCGGGCAGATCGTGGCGCAGCATTGTTTGACGTTGTTCAATGGTTTGAATTTGGCCTTGGCCTTGGCGCTGGTGCTGGTTGGGTCGTATAAGAATATGATGTTTATGGGCGTGGTGTTTAGTAACACGGCCATAGGTATTTTTCAGGAGATCCGATCGAAGCGAATGGTGGATCGACTGGCCATTGTGGTATCCAACAGGGCGCGAGTGATTCGTGAGGGACACGAACAGGAGATAGCCGTGGAGGAGATCGTGAAGGGGGATCTGCTGCATTTGAGCCGGGGAAATCAGATTCCGGCGGATTGCCGGGTGGTACAGGGTGATTGCTATATGAATGAGAGCCTGATCACCGGTGAGTCTGATTTGATTGGAAAAGAAGCAGGCGATGAACTTCTATCCGGTAGTTTTGTGGCTTCAGGTGATTGTGTGGCGCAGGTTGAGCATGTGGGAAAGGAAAATTATGCGGCCCGCATCAGTAGTGAAGCAAAGAAGGTAAAGGTGGTTAGTTCAGAAATTATGAAAACCCTGAAGACCATCATTAAATATGTATCGTTTTTGATAGTGCCTGCGGGAGCGATTCTGTTTATGAATCAGTTTACAATTCCAGGGGCTACCATTCAAGCGGCCATTGTGAATACAGTGGCAGCATTGATTGGAATGATTCCGGAGGGTCTTATGCTGCTGACCAGTTCGGTGCTGGCGGTATCGGTGATTCGACTGGCGCAGAGCAAGGTGCTGGTGCAACAATTGTATTGTATTGAGACCCTGGCACGGGTGGATGTGCTGTGCTTAGATAAAACCGGTACGATCACCTCTGATCAAATGCAGGTGAGAAAGGTACTGCCGCTGTCGAAAACTGTCGAGAGCGAACTGAAACAGGCACTTCGGTCCTTGGCGGCTTCTTCCAGAGATGGAGGTGCCACTATGGAAGCGATTCGAAACTTTACTTCTTTGGGAGAGGTATGGAAGCCGCATCGTATTGTGGATTTTTCATCGGAAAGAAAATGGTCCGGAGCACGGTATGAAAATGGTGTTACCTATGTGATCGGCGCCGGTGAAATGCTGTTGAAGGAAGAATTTGAGGCTTTAAAGGCTCCAATTCAGGAACAGATCGGTACCGATCGTGTGTTGCTGCTCTGCCGTAGCGATTTCGACTTTGAGGGAAAAGAGGGATTGCCACAGGGACTTCAGCCTATGGGCTTCGTATTGATACAGGATCAAATTCGCAAGGAAGCGCCGGACACGATACGATATTTTATTGAGCAGGGAGTTCGGCTGAAAGTGATTTCCGGTGATAGTACGGAAACTGTTTCCCGAATTGCTGCCCAAGCCGGAATACCGGAGGCAATAGAGGCAGTGGATGCCCGAACTTTAGAAACGGATGAACAGATTGCTGAAGCTTCAGAGAAATACCAGGTTTTTGGTCGGGTAACCCCGGTGCAGAAACGAAAGCTCATTCAAGCCATGAAGGCTAAGGGGCACACGGTGGCCATGACCGGCGATGGTGTGAACGATGTTCTGGCTCTTCGAGAGGCTGACTGTTCTGTAGCCATGGCAGGGGGCAGTGATGCGGCCCGCAATGTGGCTCAGCTAGTGTTAACGGATAACAACTTTAGTTCGATGCCCAAGGTGGTGGCAGAGGGACGCAGATCTATCAATAACATACAGCGCAGCGCATCGCTGTTTTTGATGAAAACGATTTTTTCACTTTGTATTGGTGTGATCTTCGTATTTTTGCACATGCGCTATCCTTTCCAGCCGATTCAGATGACCTTCATCAGTACCTTTACGATTGGTATTCCCTCTTTTGTGTTAGCCTTGCAGCCGAACAAAGAGCGGGTCAAAGGAAGATTCTTCTATAATGTGGTGACCAGGGCGGTGGCCGGCGGTGTAACCATGACCTTTGGTGTGATCATGACATATATAGCTGAAGCGCTTTTACAGCTTACCTATGCCCAGACTTCTACTATTATAGTGCTGCTTACAGCAGTGACAGGCGTGTTCTTTGTCATTCGTATTGCTTACCCCTTTAATGCGATTCGCATTGCCCTATTAGTGGTAGTGATCGGTGGCATTACGGTGGGAATGTTTTGGGGAGGAGCCTTGCTGGGGTTGGTGCGTCTTCCTATGAGACTATTGCTGCTGGCTGTAGTTGGCTGTGTAATTAACTGCGTTGTATTTAATACCATTTTTAATGGTATGGAAAAACTACGTAAGAGAAAAAGTAACCCAATAGAGTTAACATAACTTGAAAAGAAATGAGGATTTGAATTATGAACTATGCAGAAGCAAAAGAACGGGCAGCGGCTTTAGTAAGCCAAATGACATTAGAAGAAAAAACAAGTCAGATGTTATATCAGGCACCGGCCATTCCTCGGCTGGGTCTTCCTTCTTATAACTGGTGGAATGAAGCCCTTCACGGTGTAGCCCGTGCCGGTATGTCCACTGTATTTCCTCAGTCAATTGGTCTGGCAGCAACCTTTGATCCTGAATTGGTGGAACTGATCGGTAAAGCCACAGGCGAAGAGGGACGAATTAAAAACGAGATCTATCGTTCGGAAGGCGAGCGAGGTATTTATAAGGGCCTGACCTACTGGTCTCCTAATATTAATATTGTGCGTGATCCGCGTTGGGGACGTGCTCATGAATCTTATGGTGAGGATCCGTGTTTGAATGCGTTAATGGGTACTGCCTTTGTTAAGGGTATTCAGGGCCCCGGTCCGGATCTGCAGGCAGCGGCCTGCGTGAAGCATTTTGCTGTGCATAGTGGTCCGGAAGAGACTCGTCATGGTTTCGATGCGGAGTGCGACGAACGCGATCTACGTGAAACCTATTTGCCGGCCTTTGAGCGCATTGTTAAGGATGCCAAGGTAGCAGGTGTTATGGGTGCCTATAATGCTTTGAATGGTGTGCCGATGTGTGCCAGCAGTAAACTGCAGCAGGAGATCCTGCGGGATGAGTGGGGCTTTGAGGGTTATACAGTATCCGACTGTGGTGCCATCTCTGATATTAGCGCAATGCATCATTATAAGGCCACAAAGGTGGAGGCGGCAGCAGAAGCTGTGAAGACCGGCTGTGATCTGAACTGCGGAACCATGTATGGTTATTTACTGGAAGCAGTGGAAAAGGGCTATTTGGAAGAAAAGTGTGTGGATGAAGCGGTAATCCGTTTGATGACCATTCGTAACCTGCTGAATATGGATAGCTCTGATACCGATGCAAAACAGGCCATCGATACTTGGATCGAAAAGCAGAAGCAGTGGACCGACCTGAACTTAAAAGCTGCCGAAGAGTCTATGGTACTGCTGAAGAACAATGGTATTCTGCCTTTGACTAACCCAAAAACCGTTGCAGTAATTGGCCCTAATTCTCGCAATTTGGGTGCCTTGGAAGGAAATTATCACGGCACAGCCGATAAAATGACCACAGTTTATGAAGGAATCAAGAACTGGCTGCCCGATAGCACGGTGCTGGTAACCGAAGGCTGTCATCTGTACAAGAATAAGATCGAGGGTTGTGCACTGCCGGATGATCAGGTGGCAGAGGCAGTAGCCTTTGCCCGCTATGCGGATGTGGCAGTCGTATGCTTAGGTTTGGATCCTTCCATTGAAGGTGAACTGGGTGATGCTAGCAATGAATACGCTGCTGGCGATAAGCACAGCTTATACTTGCCCGATAGTCAGAGACGCATGCTGAAGGCAATTTGCGAAGTGAATGAAAATGTAATTGTAGTACTAATGAGCGGTGGTGCTCTGGAACTGGGAGAAGAACAGGATAAGGTAGCAGCTGTACTGCAGGCCTGGTATCCCGGTGCTGTAGGTGGTGAAGCTGTGGCCAAGGTGCTCACCGGACAGGCAAATCCTGTAGGACGTTTGCCGGTCACCTTCTATTATAATGATCAGGTGGATTGGGATTTTGAGGACTATCATATGGAGGGTAAAACCTATCGTTTCTTTAAAGGAGAGCCCTTGTATCCCTTCGGTTATGGTCTAAGCTATCGCAAATTAGCTTTGGGTGATTTGAAGGTAGAGGCAGGAAAGGCGGTGTTTACCGCATACAATCCTCACAGTCTC
Organism: Bianqueaceae bacterium; assembly: GCA_045632125.1. Classification (GTDB taxonomy): domain Bacteria; phylum Bacillota; class Clostridia; order Lachnospirales; family Bianqueaceae; genus CALWPV01. Next base: position 37,790 of record JAZQWC010000086.1, read on the forward strand.
GAAACCAGTATGCCAGTACAGGTATATGTAAAAGTGACGGAAGATGGGGTTCGTACACCAAACTTCCAGCTGGTTGCTGCTCAGCAGCTAACTTTGTCCGCGAGTGAGAAACGAAAAGTGGAGATCGAGCTTTCTGCGTATTGGCTGCAGGTAGTACAGGAGGATGGTGTGCGTCGTGACGCAAAGGGTGAAATTCAGCTATTTGTAGGCGATCATCAGCCGGATACCCGCAGTGAAAAATTGTGCGGTGAGGCTTGTTTGCAGGTGAAAGTACAGTAAATACTGTACGCTAGTGACGAACGAGTTAAAAAGAAAATTGCAGGAAATGAAAGTGAAGCAGTCAAAAATGCAGATTGACTGCTTCTTTTTTCGTCTTTTTTTAGGGTGAAATGAAATTTTTGAAAGAGAATATTTCATCAAATTGCATAAAAAAACAAGTGTCTTTTTGTATACTATGCAGAGTTGACGGAAACTGCATAATTGTATACAATAATACAAAAGTTTTTACTGGAAGTATATCTTCTTTTAGAAAGGAAGTTTCATATGCATATTAATCAGAGTGAATTTGTTGATAATCATGAAGGAAGACTGAGAATCAATCCCCAGACCAATTTGCTGGAAATGTCCCAGTTTGAATACTCATTGCAGGATGTTGAAACCCCGAATTTGTACAGAACCTTGTTCAGCTATGAGGAAGTGCCGAAGATCATGTTCAACCGACGCGTGGTTCCCATGGATATGCCCCGTGAGATCTGGATCACCGATACCACTTTCCGTGATGGCCAGCAGTCCCGTGAGCCCTATACCACGAAGCAGATCGTGGATTTATACGATATGCTGCATCGTTTGGGCGGACCTCGCGGCATGATTCGTCAGAGTGAGTTTTTCTTGTACAGCAAGAAAGACCGAGATGCTGTTTATAAATGTATGGAGCGTGGTTATGAGTTCCCGGAGATCACCAGTTGGATTCGTGCCAGCAAGAAGGACTTCGAGATGGTGAAGATGCTGGGTATGAAAGAAACCGGTATCTTGGTTAGCTGTTCTGACTACCACATTTTCTTTAAATTGAAGATGACTCGTAAGCAGGCTATTGATCATTATTTGGGTGTGGTTAAGGAATGTATCGAGGCCGGTATCCGTCCCCGATGTCATTTTGAAGATATTACCCGTGCCGATTTCTACGGCTTTGTAGTTCCTTTTGTAATTGAACTGCACAAATTGATGGTAGAGACCGGGGTTCCCATCAAGATCCGTGCCTGCGATACCTTGGGTTATGGCGTTGGCATCCCCGGTGTGGCTCTGCCGCGAAGCATTCCCGGTATCATTTACGGTCTGCATCATCATGCACACATGCCCTCGGAACTGATCGAGTTCCATGGCCATAATGACTTTTACCGTGCGGTTTCCAATTCCACCACAGCATGGCTGTATGGCGCTTCCGGTGTTAACTGTTCACTGCTGGGTATAGGTGAGCGTACCGGCAATACCCCCATTGAGGCGATGGTAATGGAATACGCACAGCTGAAGGGTACCTTTAACGGTATGGATCCCAGTGTGATCACAGAGATCTGTGAGTATTTTGAGAAGGAGATCGGCTATAATATCCCGCCTCGTACACCCTTTGCCGGCAAAGATTTTAACGTGACCCGTGCCGGTGTGCATGCAGATGGACTGTTGAAGAACGAAGAGGTATATAACATTTTCGATACCGGTAAGATTTTGGGCCGTCCGCCTAAAGTTATGATCAGCAATACTTCCGGTGTATCCGGTATTGCTGTATGGATCAATCAGCATATGAAGCTGACCGGTGACGAAGCAGTAACCAAGAGTGATCCCATTGTTCTGTTCTTGAAGCAGTGGGTGGATCAGCAGTACGATGAGGGTCGTGTAACTGCAATCACAGATGGTGAGTTAGAAGAGCAGATGCAGATTTTTGCATCGATGCAAGGCGATGAAGAACACTTACACTAATGAACAATAGAATGGAGAATGATTGTGGAGCAGCAAATGCAGGCCGCGAATTTGACGGCTAAAGTATACAGAAAAATTCGTAAAGAGATATTGCGTGGCACCTACAAACCCGGTCAGTCCCTTACAGAGTTAGCTCTTACCAAGTCATTAGAAGTAAGTCGTACGCCGGTGCGCGAAGCCCTGCGTCAGCTGGAAATGGAAGGTTTGGTAGAGCTGCGTCCCAACCGTGGTGCACTGGTAATCGGAATCAATGGGCAGGATATCGAAGATATTTACGAGATCCGTTCCATGGTGGAGGGACGGGCCGCCGAGATGGCAGCCTTGGGCGCTGACGAAGTCAGCCTGCGTCAACTCAGTGAAATCGTAGATCTCACTGAATTTTATGTGATGCGTAAAAAATTTGATCGCCTAATGGAACTGGATGACCGTTTCCATCGTTCTATTTATGAAATGACCGGCAGCCGCATGTATCAGCGAATCCTGGCTGACCTACATGCCTATGCTGAACATGTGCGTGAACGTTCTATGAAAGAGCCCGGCCGTGCTGAAAAAATGGTGGCCGAACATCGTGCTATTTTGGAGGCCATCAGCTCCGGCGATAGCCATGAAGCACGTAGCCTTATGGTGCATCATATACAGCGCTGCACCGAAAATATGGAAAAGAATCATATACTCGATATAGAAGAGCGGAGGGAATCTAAATGAAATATTATGCAGAGGGAACATACCTCTTAAATAGCCGCACTTTAGCCAAGGAAGCCGGGCTTACGCCCGAAGAAGGACGGGAAAATACCCTTGCCTATAGAATCATGCGGGCTCATGAAGTACAAAAAGAAGACGGAGCCTTTCATATTAAGTTTGATGCCCTGATCTCCCACGATATTACCTATGTGGGTATCATTCAGACGGCCAGAGCCAGCGGCATGGAAAAGTTTCCTGTGCCTTACGCTTTGACCAACTGCCACAACAGTCTGTGTGCTGTGGGTGGTACCATTAATGAAGATGATCATGTGTTTGGTTTGACCGCTGCACAGAAATATGGTGGTATTTACGTACCGGCCAATCAGGCGGTCATCCATCAGTATGCCAGAGAAGAGCTGGCAGGCTGTGGTCGGATGATTTTAGGATCTGACAGTCATACTCGTTATGGTGCCTACGGTACCATGGGTATTGGAGAGGGTGGTCCTGAGTTGGTAAAGCAACTGTTGGAAAACACCTACGATATTCCCAATCCTCCTGTAGTGCTAGTTTACTTGACCGGTAAACTGCGTAAGGGTGTTGGCCCCCACGATGTGGCCCTTGCTCTTTGTAAAGAAGTGTTTGGTATTGTTAAGAATGCTGTATTGGAATTTGTCGGCCCCGGTGTGGCTGGGTTGACTGCCGATGAGCGTATTGGTATTGATGTTATGACCACCGAGACCGCTTGTCTGTCTTCGATTTGGGAGACCGATGATACCATTAAAGCTTTTTATGAGAACCATGGTCGTCCGGAGTGCTATGAAAAGCTGCAGCCCGGCGAAGTGGCTTATTATGACCATTATATCGATTTGAACCTCAGTGAGATCGAACCCATGATCGCACTTCCTTATCATCCTTCTAATGCAGTAACGATCCGCGAATTGAAGGCTGATCCGGCGAAGTATCTGGAGCCTTTGGGACTTTTAGACAAAATCACAGAGGATGGCCGTATCTTGGTGGACCAGGGTGTGATTGCCGGCTGTGCCGGCGGCCTCTACGAAAATATTGAAGAGGCGGCTGCGATCCTGAAGGATAAGTCAGTGGGCGACGGAGCCTTTGCGCTGAGTGTGTATCCGGCCTCGACGCCGATCAATCAGGCGATGGCGCAGAATGGCATGCTGGCGGAACTACTGGAAGCGGGTGCGGTGATCAAGCCTTGTTTCTGCGGTCCCTGCTTTGGAGCCGGTGACGTGCCCAATCATGGTGGTTTATCGATTCGCCATACCACCCGTAATTTCCCGAACCGTGAGGGTTCAAAGCCCGGTGAAGGTCAAAAAGCGATGGTGGCGCTGATGGATGCCCGTTCCATCGCTGCTACAGCGGCGAACGGCGGTATTTTGACCGGTGCGGATGAGATGGAATATTCTTACGAGAAGCGTCCGTATGCGTTTAACGGTGCGATTTATGAGAAGCGTTGCTTCCATGGTTTTGGGATGGCAAATCCTGCAGTGGAACTGAAGCTTGGTCCCAATATTACCGATTGGCCGGAGATCCAGCCTTTGAAGGAAAATTTGCTGGTACAGCTGGCAGCGGTGATTCGTGATCCGGTGACTACTACTGATGAATTGATTCCTTCCGGTGAGACTTCGTCCTATCGTTCTAATCCGCTGCGTCTGGCTGAGTTTGCTCTGTCCCGCCGCGAACCGGAATATGTGGCTCGGGCAAAGGCGATAGCTGCGGTGGATGCTTCGGAGCTGGGATATGATCCAGCAGTGACCAGTGTGGGTTCGGCAATCTTTGCCAATAAGCCCGGCGATGGTTCGGCCCGTGAACAGGCGGCTTCCTGTCAGCGTGTGCTGGGCGGCGCTGCTAACCTGTGTTTGGAATATGCCACCAAGCGATATCGTTCCAATTGCATCAACTGGGGTATGGTACCCTTCACGGTGGATGAGTTCCCCTACGAAGTGGGTGACTGGTTGTATGTGCCCGGTATTCGTCAGGCCCTGATGGATGGTAAGGAGGAGATCACCGGTTATGTGGATGGCAAGCCAATCCAGTTATACATGAAGGGACTCAATGAGACGGAGATCCAAATTTTGTTGGATGGCTGTTTGATGAATTATTATAAGAATCAAAAATAAAAATTTAGATATTGCAGGGAGATAAGTGCTATGGCTTTCGATAAAATTCAGATGAAGACTCCGTTGGTGGAGATGGACGGCGATGAGATGACCCGTATTTTGTGGCAGATGATCAAGGATGAGTTGATCCTGCCCTTCGTAGATTTGAAATCCGAGTATTATGATCTGGGACTGCCTCATCGTGATGAAACTGCAGATCAGGTAACCGTGGATTCCGCATTGGCTACCAAGAAGTATGGTGTGGCTGTTAAATGTGCTACCATTACTCCTAACGTGCAGCGTATGAGTGAATATAATCTGCATGAAATGTGGAAAAGCCCCAATGGAACTATTCGTGCCATGCTGGATGGTACCGTGTTCCGTGCTCCTATTTTGATCGATTCCATTAAACCTGCGGTTCGTTTCTGGGAGGCACCCATTACCATTGCCCGTCATGCATACGGCGATGTGTATAAGAATGTGGAGATTCGTTCTGAAGAGGCTGGTACCTGTGAATTGGTGTTCACCGGCGAGAGCGGTAAAGAGATCCGTGAAGTGGTGCAGAAACTGAATGGCCCCGGCGTGTTCCAGGGTATGCACAATAAGGAAGAGTCCATTCGTTCCTTTGCCCATTCATGCTTCCAGTATGCTTTGACCACCAAGCAGGATGTATGGTTTGCCACTAAGGATACCATTTCCAAAATTTATGATGGTGCCTTTAAGGAGATTGTGGCTGAGGTGTTTGAAGAGTATAAAGAGCAGTTTGATGCTTTGGGCATTGAATATTTCTATACACTGATCGATGATGCGGTGGCTCGTGTAATCCGTTCTAAGGGTGGCTTCATCTGGGCCTGCAAGAACTATGACGGTGATGTAATGAGTGATATGGTTTCCACCGCCTTTGGTTCTTTGGCTATGATGACATCTGTGCTCGTAAGCCCCGATGGCGTATATGAGTATGAGGCTGCTCACGGTACTGTTACCCGTCATTACTATCGCTATTTGAAGGGTGAGGAGACTTCCACTAATCCCATCGCTACCATTTTTGCCTGGACCGGCGCTTTGAAGAAACGTGGTGAAATGGATGAACTGCCTGAACTGACCCGTTTCGGTGAGAAGCTGGAGGAAGCCTGCCTGAATACCCTGAATAAGGGTATCATGACCAAGGATCTGGTGAGCTTGGCTGAAGGAATCGAGACCAAGGCTGTGAATTCTCGCGAGTTCATTTTGGCAATTCAGGAAGAACTGAAGAGCTTGCTGTAAATCTTAATAAGCGTATTTGTTGTTGACCTGTGGTCTCTTTCAATGATTTTGTCGTTGATTGAAACCACAGGTTTTTGATTGCCCATTTCGGCAGCAATATCGCATAAAGAAAGCAAAAAAACACTGACAAAAAAGAGGCTTTATGCTAAAATATAGAAAATAAAACGAGGAGGAAAGGCGAATTGAAAAAGTTACTCATAGTTTGGACAGTGATTTGTTTGTTAATCTTGATTACAGCGTGCAGCAATAAGAGCAAAAGAAGCGGTCAAGTTGTTGCCTACGGAGGTGATTCGACTTTTTTTGAATTGGACTGTGAAGATGGAAACAACTATGGCTACGTGATAACAGAAGATACTGAGCTTATATGGCAAGATAAGTCCGCCTTTTCGATGTGGGGAGAAAATATAGATGAATGGTATGTATTCGGCTGCAATATGTACGTTACGGTAGAAGGAAATCAAAAAACAGAGAGTGCAGATGAATATGTTGATGAATGTGTAGAGGGCTGGTACGTAGCCGAAACCATTACCGTGACAGGGGTAGACGAGATTTATTTTAGAGTAGATGCGAAACCGGTGATCTATTTATATCCGGAAGAAACAACAAAAGTGCAAGTCAAACTGGATTACAGCGGAAAACTCACCTGTACCTATCCGAAATATGAAAATGGATGGGAAGTAATAGCGCAGGAGGATGGAACACTATTAGATGCAAACAGTCAAGCCTATAATTATTTGTATTGGGAAGGCATCAATGCCATTGAGTATGATTTTTCAAGAGGGTTCTGCGTCAAAGGTGAAGACACAGCAACTTTTTTGGAAAAATCATTGGAAGCATTGGGACTTAGTAGAAAAGAAGCTAATGAGTTTATTGTATTCTGGTTGCCGCAGCTGCAATGTAATTCATACAATCTGATCTCATTTCAAAGCGAAAACTACACAGATAGCGCGAAGCTGGAAATTACACCGAAGCCGAATACAATGATCAGAGTATTCATGGCATGGATGCCACTTGAAGAAGCTGTACAAATCGAATCGCAAATCTTAACATCCACAGAAAGAAAAGGTTTTACAGTAGTGGAATGGGGCGGGACCAAAGTAAACACAGGAGAAATCAAATGAACTATACCGATATCAATTCCAAAACCATCGACAGTTGGATCGAAGAAGGCTGGGAATGGGGAAGACCCATCGATCATGAAACCTTTGAAAAAGCCCAAAATGGTGAGTGGCAAATCGTATTAACTCCTACACGAGCGGTACCGAAAGAATGGTATCCGGAATTAAAGGGCTGTAAGGTACTGGGGCTTGCCAGCGGTGGTGGTCAGCAGATGCCGATTCTAACAGCAGCGGGTGCTGAATGCACGGTTTTGGATTACTCAGAAA
>JAZQWC010000087.1:0-8378 GCA_045632125.1 Bianqueaceae bacterium
CCCATTTTAGCGCCACATCCGGCACAATTGGCGAGCTTCGTTAGTTTTACTTCTGTTTCCATGCTTCACCTTTAGGGTTTGATGATTTGAGCGGCATTTTCCATTCGTTCTACAATATCATACATGTTTGTCACGCCGCCAACTGCCAGTTTTTCTTTAATTCCATAAAAATCAAGGCAGGTGCCGCAGGACAAAATGGTTACGCCCTCCGATTCCAACAGTTTCAGGTCTTCCAGCGTGTCCGCTCCCTCACAGGTTAGGTACGCGCCTGTATTGTAACAGAGAATGGTATCGGGCAACTGATCCTGCTTGGTAAGGGCAAACACAAAGGCCTTCATCAAAGAAGTTCCGAGTTTAGGATCCCCTGTACCCATGGTATTGGCAGATAAAACCACCAGCATACCTTTTCTGCGAGTGTCAACTTCACACGTTATATTTTCGTCGTCGACCTCTTGTGCCTTCGTTTCACCACTGATATTCATAATAACGGCATATTCCTGCTCCGCTTTCTTTTCTGCAGAAACTGTAAAGCCTTTGTGCTCACCAAATCGGGTCAAATTTTGAACAGCGATCTCATTATCGACAAGAACAATGAGGCTGTCTCCATTCTTAAGTTCCTCTGCTGCCTTCTTTGCATTCACAACGGGAAGCGGACAGGCCATTCCTTTACAATCGATGATTTTTTCCATAATTTATTCCTCCTTTGCCAGTTCCTTTAATGCAGAAACTGCTATTTTAATTTCGTCACTTGTGTTGTAATAAGAAAAACTAAAGCGAACCGCTCCCTGTTCCACTGTACCCAGTGCCTTATGCATGAGTGGTGCACAGTGTGCTCCAGATCGAGTCGCAATATCGTACTCTGTTGCAAGTGCATCGCTCACTTCTCCGGAATCATAATTCCGCAGGTTTAAAGATACGATCGCGCATCGGTTTTCTGTTGTAAAATCGCCATAGATCGTAATACCGGGAATGCATTGAACCTGATGATAAAATTCCCACATCAGTTTTTGTTCCTTTTTCCGAATGGTTTCCGGCCCTACTTCTTGGATGTAACTAACTGCCGCACCAAGGCCTGCAATTCCATGGCCATTCAGCGTCCCCGCTTCCAGAAGAGTTGGCATCTGTTTTGGATGAGACCGCAGATAAGTTTGAACCCCGCTGCCACCGGAAAGAAGAGGCCTTACCTCCACGCCATCCCGCACATAAATGCCGCCGGTTCCCTGTGGACCTAGCAGCCCTTTATGACCGGTGAAACACAGAATATCAATATTCATGTTCTGCACATCAATATCAAAGATACCAGCCGTCTGTGAAGCATCTACTATATAGAGCAAACCATATTTCTTTGCTATCGATCCAATTCGGCTAACATCTAATAGGTTTCCTGTCAGGTTAGATCCATGGGTGGTAACAATGGCCTTTGTGCTTGGTCGAATTTCTTTTTCAATATCATCATAACAAATATTTCCCAAAGCATTGGCCGGCAATATAGTCAAAGCAACACCTTGATCCTCTAATTCATACAGCGGTCTCAGAACCGAATTGTGTTCTAATGCAGTTGTAATGACATGATCACCGGATTGTAAAACCCCTTTAATCGCCATATTCAGTGCCTCTGTGGAATTGGCGGTAAACGCAATTCGATCCGGACTTTCTGCGCCAAATAAACCTGCGATCGCTACTCTGGCATCATAGATTGATCTGGCTGCATTCATTGCACTCTGATGGGCTCCTCGACCGGAATTTCCCATGCATCCCATGGCCTTTGCTACAGCTTCTACCACACAAGTCGGTTTATGTATTGTAGTAGCCGCATTATCAAAATAGATCATATCGCACCTCAAACCAAACAGTGATAAATCCCTTGAGACTGAATGTTATGCTGAACCATAAGATCCAGCAGTTCGTCTTCACTTTCATTTTTTGCACACCAGGCTAAACCACAATCAGCAGATATAGTGCTTGGAACCGGAATGAGCCGTCCCTCGGCACCCTTCTCTTTACAGATCCGCTCCATCGCCATGGCGGCCGTTGTTGTATAAAAGGTTATAACCAGTTTTTCAGATTTTTTAATCATAGCTTATAATTGTTGTAAAAATTCTAAAATTTCAGGGGTATCTGCATCGGTCAGCTCATATTGATTTTGAACCGGCACGCAGCATAGCTGCTGAGGATGGGCCTTGATTACCACACCGCCGCCCTTTCCCTCCGGCAGGTTCCTTAATTCCGGAAATGTCCACGCCGGAAACAGGACAGGACTGCCCTCGTTTTCCTCAAAGATCGGTCGAATGATATGATCAGGCTTCTCTTTCCAAGTTTCCAGCATCTTCATAACTGTTTCACGTTGAAGCAGCGGCTGATCTCCCGGAAGAAACATGCATGCTTCTAAGTCCGGCATAGCTTCCAGACCTAACCGTACTGTATCGTTCCGACCAGGCAGATCATGCAGAATTACTTCCACCTTCTGTTCGCGGCAAAGCTTCGCAACACTTTCGTGCCGAGTTACAACGACCCGCTTCGTGAACAGTCCCTTTGTAACATCCAGTGCCTGCTGAATCAAAGGTGCGCCGTGAAAATCAGCCATCAGCTTATTGCTGCCAAAGCGCTTGCTCATTCCGGAGGCCATGATCACACAACCAGTCTGGGGAAAGAACTTTTTATATAATTCTTGATTCGACTTCACACAGGCATCCCGATAGGCCTCATATTGAGAAAGCCATTGTTTTCCTTCAAGAGTCAAAACGCTTCCACCACCGGTTTTCCCTCCGGTGGTTCGTGTAATCAGAGGAAATCCCAACGCCGCTTCCGCCTGTTTAACTAACTTTAAAGCTTTGGTATAAGCCATTTTCATAGCCATGGCTGCTGCCCGCAAAGAACCCTGCTGTTCTACTCCTCGCATGAGCCGCGCCGGTCCTTCGCCAAAAAACTTTTCCCCTTCCTCATCCAGGAAAGTAACTCGTGTAACTGCTTTCATCAGGCTTCCTCCTTCAGCATCATGATAAATTCTTTTCCACTATGATTGCTGCACCGATGCAGACTAACCGCTCCATACACCTTTGCCAGCAATTCTTCCATCTTCGCTAACGAATGGTACTGTGGTCGTAATTCCCCTATCAAAATACCCTCATTAAAGAGTAAAAGCTGATCACAATAATTCAAAGCCAACATAGGATCGTGAAGTGTAATCAAGGCACCGGTTTGATGTTCTCTGATCCATGATCGAATCAGATCCAGCATAAGGTGACGAAATCGAAAGTCAAGAGCACTTTCCGGCTCATCTAAAAGAAGCAGTTGACACTCTGACACTAATGTTCTAGCTAATATACAAAGTTGTTTTTGACCTTCACTTAAATGCAAATAATTTGTTTGTTCCTTGCTTCCCAAACCAACCTGTTCCAGGGCTTTTTGCGCAGTATCCCTCATTGCTTGGGTTGGATGCCCTAACAGACCAAGTCGAGGATTAAATCCCATCAGTACCACATCCAAAGCTGAAATATCAATTGAGATACCGCTCCTCTGTGGAATATAGCTCACAAGCTGAGCCATACGGCGTGGCGAAAGTTCTTCCAGCACCACTTCATTCAAGGAACAGGTTCCACTGTGAGGAAGAATACTGCCCACCGACTTTAGAAATGTGGTCTTTCCGCTTCCGTTGGCCCCTAATATACCAGTCACGGAACCTCTTTCCATCTCAAAGGAAATATTTTCAATTACTTTGCTTTTTCCATATCCGGCTGTAATACGATCCACGCAGAAGAAGTTCATAGTTTTTTCCTTCCTCTCATAATCAAATATACTAAAAACGGTACACCTAGCAAGCTGGTAAAAATACTTACCGGAAGCTCTGTTGCCGCTGCCGATCTAGCTAAAATATCTGCACCACATAATAGAATACCTCCCAGCAAACCGCTCAGCAGCATTGTACCAATGCGGTTGTCTTTGGTAAGCATTCTGGCCCCATGGGGCGCCAGTAAACCAACGAAGCTGATCAAGCCGGTCAAACTGACCACCGATGCCACCACCAAAGTAGCGATCAAAAGCACGATCAGTCTTAACTGTGAAACATTCACGCCCAGCATTTTCGCTTCGCCCTCTTCTGTAGACAAAAGGATCACCTGACGATGCAGCATGAACAAAACAGCCATACAAACGACACATAAAATTAAATTATATCCAATAGAATACAGGCTAATTCCATTCAGACTTCCCATGATCCAGTATTCAATAGATGCTAATTCGCGTTCCGGATCCGCCGTTAACTTTAAACACATCAAAACCGTTTGCGCTAAAGAATGGACCGCAATACCGGATAGCACAATGGTGCTGTTTTTTGCACTTTTGTCAAGACTGGCCAAAGTTAGAGCCAGAATCACCGCTAACAGTGCTCCTGCAAAAGCAGACAGCGTAACAGCCATCGTGCCTGATAAGAACAAAATGCCGGCCGCTGCACCGGCGCTGGCGCCGGAAGAAACGCCGATAATATCAGGAGATGCTAACGAATTTCGAAACACCGTTTGATAAATAAAGCCGGCGATTCCCAAGGCAAAGCCACCGATCACACCCACCACAGTCCGACTGCATCGAAGCGTAATAAACACCTTCCAATGCATTTCATTTCCATTGAGCAGCTGATCCAGGGCTAAAGGATATTTTCCCACAAATAAACCGACAACAGCCAGAGTGATTAGCAAGATCACTCCGGCTGTACAAAAAGTTTTACTTTTCACTGTAGGTGAACTGATAGAAGGTTTCATAATATTCATCCATAATATTAGTGCAATCTGCGTCCGTCATCACTTCAGGATGCAAAATATTCGCAAGCCAAAAAGCACCCAAGATGCTGCCGGGAACAGGGCTATCCCAAGATTCAACATGACCGGGAACTTGGTACACATGGCCATTCACAATAGCACGGCATCCTGCAAGGTTAGGATCGGCCATCACTTCTTCCGTCGTATATTTAGCAGAAGAGGGTAAAATAATATATTCAGGATCCCAGGTAAGCAGCTGTTCATAGTCAATCTCGGCCCAGTAAGTGTCTTCAATTTCTGCCGCTACATTGATGCCGCCTGCCAGGCGGATCATGTCGGACTGATACATAGCATTACCTGCTGTCGACAGGAAACTGGAATTGCTCGCCAAATAAACACTGGGGGTTTCCACGTCGGCCAGTGCCTTTGTCAGCTCATCTTCCTGCGCCTCAATAAAGCCGACCAATGCTTCGGCCTTTTCTTCTGTATTGGTCGCCGTCGCAACCAGCTGGATCATTTCAATTAATAGTTCCTGACTTTCCGGATTCACTAACAGCACTGTAATTCCCAGTTCTTCCAAAGCATCCACCGAGTCTTTGACCTTCATTGGCAAAATGGCCAGATCCGGCGACAAAGCTGCGCAGGCTTCCAGATCCAGTTCCTTAGCTGTACCAATACTTGGCAGTTCTAGAATCGCCGGGCTGCTCATACCATAAATCGGTCGCAGATCGGCATTGTCTTCCACGCCCACCAAATATTCATCCTGATCCAGTGCCATCAACAAACTGGTGGTAATATAGTAGCTGCTGATCAGGCGCTGCGGCGCTTTCTCAATTACAACTTCCCGACCTGCCTGATCCGTCACCGTAACCGGATAGTGGACAGCAGCAGTTTCAGTAACAGCCGAATCCTTCATTTCAGCAGAAGATTCTGCTGAGGTATCGTTCTGACCGCAGGCTGCCATTGCAAGCATCATAGTCAGTACCAATAAAAGGGCAATACATTTTTTCATAATTCAATCCTCACTCGTTGTAGTTTTAAAACTATAACGCTATTATAGCAAAACTTCTTCCATAATTCAAATGTAAATGTTATAATTACATAAATACAACAAAATCCCTTGCAAAGGAGTCTTTGCTTATGATAACCATTCAAAAATATGTACGGGCTCAGTCATTAGAAGAAGCCTGGACACTCAATCAAAATAAGGCCAATCGAGTTCTAGGCGGTATGTTATGGCTGCGCCTTGGAAAGGGCAGCGTCAACACCGCCATTGACCTGGGCGATTTAGGTCTTGACACCATAGAAGAAACCGATAGTCAATTTTCCATCGGCGCTATGGTCACTCTGCGAGATCTTGAATTGCATGAAGGACTTAATTCCTACACTGGCTATGCTATTTCCAATGCAGTGAAGGATATCGTTGGTGTTCAGTTCCGTAACATGGCTACAGTGGGAGGCAGCATTTGGGGCCGCTTTGGGTTTTCTGATGTGCTTACGGTCTTTCTGGCTATGGATAGCTATGTCGAGCTGTATAAGGGCGGTGTTCTTCCTCTGCGCGACTTTGTTAATATGAAGATGGACCGCGACATTTTAGTTCGTTTGATCGTGAAAAAAACTCCTTGCAAAATCGTATATCAATCGATGCGCAATCAACGTACCGATTTTCCCGTGCTTACCTGCGCGGTCTCCAAGTTAAATGATGTATATTACGCATCCATCGGAGCCCGTCCTTCTAAAGCTATGCTGATCTGTGATGAACAAGGCCTGCTCAATAAAGACCTTACCGTTGAAAGCGCGAAAGCTTTTGCTTCATTCGTTGCAGAAACAGTACCCACTGGCAGTAATTTCCGTGGTGGCGCCGCTTATCGTACTCATCTGATCAAGGCACTGGTTGACCGCTCTGTAACTGAACTGGGAGGTATCTAATATGGAAATCAAATTGACGCTCAATGGTAAAAAGATCATGGCCTCTGTCGAAGCCGATACTATCCTGCTGGACTTTCTTCGCGAGAAGGGCTGTCTCAGTGTAAAACGTGGGTGCGACACCTCCAACTGTGGCCTTTGTACTGTACTCATGGATGGCACTCCCATCCTCTCCTGTTCTACCTTAGCTGTTCGAGCTGAGGGTCATTCGATCCACACCTTGGAAGGCCTTCAGGAAGAAGCCTCCGATTTTATTGGCTTCATCGCTGATCAGGGTGCCGACCAATGTGGCTTTTGTAATCCCGGTTTTGTCATGAATACCATTGCGCTGCTTCGTGAAAATCCCGATCCGACAGATGATGAGATCAAAGCCTACCTCTCCGGTAATCTTTGCCGCTGCACCGGCTACGATGGTCAGCTTAGAGGCATCCGCAACTATTTGAATTCCCGCAAGGCATGAGGAGATACCTATGGAACACAAGGAATATAAGTCCATTAATAAATCTGTCCGTAAAAAAGATTCCATGCAGTTACTTCTCGGCAAACCTGTTTATACCGATGATCTAACTCCGAATGATGCTTTGATCGTCAAAATTTTACGATCTCCCCATGCCAATGCTATTGTTGAGGAGATCAATACTGCTATTGCCAAAAAAGTGCCCGGTGTGGTTGACATCTACACCTGGGAGGATGTACCCCAAACACGTTTTGCTATTGCCGGCCAGACTTACCCCGAGCCCTCCCCCTACGATCGTTTGATTCTCGATCGCCACGTGCGTTTTTCCGGTGATGCAGTTGCCATTATTGCAGCTGAAACCGAAAAAGCCGCACTGAAGGCCATGAAACTGATCAAAGTCAAATATACAGTTTTAGAAGCAGTCCTTGATTTTCGCACCGCTAAAGATAATCCTATCCTGGTTCATCCGGAAGACGATTGGTTCCCGCCCTGCAATGTGGGCGGCGATCCCAAACGAAACATGGTAGCCAGCGCCAGCGAGACCCACGGCGATGTGGATGGCATTTTAGCTGAATGCGACATTGTTCTGGAACGAACCTATCATACCAAGGCCTTTAATCAGGCCATGATGGAGCCTTTCACCACCTATGCTAACTTTGACCGTTACGGTCGTTTGCATATCATTTCTTCCACACAGATCATCTTCCATACCCGCCGCATTCTTTCCCGCGCCCTGGGTATTCCGAAAAGTAAGATCCGTGTAGAAAAACCTCGTATCGGAGGAGGATTTGGGGCAAAGCAGACAGCTGTTTGTGATGTGTATCCTGCATTTGTAGCAATGAAAACAGGACGTCCTGCCCGCATTTATTATACACGTGAGGAATCACAGATTGCAGGCTCACCACGTCATGAAATGGAAATTACGATTCGCTTAGGTGCAACCAAAGAAGGTAAAATTAGAGCAATCGATCTTTATACTCTGTCAAATACAGGTGCTTATGGAGAACATGGACCAACAACTGTTGGATTATCCGGACATAAAGCGATTCCATTGTATACAGGCAGTTTAGAGGCACATCGTTTTAGTTATGATGTAGTTTATACGAATGTTCAGGCTGCAGGTGCGTATCGTGGATATGGTGCAACTCAGGGGATTTTTGCGGTAGAGTCTATTGTAAGTGAACTGGCAGAACAGCTGGGAATGGATGCAACTGCGATCAGAGACATGAATATGATAAAAGAAG
>JAZQWC010000088.1:0-29596 GCA_045632125.1 Bianqueaceae bacterium
GTACCAAATTCCGAAATACCATAGGTACCCACCGGGCTGTTGATCTGCTCCGGTGTTACTCCCAGTGCCTCAGTATTATGGAAGAGCGACATAACGCCCTTATCATCGATTGGCACCTCCGTCGCCTTCGTCTGGGTAATATCCTCCAGCATACGAACCATGGTGGGATCATCATGACCCAGAATATCCAGCTTCAGCAAACGTCCATGTAACTGGTTATAGTCAAAGTGGGTGGTAATGATCGGCGTAGTGGTATCATTAGCCGGATGCTGTACCGGGCAAAAGTCATACACTTCATAGCCCCAGGGCACAATGATCTGGCCACCGGGATGCTGACCGGTGGTTCTCTTAACATCCAGACATCCTGAAATCATATAATTGATCTGGGCATTGCTGGCCTTTTGTCCCCGCTCCTCCAGATACTTCTTCACCATACCATAGGCTGTCTTCTCCGCCAAACCGCCCATGGTACCCGCACGGAATACGTGGCCCGTACCAAACATTTCCTCAACATAGGCATGAGCTCTGGGCTGATACTCACCGGAGAAGTTCAGGTCGATATCAGGTTCCTTATCACCATCGAAGCCCAGGAATACCTCAAAGGGAATCTCCTGTCCGTCCTTCGTCAGCGGCGTACCGCAGCGGGGGCAGTTCTTATCCGGCAGGTCAAAACCCGACATACCGGCCTTCGCCTTAACCTCCGGCGAATCAAAATCGCTGTACTGACATTTCTTGCAATAATAATGAGCCTGCAGCGGATTGATCTCGGTAATATCCGCCATGGTAGCTACCAAAGAGGAACCTACGGATCCACGGGAACCTACATAGTAACCATCCGCTACGGAGTGGGTTACCAGTCGCCGAGCCAACACATACAGCGTTGCAAAACCATTCTTAATAATACATTTCAGCTCACGATCCAAACGGGCTTCCACGATCTCCGGCAGTGGATCCCCATACATACGATGTGCCTTGTCATACACCGCATTCTTCAGCTCGTCCTCCGCCTCATCGATGACCGGCGAAAACTGTCCTTCCGGAATAGGCAGCACCTTCTCCACCATTTCACTGATGCGTACCGGATCGTCAATTACAACCTTGCGGCACAGCTCTGGACCTAGATAGGAAAATTCCTCCATCATCTCATTGGTGGTTCTGAAATACAGCGGTGCCTGATTATCTGCATCCTTAAAGCCCTTCGATGCCATCAGGATTTTTCGGAACTGGGCATCCTCCGGCTCCTTAAAGTGCACGTCGCAGGTGGCCACAATAGGCTTGTCATACTCCAGCGCCAACTGCACGATACGCTTATTGATCTCCTGCAGATCCTCCTCCGACTGCACGTTAGCCGTATCAGGATCTGCAATCATAAAGGCATTGTTGCCCAAGGGCTGAATCTCTAAATAGTCATAAAAGTTCACCAATCGCTCGATGACTTCCATACCATCATTCTCCAGAACTGCTCGGTACAGCTCGCCCGCCTCGCAGGCCGAACCGATCAGCAGTCCCTCTCTCAAACGAATAAACTCGCTCTTTGGAATACGAGGCTGACGGTAAAAATAATTCAAATGGGACAGAGAAACCAGTTCATACAAATTGCGCAGACCGGTTTTATTGCGTACTAAAATCACCGCGTGATTACTCCGCAGTCTCTTAACATCGGTATTATCGTGAATGTACTGGTTCACTTCGGAAAGTTTTTCCATGTGCTGCTCCCGCAGCAGATCCAGACATTTGATAAAGATCTCCGCTGTCGCTTCCGCATCATCCACTGCCCGGTGATGATTCTCCAGCGACACGCCTAAATGCTTTGCGACGGAGTCCAAGGTATAACGGCGTAGCTCAAACAAACCTCGGGCCAATTCCAACGTATCCAGAACGGTATTTTCCAAAGGTTCATTTCCCAGCTCCGCATTTTTATTTTGTATAAATCCCGTATCAAAGGCCGCATTATGGGCTACCAAAACGCTATCACCGGTCCATTTCAAGAATTCCGGCAATACCTGCTCAATGGTACCCTGACCTTTTACATCCTCATCCGTAATGGAAGTCAGCTCCGTAATACGTTCCGGTATGGGACGCTCCGGATCGATGAAATGACTGAATCGATCGATGATCTGCCCCTTTTCCACCATCACAGCGCCGATTTCTAAAATCTTATCTTCTTTTTTATTAAAACCGGTGGTCTCAATATCGAACACCACAAAGCGATCATCAAAGCTCTGTCCATGATCGTTCTGCACCGCCGTCTTTAAGTCATCCACCAAATAAGCTTCCAAACCATAAATTACCTTGATGCCCGCCTTCTTAGCCGCATCCATAGCCTCCGGAAAGCCCTGCACTACACCATGATCGGTGATGGCCACCGCGGGATGTCCCCACTTACTTGCCTGCATCACCAGATCTGTGGGCGATACCACTGCATCCATTTCACTAATCTTAGTATGCGCATGGAGTTCCACGCGCTTTTCTTCGTAAGTATCTTTTCGTTCCGGCTTAAAAGAAGCTTTAATAGGCATAATTGCATCTGCCGTGATCTGATATTCGTGGGAGAATTTATCGTCAAACTGAACACGGCCTTTGACCATGATCTGTTTGCCTTTTTTCATCATACCGCCCTTACCTTCCAGATCATCGGTCTCAAAAAAGGCTTTAACAGAAATGGCATCGGTATAATCGGTAATATCAATGGTCATCAGGGTACGACCGCCACGAATTTCCTTTCCTTCCGCAGCCAGAATATCACCCTGTAAAATCGCCGGTCCGTCGTAATTTCCGGTCAGCACCGATTTAATGGTCACTGCTTCTCCCTGGAAGGGACGGCCCAGCAGCATACCCTCCAGTTCTTTTTTCTTTTCTTCATTGATCTGCAAGGGCTCTGCGCATAGGGTGATGTGATTGGCCATCAGCACCAGATCTTGCACATAGCTGTCCATCTGCAGACTTCCCTTTACCAAAATGGTTTCACCCTTCACCATCTGGTCTTCCATTTTGCTCTTATAAGTCTTCATGACAACAAAGGCCTTTACATCCAAACTGGTCACATAGTCTGTGATGCGAATGGTCAAAATACCCTTGCCATTTTGAATTTCGCGGCAATTAATGGAACTGATAATACCGCGGGTGGTACACTGTCGGCGCTCTTCATCGCAGCGCGCCAGAGTGATCTCATCCTTCGGATTGATGGGCTTGCCACACATAACCTGATTTTTCTTCTTTTTCGGCTTACCGGCATCCTCAGCTTCTTCTACACCCTCGCCGCCGAAGCTATCAATCTTCTCGCTTCCCCAGCCGATCGCTCCTGCAGTAGAAGAACCCATGGCCTCGGCCCGATCTCTAGCAGCCACTGCCTCTGCCTCCTGGGCATAAGCCGCAAAAAAGGCATCATCTCCCGTATCCACCGGAATATCATCATCGGAAACATCCGAAATGATCGTGCCGGGTGCCGGACCGGTAGTTTCCACAACCGGGCTTGCCGTCGGGCCATCCTCCCAGGGCAGGTCGGGGGTCTGCGGCTGCGCCGCTATCACCGGCTGACCTTGAACAGGCACATTGCCTTGTTTTCCATTAGGATCCAACACCGGTGCTTCCTCGATCACACTGTCGTTTTCCACAATTTGCACAGGGCCGCCGATGCCCAAATAACTCACGATCTCTTCCAGTTTCTCCTTGGTGCCGCGGGCCTTCAGCAGGCGCGCAGCATAGGAACGAATAGTGACAGTGAGTCCGTTTTCAAAATTAAAGGGCATACGATTCAAAAGGGCAGCACAAGAAGGCTGGACCTCTTTTAACTTTTCGAGAACCAACCGTTTCTTTTCCTGTACGCTGAGCCTTTGTATGTTCGCTGCCATTTTCGATTCTGTCAGACGTACCTGCACCTTACCATTCAGATAAATATCGATACAGGCAATGAGCAGACCTCGCTCTTCGATCTCCAAAGGACGGGGCGTACGGACTTCGATCTCCATACAGCCTTCCGACCGGCACACCTCTACTTTGAGCACCTGGATCTGCGCTGCCAGCTCCGCTGACTCATCGCGAAAGGCTCCCGGAAATACGTCCGGCAGAAACCTTACGCTATTATTCATACTTTTTAACCTCTTCCACTAATGCCTGCAGCAGCTGATCTTCGGGCACCTTTCGCAGGATCTCGCCCTTTCTAAACAGCAAGCCTTCACCCTTACCGCCGGCAATACCCAGATCGGCCTCGCGGGCCTCACCGGGTCCGTTTACGATACAACCCATGATGGCTACCTTGATGGGTTTTTGAATTCCTTCTAACGCCTTCTGCGCCTGGTTGGCCAATTCGATCAGATTGATGTTTGTACGGCCACAGGTGGGACAGGATACAAATTCGATACCAAACTTACGCAGTCCCATGAAGTGCAGGATCTTCTGAGCTACCTTCACCTCATCCACCACATCGCCGGTGAGGGATACACGCAGGGTGTCACCAAGATTTTGATGCAGCAGCAGACCAAGCCCCAGAGCCGACTTAATGGAACCGTCCATCACAGTACCAGCCTCGGTAATACCAATATGTAACGGATAGTTACATTCTTTAGCAAAACGCTCATAGCTTTCCACACACAGGTTCACGTCGGATGCCTTAATGGAAACTACGATATCGTCAAAATTCATTTCTTCCAAATAACGCACATTCTGCAGGGCGCTCATGCACAGAGCCTCTGCGGTATGACCATACTGAGCCAGCAGTTCCTTATCCAAAGAACCGCCATTAACACCCACACGAATGGGCACCTGTCGCTCTTTTGCCACAGCTACCACTTTCTCCAACCGATCACGGCCACCCAGATTACCGGGATTGATACGAATCTTATCGGCTCCATTTTCCATAGCCGCAATAGCCATGCGATAATCAAAATGAATGTCAGCTACCAACGGAATATGGATCTGCTTTTTGATCTGCGCCAGGGCCTCAGCACTTTCCTGATCCGGCACTGTGCAGCGGATGATTTCGCAGCCAGCCTCTTCCAAGCGCAGAATCTGCTCTACTGTCGCCTTCACATCGGCCGTTTTAGTATTGGTCATAGACTGAATGGCAATCGGATTTCCTCCGCCGATCTTCACACCGCCCACATTGACTACTTTTGTATCCTGATGTCTAAACATTTTCAATTCCTCCGTCCACAACGTTCACTTAAAAGAAACGCAGCACATCGTTCAATGCCACCACGATCATAAATCCAAATAAAAGAATAAAACCAGCTAAAAAGATCATGTTCTCAATTTTAGGATCGATGGGTTTTCTGCGAATTTTTTCAATGGCGCAGAAAACGATACGACTGCCATCCAGTCCGGGAATGGGGAACAGATTCAGCACACCCAGGTTAGCACTGAGCAGGGTCATTAGGCTGGCCATGCTGCTCACCACCGCCATTACGCCATAGGAAGCTGCTGCTTCGTAGGTATCCCCCACAACGCTCACCATACCAATCGGTCCTGCAACAGCATCCAGTCCAACTGCTCCGGTAAAAAGCATAGCAATGCTGCGTACCGTTACTTCCACCTGATACAACAGAAACCAAAAACTATAGGTGATCAAATTCCAAATGGCTGCAAAAAAACCTTCCTCTTCAATCTCATCGCCCAGTTCTTCTGTCACCCCCACGGTAAAGCCCATGCGATACCGCTGCTGCTCCTCATCGAATTTCGGTTCAAACACCAAAGTTTTTTCCGATCCGTCAGCCTTACGAACTTCCAGTTCAATGGAATCGCCTTCCGCATAATCCATCATTAAAAAGCTGATCTTGTTATACACATGAATCGCTTCACCGTTCAAACCGATGATCTCATCGCCCACTTCCAATCCGGACTGTGCCGCAGGATAATCAGTTTCTACATTAGAGATCTCAGTATTCGCATAGCCATAAATCGCATTGAAGATCAAAAGCAATACCAAAGCCAGCACAAAGTTCATCATCGGGCCCGCAGCCGCCACAGCCGCTCTTGCTCCCGGCGACTTCGCATTAAAAGAATCCGGTTCCGGTTCAGCTCCTGTCTCATCAGCCTCTTCACCCTTCATCTTACAAAAACCACCAATGGGTAAGACCCGCACCGAAATCACCAAATTCTTCTTCGTGGTGCGTTTGAAGATTGCCGGGCCCATGCCCACCGCAAACTCCTCCACAAAGATCCCCTTGCGGCGCGCCATCCAAAAATGGCCCCATTCATGGATCACCACAATAATCGTAAACACCAACAGTGTCAAAATAACGCTCATCTAAAACTCCTTAATGGATCCAACCTTTCACCAGATCCCGAATTCCAATTACTTCTTCCAACTCATATGCCTGCTGTGCCTTACCTAAGCGATCATAGGCCTCCAATGCTTTTTCCACAGTTTTGAAAATATCGGTAAATCCGATCCGGCGCTGCCGGAAATCATCCACAGCTATCTCATTAGCAGCGTTGTACACAGCGGGATACAATCCTCCCTTCTCCATGGCATACCGCGCCATGGCGATGGAGGTAAACACAGTTTCATCAATTGGCTCAAAGGTAAGAGGTCCTTGTTTTCTCCAATCGATGGGAGTGATCACCTGAGCACCACGTTCAGGATAAGTCAAAGCCACCTCAATGGGAAGCCGCATATCCGCCGGACCCAGCTGAGCGATCACACTGCCATCCACCATTTCCACCATAGAATGAATAATACTCTGAGGATGAATAATAGGCTCCACCTCTTCCGGCTTTCTGTCGAAGAGCCACATAGCCTCGATCATTTCCAGTCCTTTGTTCATCAAAGTTGCACTGTCGATGGTGATCTTCGCCCCCATCGCCCAATTGGGGTGCTTCAAAGCCTGCTCCAGCGTTACCTGCTGCAGCTGCTCTGCCGTATATCCTCTAAAAGGTCCACCGGAAGCCGTCAATATAATCTTATGCACCTCTTCCGATTTTACGCCCGCCAGACACTGGAAAATTGCGCCATGCTCACTATCCACAGGCAGGATCCGAACACCCTTTTCCTTCGCCAAATTCATAATATAAGCACCGGCACACACCAGAGTTTCTTTGTTGGCTAACGCAATATCCTTTCCTGCCTCAATGGCTGCCACTGTGGGGCGGATACCGATCATACCTACCAAGGAGGTAACAACCACCTGTACCTGCGGCAGCTGTACTGCCTCGATCAAACCTTCCATGCCGCTGCGCCACTGAATGGTCGGCAGTTTTTCATCCTTTAAAATTGCCCGCACCGCTTCCAATCCACTGGCCTCAAATACAACAACCATCTCCGGCTTGAACTCTTTGACCTGTTCAGCCAAAAGCTCAGGACGCCCACCTCCGGCCGCCAGCACACTAATATGCAGCTTCTCCGGCATATGGCGTACCACATCCAGCGTCTGGGTTCCAATGGAACCGGTACTGCCAAGTACTACTATATTTTTCATAGGTTCCTCCATTTCGGGAAAAAATGGCGCACTCCAAGAGCCTCCCCTCAGAATACGCCACCCCTTTTCTTATTAGATTACTTGAAAGATCTCCAGTGTCATTACGATCACCGGGGCTACCAACAGCAGACTGTCAAAACGATCCAACACACCGCCGTGTCCGGGAATCAGCTTGCCATAATCTTTGATCTTCATTTTGCGCTTGATAGAAGATGCAAAAATATCGCCCACCTGCGCCACAATAGATCCTAACAAACCTACCACCAAAGATACTTTCAAAAGCACACCACGGTCGATACCGGTAGGCTCAGCAATGACCATACCAAAGATCACACACAGTAAGATCGCGCCGATCACACCGCCCACTGCACCTTCAATGGTTTTCTTAGGACTCAAAACAGGAGCCAACTTATGTTTTCCAAGGAAGTATCCACAGAAATATGCGCAAGTATCACAGCCCCAGGAGGCAGCGAAGATGTACCAAACATAAAACTGACCATTGGGCACTGTCCGCAGCAAATATACATAGGCAAACAAAACTGCCACGTAAATCACACCAAAAATGGTCAACGCTGCATCGGTCACACTTCGCTTGGGATAGGTGGCGATACATAGCCCCATTACCAGAATCATCATAATAGTGATCAGGTACATCATCAAGTTTGTGCTCCAAAGCTGCTCTTTAAAAAATAACAGACAAATATACAAACAGGCAGCCACTGCCATTCCCACATAACGGAAGGGTTGATGCTGTTTCGAACTGGAAATAACAGTATAAAATTCATTCAAACCAATGAGAGTCAGCGCCAACAATGCAACCAGCAGCACCGGACCTCCCATTACCAATAATGCAGCAAATATCACAATCAGTGCAGCGCCGCTGATAATACGAGTTTTCATGCTTTTGCATCCTCCTTTTTACGTCCGCCGAATCGACGCTCACGCCCGGCATAGATTCGTACGGCTTCCAGCAGATCTTCCTTCGTAAATTCCGGCCAAAGTTTTTCTGTAAAATAGAACTCACTATAAGCCAGCTGCCACAGAAGGAAATTACTAATTCGTTCTTCTTTACTGGTACGGATCATCAGATCAGGATCCGGCAGATCGTTGGTATCCAAATAAGTAGAAAACAGAGCTTCATCCATATCCTCCGGACTCAGATCACCGCTTTGTACTTCCGCCATTACCTTGCGCACTGCTCGGGTAATTTCATCACGACCACCATAATTGATGGCAAAGGTCAAATTTAATTTGTCCATAGCTGCAGTATCTCGTTCGATTTCATCGATCAACTGCTGCAGATCCTTGGATAAACGCTCTTTATCGCCGATCACACGAATTCGAATCCCTTTTTTGAGGGCATCTTTTTTATTGTGCATCAAATAGCGCTTCATTAAGCCCATCAAATAGGATACTTCTTCTTCCGACCGTTTCCAGTTTTCTGTAGAAAACGCATACACCGTCAAATATGGAATACCATATTCGATCATGGCATCACCGATGGTCTCCACATTGTCGGCTCCGGCCTTATGCCCCTGTTGACGCAGCTTACCGTTTTTCTTAGCCCAGCGTCCATTGCCATCTAGAATAATAGCAATATGACGGGGCATTTTGGCGGTGTCAATACCTTCAATTAACATATTCAAATTTCCTTATATCATTCATAAAGAATTAGGGCTGCTTCATGAACAGCCCTATTGGTTTCTTTTATAAGTGAACTGATTAAACAGACATAACCTCTTTGGTCTTTACATCAATACGTTTGTCGATCTGCTTGATGAAGTCATCGGTCATCTTCTGCAGTTTCTCTTCCAGATCTTTCTGATCATCCTCAGTCAGGTCGCCATCTTTTTTCTGTTTTTTCAGAGCATCCATCATATCACGACGAATGTTACGGATGGCAATCTTAGCAGCCTCACCTTTTTTCTTAACTTCCTTACTGGTCTCTTTACGTTTTTCCTCGGTCAATTCGGGGAACAACAGACGGATCACCTTACCATCGGAAGTAGGATGAATACCCAGTTCAGACATATTCAAAGCCTTCTCAATGGGTTTCAGCAGAGAGCTATCCCAAGGCTGAATCATCAGCATACGAGGTTCCGGAACAGAAATATTACCTACCTGCTGCAAGGGAGTGGGAGTACCATAGTAATCTACAGTGATTTTATCCAATACGTGAGGGTTAGCACGTCCAACACGGATGGTATTGAACTCCTCTTCCAAATTGGCGATTGCCTTTTCCATTCTGATCTTAGTCTGATCGATATCTTTATTTGCCATTAGCGTATCTCCTTATTAATAAGATTTTTTAGTTCTTATGTGTATTTCTATATCTTGTTAATACAGATATGTACTTAACTCAAAGTGGTTCCAATCTCTTCGCCCTGCACCACACGAATAATGCTCTTATCCTCATACAGTGCAAACAGCTTGGAGGGAATGTTATTTTCCATACAGAAAGCTGCTGCGGGCAGATCAATTACTTTCAAATTCTGTGCCAGCATCTCCTGATAGGACAGCTTGTCATACTTTTTCGCATCGGGGTTCTTAGCAGGATCACTGTCATATACACCGTCAATGCTCTTAGCCATCAGAATAATCTCACACTCGGTTTCAGCCGCACGCAGTGCTGTACCCATATCGGTGGAGAAGAAGGGATGACCGGTACCGCCGGCAAAGAATACTACCTTACCTGCTTCCAGATCTCGTACAGCCTTATCTTTATTGAAGATCTCGGTATACAAGCCGATTGCATAGGGAGTATATACAGCAGTTTCCATACCTTCGGTACGGAAAATTTCAGATACATACAGACAGTTCATAACTGTACCCAGCATACCGATCTGATCGGCCTTCACACGGTCGATTCCCTCGGAGCTGCGTCCGCGCCAGAAGTTACCGCCACCGATTACTATGGCGATTTCAGTACCCAGATCTTTTGCTTCTTTTACTTGGCGGGCTACCTGACGGGTGGTTTCCGCATCCAAACCAAAACCTTTACCGCCGGACAGAGCTTCACCGCTCAGTTTCAGTAAAATACGTTTATACATAGAAAGCTTCCTTTCTTATTAGTGATCATATTTGTATTATCTTAACACAAAATTTGACAATGCGCAAGGGAGGGTTTTATATTCCTTACTCCGCTACTGTAATTGTAAGACGATCGAAACATTCCTTTGCAGATTTTTCCGACACCATATTTCCAATCACCACTCCGGTATCCGAACCCCTTACCAAAATCGCATAGTTGTATTCCACATCATTATAGCACCAAAAAATAAACTCGTTGCCATCTTTTGTTCCGCTGTCCAGCAATTCTGCATCCGAATCATTATCTACAACTTCCACATAATAATCATAGTATTCGCTATAGATAAAGGTACCTTCACTTAGAACCTTTCCATTTTGTGAAATCCCAAAAGGCGCCTGAGATGATAAATCAAAACCACCCGTGGTATCCAGTGATACCTTTATTTGATCTCCGTTATCTACGTTGAATGTAAAAGACTTGCTGGTAGAAAACTGACACGCTGTACACAACAGCATGAAGGCACACAAAAGAAAAACTATTTTCTTCATTTTCCTTACTTCCTTTACAACAGTTTACCTCTTACACAGTGCACAAACAGATACTGATCATAATATCTTTCGATATAGATCTCACGTCTGGAAAAGTCATCGATCAGCTGCTTGCCAATAGCATCAGCCGCCTCGTTGTTGCCCAGCGCCCGCTGCTCGGTAATATCGGCAATATATTTCAGCATATCCTGATGCTCTCTCAGCAGTCTCCAGGCTACCGTGGATACACGGTAATACTGATTCTTGTTTGCCTCGATCATGGGAGCAAAATCTGCCACGATCTCCTTCACCTTCGCCGCCTTGGGCGCAAACTCAGGATTGTACAGCGCGCCGATCGACTTATCGATGCTGCACAGGCCCGACTGGTGGGCAAAGTCCAGATTCTCGCGGATCTGCTCCAAATATGCCACAACATCACGCCAGTTTTCGCCGTAGGCGTGACTGAAATAATCTTCCTTCATGGTCTCAAAGTCCACAGTGCTGTCGTACAGAGTTTCACCATATACATAGAAAGAGAAACCATTGGGGAAGAAGCTGCGCTGAGAACCGTCTTCAACAATACCGCTCAGGCCCTGCTTTTTCAGTGCACAGATATCATCGTAGATCAGCTTGGCATGATACAGACCGCTAGGATCATAATACTGATGACGCCAGAAATGATACTCATAACAGAAGCAATCTCCATGCCAGTCTTTCTGCCATTCTTTCAAATAAGCCAGACAAGCAGCCATGCCTTCCGGATATACGTTCGCATTCAAAGCAAAGTCAGTCATCTGCTCTGCATTGGGTTCTTCACCATAAGTCTCGGTATATAAACGATGAATCGGCGCATACAGCATACTGAACCGCTTCGGATTGTTGATCTTCTGCTCCTTGGGTGCCCAGAACGTATCGGTATATACAATGAATACCAGATGAGTATCCAGATTTCTCTTAGTCAAAGAGGCATCAATGTCGTTCAGCAGCATCACGTACCAATCCGGTACATCCTTTTTACGGCACTCCTCACATTCGCAGTGATTACGAGTGGCATCAGCCAGCCAGATATGCAAAAAGTCTACGTTATTCTGCTTTTCGGCGTAATCAGCTACATACTCAGCGATAATATGACGAGCCTTAGGATTGGACATACAAATATTGGTATTCAGCGGCACACCATGATACAGTTTGCGCTCACCATCCATCATAGCCAGGAACGGGCGAGATGCTTCCGGAACGGCACTCTCATCAACCTTCTGCCAACCGGCATCACTCACGATTCCAAAAGGCTCAGCAGTCCAACCATGACCCATATCATGATACTTCAGGCCGCGTTTTTGAATCTCCACCTCGCACTGACGCTTCCACTGCAGCACCGTATCACGGCTCACAGGTTCCGGTTCACGCACGGTATTCTCTCTATGGTCGTAATAGCTATTATAATAAGTCGCCGGGTTGTCAAACTCTAGCATGTAGGTATTCATGCCGATTTTAGGAGTAAAATCAATGGTTTCGATCATATCGGTCTGATACTCAGCACCTTCATTGCACTGACCGCGATAGCGATGATCGGCCAATTTCCGATAATTAACCGGCGGCAGAGCCGCGATCATCGGAATATATTCGCCATCCACTCCGGGGAAGAGCCAACGACAGCCGCAGAATCTTAAATAACGATATACACCAATCAGGAGCGCTCCCGGGTTAGATCCGGCAATTATACCGCCCTGAGGATCGGTATCGATATATACGATATCATCCAAAGTAATATCTTCTGCATCTGAAGTATCCAGTCCGAAGTCACTCATCAGACCCACACGAAATCCTACCTTAGCCTCAGGATCATAGACGATGTCGATCTCGCCACAGCGTGGCATCATCATTCTCATATATTTTTTTAGTTCTTCTGCTGCAAAATCCACAGTTGGATTGGAAGTGATCTTAAAAATCTGATACATCTTTTGTTCGCTCCTTTTTTCACGAGAATTAACTATGTAAATTATACCATTCCTGTCTTAAGTCAGCAATACTCTATTTGATTATGTCACATTTTTCAAAGAGTTCGTTGATCGCTTCTTCATATTGGTAGATTCTTTGTGACTTTCGAATCTTCTTAGCTGCCTTTATCGTATCGTCAAAGCTTTCTATTTGATAAACCCAGAATTCTTTCATCTTAAATAAAAGATTTTTCTCTCCAAACATGACTTCCCTATACCGATCGTATAATTCATCATGGTAAGCTCTCACTTCATTTTTTGATAAGGGAGCTCCTCCCTGAATTTCCCTGGCTAAAGCCGGATTCTGTAAAAGTCCACGGCCGATCATAATGCGATCCAAGTTCGGAAATTGCTGCATCAGCTGGTCGTAATCAGTCTTGCGGAATATATCACCGTTGTAGCAAATCGGAAATTCTTTGACCGCCATGGCGGCTGCAAAAACATCTTTATGAGGTGTACCGGTATACATTTCTTTTTGTACACGGGGATGTATGATCAATTCTTTCAATGGAAATTTTTGAAACACGGGCAGAATCGTTTCAAATTCTGCCGGATCTGTGACGCCGATCCTAGTCTTAATCGAAACATCCATTTGTACTTTTTCAAAGATTTCAGTCAAAAAGCATTCCAGTGCTTCGAGGTCTGCCAGTTGGCCACTGCCTCGCCCTTTAGAAACCACTGTACGTGAAGGGCACCCCAAATTCAGGTTTGCTTCCTTATAACCCAATTCCTGCAACTTTTCTATTGTCAGCAGAAAATCATGCGCGCTGTTAGTGAGCAATTGCGGAATTGAAGGAAGACCTGCATTATTTTCCGGCGCCATATCCTTTTTTTCCCGACTCATGAAATGACCATGCTGTTTAGGCTGTATGAAGGGAATGAAATATTTATCGACTTCACCAAAATACTTATTAAAAGTTTGGCGCTGAATATATCCTGTAATTCCTTCTAATGGTGCAAAATAGATTTTCATTTATGTTCCTTTCGAAAAAGCACCGTACAGAATCGCTCCTGTACGGTGCTTTATTTTTCTAATATTATATTGCTTTCTTATTTGTAACCTGCAATAGCCTCATTCTCACAAATATAACCGATACGGCCCTGTGTGCTGGTAAAAGAAGGAAGATCGTTACGCTGATCATTCATCGTCCAACCATTATCATCCACATTCCACAGACACAAACAATATTCTAAGGTACCATCGGTATCCTGTTTACTAGGCTCGCCGGGGAACCAATTCACATAACCGCCCCAGGTTTCGCCGGTGATCCAGTACCAAATATCGCCTTCAGAATAACCACCCATCCAAAGATATTTCAACTCAGTACCATTCAGAGCTTCGATTACTTTTTTCATTTCTGCTTCATCAGAAATCGTCACCAGATGACCACCCTTAGCTTCACACATCTCAACAGCTTCCTGCCAGGTACAGTCCTGCTTGATCACTTCATAAGTGCTGTACGTATGTCCGACAATGGTAAGATACGGCATTGCCACCTGCAGATCCTTAACCTGCTGAGGAGATACCTGAGTATCGGTAATGTCCAAATATGTCAAATTGGGCAAAACCTGCAGCATCTGAATGTCACTAACCGGTACATTATTTAAAGTTAAAGAACAAAGCTGATCCAAACCTACCAACGGAGAAAGATCGGTCAAGCTGCCTCCATTTACTCGAAGACTCTGCAGCTGAGTGCATTGTTCAATACCATACAGATCGCTCACGATCATTCCGGACAGGTCCACGTAGTCCATGTCCAACGGAATGGTTACGCCACAGCTTAATGTAACTTCAGCTTCTTCAGTTACTTCAACCTCATTAGCAACGCTTTCATCTAAAAACGCACCATCACCATATTCTTCCTGAAAATCTTCGACTGCATCTTCCAGCTCATCTTCATATTCATCTTCGTAAGCCCAGAAATCATCGTAATCATCATAATCGTCATCATCAGCGCTATTCATCCAGATCGCACATACCACGATCAACGCGGTCAACAACAAACAACCGATAATCGCAAAAACTTTCAAGCCTGTATTTTTCTTCTTCGGTTCAATGACGAGCGGAACCTGACTGTCTGCTGCGGACTGCCAATTGATACCACTGGTTTGCTCAGTCTCTGACCAAGTATCTGACCACTGATCCTCTGTATTGTCATCCTGCCAATCGTTAGTATCCGGTTCTTCTGACCATACCTCCTCGTCGCCGGCTGCCTGCCATTCCATATCATCTGCAGGTTCCTGCCACTCTACTTCAGGCTGAGGTTCATATGTTTCCGGAATCACCACAAACTCTGTATCAGCTACCGGCTTAGACTCCACGACAGGTTCAGGTTCCATAATGGGCTCGATCTCCACGATGGGTTCAGGTTCCACAACGGGCTCGAGCTCCACGATGGGTTCAGGTTCCACAACGGGCTCGATCTCCACGATGGGATCGGGCTCCACAACAGGTTCGAGCTCCACAACAGGCTCGATCTCTACGACAGGTTCCGGAATCACCATATTTTCAGGAATAACCGCAGTCTGCGAAATTCCCCTTTGCTCGACGGGAGTACCACAATATCCGCAAAATTTTGCATTATCATCTAATTTTGTTCCACACTGTTTACAATACATATAATTCAGTCTCCAATCTTGCACCAGCGAATTAGAATACACGATCCCATACTCCATTTCTTTCACTGACACACAATTATATAAGCATTATATCACCCTGATCTTTACTTTTCAACGACTTTCCATAAAAAAACTCCCCGAAATGCTTGCGCACTTCAGGGAGCTTGTTCTTAATTTTGAATCAATTACTGACCCATCTGCTTTGCAACTTCTGCTGCAAAATCTTCTTCCTTCTTCTCGATACCTTCGCCGGTCTCGTAGCGGATGTAGTTCTTTACGTCTACAGTGAAGCCTACCTGCTTAGAAACTTCCTTCAGGTACTTGCCTACGGTCAGCTCATCGTTCTTGAAGTATACCTGCTCGGTCAAGCAGATTTCTTTCAGTTCTTTAGCCAGACGACCTTCTACCATCTTCTCGATGATATTCAGAGGCTTGTTGCTCTCTTTGCTAGCCTGCTCCAGCAGGATCTCACGCTCTTTAGCCAGGAAATCAGCAGGAACAGCATCGCGATTTACAAACTGAGGATTCAGAGCAGCGATCTGCATAGCAACGTTCTTACCAGCTTCCAGTACAGCTTCGTTTACTTCATCGCAAACCAGCTCAACCAGAACACCGATACGGCCGCCACCGTGGCTATAAGAAGCTACACAGCCTTCGGTAGCGATCTGAGCAAAACGACGAATCTGCAGGTTCTCATGGATAACTGCAACCTTCTCAACCAGTGCATCAGCAACGGTCATGGAAGGATCTTCGATCCAAGCTTCAGCTTTGAAAGCATCCATATCAGCAGCTTCAGTAGCCAGTGCCTGAGAAGCAACATTAGCTACGAAAGTCTGGAACATTTCGTTCTTAGCAACGAAGTCGGTCTCAGAGTTTACTTCAACGATAGCAGCCTTTTTGTTGTCTTCGCTGATTTTGAAAGCTACCAAACCTTCTGCAGCGATACGGCCAGCCTTCTTAGCAGCCAGAGCCAAACCGCTCTTACGCAGATATTCTACAGCAGCATCCATATCACCATCGGTAGCAGTCAGAGCCTTTTTGCAGTCCATCATACCTGCATTGGTCAGTTCTCTCAGCTCTTTTACCATTTTAGCGGAAATAGCAGCCATTATTCGTTCTCCTCCTCTACAACTTCCTCGGTCTCTTCTTCAGCAACCTCTTCTTCCAGAGTGTTCTGTTCGCCCTGGTTAGCTTCGATTACAGCATCAGCGATCATGCCAGCGATCAGTTTAACAGCGCGGATAGCATCATCGTTACCGGGAATTACGAAATCGATCTCTTCGGGATCGCAGTTAGTATCAACAATACCTACAGTGGGGATACCCAGAATATGAGCTTCCTGAATAGCAATTCTTTCCTTGCGAGGATCTACGATGAAGATCAGATCAGGCAGTTCTACCATATCACGGATACCGTTCAGGTTCTTCTGCAGTTTCTCCAGCTCACCCTTCAGGATCATAACTTCCTTCTTGGGCAGAACTTCAAAGGTACCTTCTTCTTCCATCTTCTCCAGCTCGATCATACGAGCGATACGGCTGCGGATGGTCTTGAAGTTGGTCAGCATACCACCCAACCAACGATTGTTAACATAGTACATACCGCAACGCTCAGCTTCAGACTTCATGGTCTCCTGAGCCTGCTTCTTGGTACCAACGAACAGTACCTTGCCGCCTTCAGCAGCGATCTCTTTTACTGCAGCATAAGCTTCGTCAACCTTACGGCTGGTCTTCTGCAGGTCGATAATGTAGATACCGTTACGCTCGGTAAAGATATAGGGAGCCATCTTAGGGTTCCATCTTCTGGTCTGATGACCAAAATGCACGCCAGCTTCAAGAAGCTGTTTCATAGAAATTACACTCATTGTAATACCTCCATTGGTTTTTTCCGCCGCAGCTTTCTCTTCTCTGACAACCGCAAACCTGCGGAACCGGCCAGAGTATCCGGCTGCGTGTGGATTATTTTCACAAGCACATATTTTACCACAAACATGTCCGCTTGTAAAGCACTTTTTAAGACTTTCTTGTGTTTTTTTCATTCACAAGCGATTCTCTCCGCCCTTTAATTTAGCATCCATCGCCGCAATTTTCTTAAAACACGCCGATGCATCAGTTTAGCCCATTGAGCACTCTTTTGTTCTTCTACAGCATACATTTCACAGGTTTTATTTTGAAAATAAATAGCTTCTATCAATCTTCGTTCGTCCGGTGCCAATTTGCCTAACACCTTTTTCAAACTAAATCGTTCCTCCACTTCCTCCTGGACTCTCTGCTGCCGTTCTTCCTCTATACGCAGCTGCTCTTGCAGCATCCGATCCTCCCCCGATTCAGACAACTGGGTCTTATACCGATTACGCTGTGCCCTGTTTCTCAACCGCTTTTGACCTTGGAACGCATATATTCCTTCTATGATGCTGCCATAAATATACTTGGTAGCAAGGGTACTCAGTTTTCCCTTTTCCTCGTCATAATTACGTACAGCCTCAATGAGTCCGATACAACCATACTGCACAACATCCTCCCAAGACATTTCCTGAGGGATTATTTCTTTCATTTGCCGCGCAATATTTTTGATCAGACCCATATGCTGCAAGATATTCTCTTGTTGAAAACAAAGAATTTCATCTTTGTTTTCGGCTTGCCGATCCATAAAGGTCAGACACCCCTTCCTTTATGATCCGCCGTTTTCTGTGTTTACTTTTTCAAATTCTAATTTAGAAACAAAAAGGCCATTAATCTTCCTCGTTTTCCACGAGTTCTTCCATATATCCACAGCCTTCTTTTGCACAGGCCAGTTTTTTCTTCTTTCCCTTCTTTTCGTACAATAATTCACCGCAATTAGGACATGTCTTTTTAGAAGGTTTATCCCAAGCCATATAATCACATTCCGGAGCATTTTCGCATCCGTAATAGATTCTTCCTTTCTTGGTTTTCTTGATTTGAATCTGACCTCCACACTTCGGACAGAACGCATCGATCGCCTCGAAGTAAGGCTTCGCGTTTTGACATTCCGGAAAACCGGGACAAGCATAAAACTTGCCAAAGCGTCCAAACTTCAGCACCATATTTCGTCCACATTTTTCGCAGATCACGTCAGTCACTTCATCTTCGATCTTGACTTTCTCCAGTTCATCCATAGCTTTTTCCACCAGAGGTGCAAAATCTACATAGAAATCACCTATTACTTTTTTCCACTCCGCTGTACCCTCTTCCACATGGTCCAGTTCTTCTTCCATTTGAGCCGTAAAGCGAATATCCACAATACTTTCAAAGTAATCGCTGATGATACGACTTACAATACCACCCAGTTCCGTCACAAACAGCGTACGTTTTTCCTTCGCGATATAGCCACGGGTCACCAATGTACTGATGGTAGGCGCATACGTACTTGGACGACCTACACCATTTTCCTCCAGTGCCTTGACCAACGAAGCCTCAGTATACCTTGCCGGAGGCTGCGTGAAATGCTGCAGTCCTTCCATCTTTCCGATCTTCAGGCAATCTCCTTCCTGCAATCCTTCGACATTCTCATACTTTTCAACTTCTTCATCTTGCTCCTGATAGATCTTCATAAAACCAGCAAATGTCAACCTTGATCCGGATGCATCGAACGAAAATCCACCACTGCTCATGCTTACATGCTGTGTTTCATATTCAGCCGGAGCCATCTGACTAGCCAAAAACCGCTCCCAAATCAATTTATACAGACGATACTGATCGCGGCTCAAAGAGTCCTCTAACTGCTTAGGTTCATACTGCGCATAGGTAGGACGTATTGCTTCATGAGCATCCTGAATCTTACCGCGTTTTTCCTGACGACTTTCACTGCCGTTATAATCCTGACCAAAATTTTCAGTAATATACTGTTTGGCCGCCTCCTGAGCTTCTGCAGAAATTCTGGTAGAATCAGTACGCAAATAGGAAATCAAACCCACCAGACCTGTACCTTTTACTTCAACGCCTTCATATAGCTGCTGCGCAATACGCATAGTTTTTTGCGGTGAAAAATTTAATCTCTTGCTGGCTTCCTGCTGCAACGTACTGGTAGTAAAAGGATCCGGTGCCTTTCGGCTTCGCTTACCCTTTTTCAGTTCATCTACCACATAGCCTTCCTGTTGCATGATCTGGTCCAACAGTCCCTGCATTTGCTGCTGATTTTGGATTTTAATTTTCTCTTTATTGACCTGAGTTAAACGCGCACTCAGTTTACCCTTTGCACCTTTCTTAGCAAACTGACCTTCGATCGTCCAGAACTCTTCCTGTACAAAATCATTGATTTCATCCTCACGGTCGCAAAGCAACTTAAGAGCTGCTGATTGCACACGACCTGCGCTTAAACCTTTTTTTACCTTTTTCCACAAAACCGGACTGATCTGATAACCAACGATACGATCCAGCACACGGCGCGCCTGCTGCGCATCCACCAAATCCTGATCGATCGCTCTTGCTTTCTTAATGGAACCCTTGACCGTCTCTTTGGTAATCTCGTTAAAGGTAATACGATGGATCTGCTCCGGTTTAAGCCCCAGTGCGATCGCCAAATGCCAAGAAATTGCCTCTCCTTCACGGTCCGGGTCAGTACCCAAATAGATCTTATCTGCCTTTTTCGCCTCTTTTTTCAAAGCACTCAGCAGTTCTCCCTTACCACGGATCGTAATATATTTCGGCTCAAAATTGTTATCAAGGTCAACACCCATCTGACTTTTTGGAAGATCTCTCATATGTCCGTTCGAAGCCACCACCTGATAATTGCTGCCTAAAAACTTTTTTATCGTTTTCGCTTTAGCCGGTGACTCCACGATCACTAAATACTTTGCCATACATACCTCCAAAACTTTATTCCAACGGTTTTATCTTCATCACTCCGTGCTGACCTTTCCGATCAGTCGGATCATGCTTTTATAATTCTTTGATTAGCATCTCTTTTGATCAAACCTTGCATTTCAAGCAAGGTGATCGCCTGTTGCACCTTCTGAGCTCCGCATCCTGTCAACTCACATAATTTCTCAGGCAAGCAACCGAACTCATCAATCTTTTCATATAGCCACAACGATTCTCCTGCCTTCTTTCGGCGGTTTTCTTCCTTATCTTTACGTAGGGCCTCTTCATCTATCATATTAATTTCAAGGCTTTTTCGTTTTGCTTCAAAGGTAACTGTATGTCCAAGTTTCCTTTCACTATGCATCCGAATTTCTGCCTGTCCTGTCAGCGCACGCGTTAATCCTTTAGGACTAGTCAGCACATTGGCACCGTCTTGGATCAAATTATGCACACCCAAATATTCTAAATCAAAAATATCTCCAGGAACTCCGAATACTTCTCGTCCCTGTTCTGCCGCCAATTGTGCCGTTCGGATCGATCCGCTTTTCGGGCCAGCTTGGGCTACTACAGTAGCTAAGCTTAGGCCGCTCACCAGTCGATTTCTCTCCACAAAATGCCATTTTTCCGCCTTGCACCCCGGTGGATATTCCGAAATCGCCACACCATTTTGACAAATACGGTGATACAGCCATGTATTACATTTCGGGTAGCATAAATCAAGTCCGCAGGGCATCACAGCAGCCGTTGCCCCCAATACATCCAACGCACCTTTATGTGCACAGGCATCCACTCCCATTGCCATGCCGCTGACCACTGTAAAGCCGCTTTTCGCCGCTTCCGCTGCAATTTCATATGCAGCCTTTTGCCCATATGCTCCTGCTTTCCTAGACCCAACCACCGAAACACAGGGCTTATGAAGCAGTTTTAGATCTCCTCTTACATATAGCACTACCGGTGGATCCGCAATCTGTCTCAGCCATTCCGGATACATGCTCTCCTCCAGACTGATCCAATCAATATTTTTCTCATTGCAGGAACGGATCACTTGTAATGCCTTCTCTGACATTCTTCCACAGCGCCATAGTAAGGCTCTTTCATCTAAAGCTCTTTGCGCTTCCGCTTTAATTTCCGGAATTAACTCGGTCGTCTTTATCTTACCCAGGTTTTCAAAAATCAAAGCAGGGGAACCGATTCGTCGGCTCCATTTCGCCGCCTGCCCTCTGCTAATTTCCTCAATTAACGACAACTCCAAACAGGCTAACTTTTCTCTTGTTATTGTCTGATTCATTGGACCTCCTCCAAGCACCAGACCTCCAACTCAGCTTATTATAAGCGAAGTGGAATATTTTGTATAGTGGGAATTTTGAAAAATTTCCGTAATAACTTTTTTAACTTTTTGTTAACCGCCCAGGAAACACACTTTTTACCCATACTATAAGCATAACCCATAAAAGGAGGATTTTTATGTTTCAAACTACTTACAGTGCTCTATTGACCGGCCTTACCGGCACCCTAACCGAAGTGGAGTGTTTTATTGGAGGCGGTCTTCCTTACTTTAATATAGTAGGAATCCCCTCTGCAGCCGCCACCGCAGCCCGTGAGCGCATTCGAAGTGCCCTCAAAAGCATCGGTTTCAACCTTCCGCCTTCACGAATCACGGTAAATGTGCGTACAGTCGATGCACTCTCCTCTTCTGCCACCACCTATACGTCACTCGACCTTCCTATCGCCCTATCCATCCTAGGTTGCCAGCAACTTATTCCGCCCATCTCACTCTCTGAAACTCTCTTTTTAGGAGAGCTTTCACTCAGTGGCAGCATCAAACCCATTTCAGGTGCTCTCTCACTCAGCAGCTGCGCTTGCCGCGCCACTCTCCGGCGAATATGTCTTCCCACAGAGAACGCTTCGGAAGCTGCGCTCTCCGGACACCCCGCCGTATACGGCCTATCCAATCTACCACAAGTCATCGCCATGCTCCGCGGACAGTTTTCCCCCTCCGCTGCGCAGCCGGCCCAGCCGGAAAAAGTTGATGTGCTCACTTCTTTTGATGCGATCCATGGTCAGGATATTGGTAAGCGAGTGCTCATGATTGCAGCGGCCGGTATGCATAATCTACTCTTAATTGGACCACCTGGCTGTGGCAAAACATTATTAGCTAAATCCTTGCCCACTCTTTTACCTCCGCTTTCCTTCGAACAGCAAATCCGACTTACTGAAATTTATAGCTGCTGCAATTTACTGCCTCAAGGACAATCCCTACTGCAAGAACGTCCTTTTCGAGCCCCACATCATACCATCCCGGTTTCCTCCCTCATCGGCGGCGGTTCCTCTCCTCGTCCCGGAGAAATCACACTGGCCCATCATGGTATTTTATATTTGGATGAGTTGCCGGAATTTTCTCGCGCAGCTTTGGAAAGTCTGCGTCAACCGTTAGAAGATCATACTATTTCTTTAAATCGCTTGCGAACTTCCTCCAATTATCCTGCTGATTTCCTTTTAGCAGCAAGTATGAATCCATGTCCCTGCGGTCATTTTCCTGATACACATCTGTGCCATTGTTCTCCTACTCGAATTCAGCAGTATTTCGGCAAGATTAACTCCCCGCTATTAGACCGTATCGATCTGGTATTGCAGCTGCCAGCCGTACCCATTCATGATACAAAGCAGACTTCGGCCTATCCTTTTTCCGAAGTTCGGAGCCGCGTACAAGCGGCGCACGCGATACAAGCCAAACGATTTTCCCGTTCTTCCCACTACAATTCCCGTATGTCTATTGAAGAAATTCGACAATTTTGCGCTCTGCGCCCGAATTTAGAAGAATTCATGCACAAGGCTTATGATCATTATCACCTAACTCTGCGCTCGTATCATAAGATTTTGAGGGTCAGTCGTACCCTGGCAGATTTAGATGCATGCGAAGAAATTCGTCAGGAACATCTTTTAGAGGCTCTTCAATATCGTCTTAGTTCTCAATTCGATACTTCAAATGCTTTGTTCTAAATTTCAAAAACCCTCGCGGAAGTTACCGCGAGGGTCTATCATGATTCAAAAGATCAGATTGTATAAATAAAAAAGCATCAATCTTTCGACTGATGCTTTTGACTGCGTGCAGCAGGATTCGAACCCACGGCCTTCTGGTCCGTAGTTATAACCTTACCTTTTCTTCCGCTTCCGCACTTTTCCGCAAAGCCTTTATTTATGCGGTTTTCAGTACTTCACCATCTCTCTCATTTCCTTTTCTTTTCCCAAAATAACGGACAAATAACGGACAAATAACGGACAAGTCATGGGTTTTATATCCGCTTTCCCATCAAATCAGCCTCTCTTCCGGCTGAGTACATCATCTATTGCGGAAGCGGCTCTCTCATCCGCGCTCTTGATCAGATGCGCATATATATTAGTCGTGGTCGAGGTCTGAGCATGGCCCAATCTGGCAGCAACTGTCCGCACATCCATGCCCGATGCAATCATTATACTGGCGTTGGTATGTCTGAGCGAATGTAGCGAATACCCTTCAAGACCTATTTCTTTCAAGAATCGCTTAAACCACTTAGAAACGCTGTCCGGAAAAATCGGTTTTCCGTCCCACTGGGTAAAAAGCCTGTTGCTTTCTACCCAATCCACGCCTACTGATATACGCTGTATATTTTGCTGATACTTATGCTCTTTTAGTATCTCCATTACCAGATGCGGGATCCTTTCTGCCCTAACCGAACTTTCCGTCTTTGGTGTTGTAGTCGTTATACCTTCGCCCGACACATACACGCTGTTACGTTTTATATGGATCATATCATGTTCAAAATCGATATCCTGCCACTCTAGCCCGCACAATTCGCCCCTTCTCATTCCAGAGTATAGAAGAACGTATATCATGGCTTTATAGGCCGTTTCTACGCCTTCCAGACGCTCCAAAAGATAAATAGCCGCTTCCTCATCCATGTACTTTGCTTCCCTCTTATGGACTCTAGGAGCCTTTATCCGTCTGCATGGGTTGTCTGTAATCATCTGCCATTGAACAGCAGTTTGAAGAATTGACGAAAGCAATCTATGATGGTGTAATACTGTCTTTTCAGACAACTCCGCTCCCGCTTCCGCGTATTCAAATAGGGTTTCTTCCTTTTCTTCCAGCGCAGCACATACCTTTTTCGCGCTTTCGGTGCTGATATTCTTCCCCCTAGTTATAGAATCCAGAACAGCCACACTCACCCCGGCGGCTTCTGCTAATTTGACTTTAGTCAACCCTCGTTCTTTCAAATAGGTCTTGAAATCAATTTTGCATGAACATCGATTCGAAGCTTTTATACCACCCTCGCGCAGATTCTCATAGAAATCTAATAAATGATGCGGCTGCAGCTGATTCAGCTTTATATGACCCAGTGCGGGCCGGATCCTGGCAAGCAATACTTGATATGTAGAGTATGTCTTCCCTTTCAGTTCTGGCTTTGCGTACTTCTCAAGCCATTGATCGATAAACTCGCCAAATTTGATATTACCACTCAAAACAAGTCCCTGCTGACAAGCTTCTTCAAACTTCGCCGCTTCCTTTGCTACGGCTTTTTCAATCTGTTTGGGTGTCATATTGAAAGCGGGTTTCCATGTTTTACTTTTGGTTATCTGCTTACCACTCAGATCGTAACCCAACGAAACAATAATCGTATAACTGCTACCGCGCTTTTTAATCTGTGCCATGAAATCACCGCCCTTTTTCTTTTTTTAGATGTTCCACAAAAGCCTTTAAACGATTATAAACCTCAATGTCTTCATTATTTCTCGCAATTTCTATATATTTTTTCACTGTAATATCCGGCATTTCTGCTTTTGCTATTTTTTCCACCGCTTCCACTATTCTCTTTTGCAAATGATATAGAGATACAGGTTGCTCTGTTTCTTTTTCTTCATAACACATATCAAGTGTTTTCTTAATACCCGCATTTTCTTCTTCCCTCATAATCAAAGCCCATTTTATTTCATCCGCAAATTCCCCAGAAAATAACTCAGGAAATTCATTTTCATATGCTCTTGTACGGATACAACTCTGAATATACGTCAAAGCACGCATTCCTGCTTCTTTTCTCAAATATGGATATATTTTATCAAGAAGCCACGTAGTTGTGAGTTTATAATGCGACGCAAAAGAATTATAAAACTCTTTATCATAATGTAATTGTTCAACCATTTCCTCTGATAGGCCTGTGTATTCACATACCGCGGCTAATTCTGTATCTTTTGTCTTTATATCTGTAAGACCTAAAATATACTCTGTCGATACTTCATAGAATTTTGCGAGATAATACAACTTTTCGGTTGACATTCCTCGAACACTCCCCCATTTGGCATTTTTTTCATTAATCTCTTCATATTGTTGGAGCATTTGTTTTGAAATAAAATGGTTGCATTTCTCCATAATCGCTAAAGAAAGTTGTTCTCTAGTCAATCCCCGTTTTTCACGTAGATCCCTTAATCTTTTTGCTATTGTCTTCTGCCGTTCTGTATCAAACATATCAAACCCTCCTATTATTGCAATAACAACAGTTTCTTACGCGCATTATTGTTGTTATTGCAATTTCTATATTGATTATTATTGTTATAGCAATTATAATTGATATATACGAAGATGTCAACCATCATTTTGAAAGGAGGGGTTTCATGCCCAAGTACAATAAGCTTATTCAAGAATTAAAAGGCCGAGAACTTTCTAAGTACCGCTTGGCTATGGAATGTCATATTCCACCCAGTATTCTCTACAGTGCGTTGAATGGAAAAATGATTTTGTGGCCTAAGTACAAAAAGGCTATCTCCGCTTATTTGTCTATTTCAGAAGCGGTATTATTTGGAGAAGAAGAACATGAATAACACCTTGCCACGCATGCGTGTAGCGTCTGCAGCTGCCGCTGAACTAAAGAAACTGGATCCAAACACATACATTACCGAGAAGGCTCTCCGCCGATGGATGAATGACGGAACTCTCCCCTTCGTCCAATTAGGACAACGCAAATTATTGAATCTGGATCTATTGATTGAAAAGCTGTCAGCAGGAACACTGACCGCTTCCATCCCCGAAGACAAAATGACCGGAGCCTTTGGGGTGATTCGCCCGGTCGGGAAGCGGTGATTATATGGCAAACAAGCGAATGTTTTCAAAAGACATTATTGACACCGATGAATTTATCGGTCTTTCTCACTCAGCTCAAGTGTTATATTTTCATCTATCAATGAACGCAGATGATGACGGGTTTGTATCAAGCGTTATAAAAACTATCCGTGTATTGCAGTGTAGCCAACAAGACTTAAATGATCTTGTCGGGTTTGGTTTTCTTATCCCCTTTCCTTCTGGTGTTATGGCGATAACGCACTGGAAAATCAACAATTTCCTTCGTAGCGATAGATACAAAGAAACCATTCATCTTGCTGAAAAATCGCAGCTTTCATTGGATGAATCTAAGCGGTATACCATTGGTATACCAAACGCATACCCAAGCGAACCCGCTGATGTACCCAGAGTAGATGAGTATAAACAAGTTGAGACGAGTATAAATAAGTGTAGTCTGGACAACATACCACAACTCCAAACTTCAACCGCTCAATCCAACGATAAAATGTCTTATGGCTCTTTTCATAACGTATTTCTTACTAGTGAAGAATACACCAATTTAAAGCAACGTTTCCCGGATCAAGCAGATGCAAAAATTGAGTATTTCTCCGGATATCTCGAGAGAAAAAACAACGCCTATTATCCAGACCACTATAAAACCATTTCTGAGTGGTTAGCTGTGGATGTTCAGAAAGCAAAACGAATACTCAACAACCAAACAATGGGTACAAAAGATACTTTCCGTACGATGCAAAGCCGTGATGATATTGATTATGATGCTATTGAACGTAGGGAACAAGCGAAACTTATGCAAGAACAAAATAAGTCGACCACCGAAGCGGCCGACCAAATGAACGATATTCCTTTCCACTGATTATATCATATACATCAGAAGCAAACAATCGCTTTCATTGGTGGGAAGGAGATAACATGAAACGTGGAGAAATGGGAAAAAGGCTTCGAAAGCTACGAATCCTGCAAAAGGTGACGCAAACTAGCCTAGCAAAAAAACTTAATATCGGCCGAAAAGTAATTTACAACTATGAACGTGGTTGCTCACTGGATGTTGACTTAGCGGATGATATATTAAAGGAATTAGGTGCAATTTGTATACTTGGCGTAGATTTAACCGAGGATGAATCTCTATTTATCCGTCGAGCATTATCTGAATACCGAAAGAAGACACGAAAAACAGCTTCTAAAACACGTTAAAATAGCTTACAAGATCCTGTTCCGAAGAAATAGTATATTAGTCTGGAAGCGGCTAGGAAAAACATACAAAAGGCGAGAGCACCACGCTCCCGCCTTTTGCTTTACCTTTCTTCTTCGTCCGGTACATATTCCAATATATCCCCGGGCTGACAGTGCAGCGCACCGCATAAAGCCGCTATTGCATCCGTTGTGATCCGCTTCCCTTCTCTGATATTCTGGAGCGTGCTTTCCGAAATAATCTTTTGCTTACGAATCTTATAAGTTGTCAGACCTTCC
The DNA here is from genome assembly GCA_045632125.1 of Bianqueaceae bacterium. Classification (GTDB taxonomy): domain Bacteria; phylum Bacillota; class Clostridia; order Lachnospirales; family Bianqueaceae; genus CALWPV01. The sequence goes on from JAZQWC010000088.1 coordinate 27,986, forward strand.
GCTTCCATGCGAGCCTGCAGTTTTGCATATATGATCTTTCCCATATCGAATGTACCTTTCTTTTGGTTATAGTCTTTTCCATTGTACCTTAATTATAACATATATATACACGCTTTGCAATGTACAATATGTACATCTTTTACAGTGTATCTTTGTGCATATTACTAATTGAAAATACACGGTTTATGGTGTACACTATAATCAAAAGGTTGAGATAACACTAAGCAAGGAGCGAAACGAAAATGACTAACGAAGAATTGACCCGCAAAATCAAGGAACTCCGAGAAATGCAGAGATTGATTGAGGAAGCGGGAGCTGAAGCTGAGCAGTTGAAAGACGAAATCAAGGCTCACATGGGCAGCACCGAAGAACTGAGTGTAGGCGAATACAAGGTAACATACAAAATAGTATGTTCCAACCGGATCGACACCGCAGCACTCAAAAAACGGCTCCCAGATATTGCTGCAGCTTTCACTAAGCAAACTTCGACCAGGCGTTTTTGTATCGCCTAAGTTTATGTATCATGCCTTAGGCTATCAGCCCACTAGGAAGACCGCTAACTTCCCGGTGAAAAATCATTCCGGCAGGGGAAGCGGCTTGCTAAAAAGCCAATACTACCACGATGCGCACACAAGCCGCTTCCCCATCCACCCAAAAGAAAGGATTTGACACCATGAAAAACACAGAAATACTGTTAAAAGAGATCGAAAAAGAGAAGAAGAAAGCTCAAATTGCTAATATCATCGAGGAACTTTCTGAATATGACCACAGCCTTCCGGCTATTACCACAGTATATTTGATCCTTCGCAAAACGAGAATTAGTGATCAAATAAAAGCAGCCGTAACCGAATGACCAAATACACAAAAGCACCGACTCTCTAACAAGGCCGGTGCTTTTCTATATTTGTGAAAATGTTTGCATTTGCTAAGAAATGATAAGGTTTTTCCATATATATGCTTTTATGTTGGGATTTGTGCCTATAACTGTGTTTCTTTTTAGGATGTTAGATATGTTAGAATACGCTCTTTTTAAGGTGACAGAAATGGAAGAATATTGCGCACTTTCTCTTGCTTCCCTCGTGCTTTGCGAAATAATTTCTCGAACTTCTCGCGATTTTCGTCCTCTGTTTATTCTCTGTTCATCCTCATTTTCTCGCAGTTCGCTCGCACTTCGTGCATCTTTTTTGCCGTTAAAGGTTCAATTCAAAACACAGATTTTTTCGCAATAACGGACAAATAACGGACAAGTCACAGGTTTTGCCAAATAACAAAAAAATAAAAGCGCTTAGAAATCCTTTATCTAAGCGCTTTTGATAACTGCGTGCAGCAGGATTCGAACCCACGGCCTTCTGGTCCGTAGCCAGACGCTCTATCCAGCTGAGCTATGCACGCATAAGCGGGTGAAGGGAATCGGACCCTCGTATCTAGCTTGGAAGGCTAGTGTTCTACCATTGAACTACACCCGCATGTTATAGTTCAATGTCAAGTGCCCAGAACCGGAATCGAACCAGTGACACGTGGATTTTCAGTCCACTGCTCTACCGACTGAGCTATCTGGGCACGAAATGCCGGAGACCGGGATCGAACCGGTACGGGAGATTAGTCCCGCAG
>JAZQWC010000089.1:0-209462 GCA_045632125.1 Bianqueaceae bacterium
CATACCGGAGCGTTCTTCATCGGGCTTGGAGGTGTAGAGGGGCTGCATAGCCTGGGTCAAATCTGCGATGCCAACGCCATGATCTTCTACCGTGAGGGTGAGGGTCTGATCGATCAGCTCAGCTGTTAAATAAACGATGCCATCGGTGTGGCCGTAGCCGTGGATGATGGCGTTGGTCACTGCCTCGGAGACGGCGGTGCGTACGTCATCCAGTTCCTCTAAAGTGGGGTCCAAACGGGCAACGAAGGCCGAAACAATGACGCGAGCCAAGGCTTCGTTTTCGGAACGACTGGCAAATTCACTGCGAATAAAGTCTTTAGACATGACGGCGGCCTCCTTCCAAAAGTTTGATAGCCTCTGCGGCCGCAGGGGCTTTTTGTATGATCTTATACAAACCGGACATGGCGAAGATCCGGTCCAGCTTGGGCGATACGCCGGCCAGCATGACACGGCCTCCCAGGCTGGATGCGGTTTTATAGCGACCCATGATCAGGCCGAGGCCGGAACTGTCCATAAAGTCCAGTTCATGGCAGTCAAAAATAATATGCAGGGTTCCCTGCATCATGTAGGCATCGTCAATTTTGCGCCGGGCTATGTCGGATGCATGGTGGTCCATTTCGCCGGAAAGTCCGACGATAAGACACTGCCCGGATCGGCGGCATTGTACGTTCATAGATTCCTCCTTCGACGGCCGAGCGTTGCTGAAAGTAACGCGGCGGCTTATATCATAAATGGAAATTACTGGAAATATTCTACCGCGAATGGAAGATGGTTTCAAGGAAAACCGTTCGTCAAATTTCGCGCTCTGCGCGGTAAAGATGCGGCGGATGTATATTTTTGTGAACATTGTGGAAAACTTTTGATAGTTTAAAAGTCGGAGGCAAGGGCAGATGGCAGCAGATAAAATTGTGTATGTGAAGCCAACGAAGCAGGCAAAGGTGGTGGGAAAGCCGGAAGTATTGGTGAAGGATCTGGCACAGTTGGAGGGGGAGAAGCAGCTGGTGGAGCAATTGCTTCCGCTGGAGGTGATACGGCTTAAGGAGGGGCAGGAGCAAAAGGTGTATGCCAGTTTTTTGGATATTGCCCGGGCCATTCGTAAGGCAAATCCAGGGGTTACTTTGGAGTGTGTGGGGGAGCTGGATACGGTGATCATGTACCAGCCACTGCAGCAAAAATCTAAGAAAAGCGTGGAATTTTTGAAGGTGGCGGTGGTCTGCTTCGTGCTGTTTTGGGGCTCGATGCTGACGTTGATGACCTTCCATAATGAAGCTTCGATTCCGGAGGTGTTTGCCAACATTCATCAATTATTGACAGGGGAGGAAACCGCGCGGCCGCTGATATTGATTCTGTCCTACACTGCAGGGATCGCCTTAGGCATTGGCTGTTTTTTTAACCATTTCGGTAAAAAGAAACTCACCGATGATCCCACGCCGGTGCAGGTAGAATTTGTGTCCTACAAAAAGCAGATCGACGATGCCATTGTAGACGAACTGGAGGAAAAGCGGCATTGACGGCGCATATAGTAGTGGTTTTGGCGGGACTGATCGCCGGAGCGGTGATCTCCGGCGGTATCTTCGCTTTTATTGTGGTGATCGGCGTGATTCCGCGGCTCATTCAGCGGACGAAAACGGCGAAGCATATATGGCTGTATGAAACCATGATCACTCTGGGCGGCATTGTGGCGGGGATGACCCTGCTGGGTAATCAACTGCTTACCGGGTTCATGTGGATGGAGGTAGTGATCGGCCTAAGTTATGGTATATTCATTGGCTGCCTTTCAGTTTCGGTGGCGGAGGTGTTCAATGTACTGCCGATCCTGTGCCGCCGCGCGAAATTGGCGAAGGATATTCCCTGGCTACTGCTAGTATTGGGGGCGGGAAAAACAGCGGCGGTGCTGGTTTATTATTTTTTGCCGGGGTTTTTGATGTTGGAATAAAAAAAGCCGCCAAAGGCGGAAAGGGGACGAAATGAAAGTAGATAAACAACAATATCAAAGCTGGGTGGAGGAGGTATCGCCCCAGACGAACCTATGGTGGGGCTGCCTGAAAGCCTTTTTAGTGGGCGGGCTGATCTGCGTGCTGGGGCAATGTATTCATGATTATGTACTGGGTCTAGCAGGAATGACAGAAAAAACAGCTGCAGCCTGGACTAGCATCAGTTTAATCTTTTTAGGTGCCTTTGTGACGGGCATTGGTTGGTATGATAATATAGGACATTTTGCCGGAGCCGGTTCGATCATTCCGATTACCGGTTTTGCTAACGGAATCGTGTCGTCGGCGATTGAGTTTAAAAAGGAAGGATTCATTTTGGGGCTGGGTGCCAAGATGTTTACCATCGCCGGGCCGGTGATCGTGTATGGAGTGCTGGCCAGCTCGGTATGTGGGTTGATTTATTGGATCACAACTATATTCTAATCAAAAAAGGGGCTATAAAAGCCCCTTTTTTGATTGTTTATTCGCATACGGCTTTCCTAAAAACAGAAAGCTCATGATCGCTTAACGAAAATACTTCTGCGTATTCGGGAAAAGATCCAAACACAGTATAGTAATGAGTCAAAGCGGCCAGACAGCTGCCTTTGTAAGAGGGATGTGAGAGATCAGGATCATGCAGATCGATGGCAGGATCCAGCTGCATTGCTTTTTGAAAGGCTAAGCCGACAAAGGATACCTTAGCATCTAGTCCAGATCCGGCCTTTTGATAGGCAGCGGCCAGATCCTTTGTCATGGAATCCGGTGTCCAGCTGTGTTCCTCTAAAGTAGGACAACCAACTTTTCTTGCCCAGGTGGCATATAAGATGAGCTGAGGAGTTTGCGGCTTCAAAAGCTGAACGGTATGGGTAAGACCGTCCATAAATGCATCAAAATTCAAAATGGGTAATAGACTTTGTTCCTGTAAAAAGCATACATCATACTTTCGAGACTGTAAGGTAGAAATCAATTCTTGCGTAACAGTATCGTTCTCATCTTTAAATTGGAAGAGCTTGCGGCCGCCTTGAGTAATGCGATACGCATGAACTTCTTTGCCGTTTGCACGGCAGAGGTTTTCGAATAAAACATCTAGATCATTGTAATAAGTATAACTGTTTCCAATAAATAAAATATTCATAAGAGTAATGCCTTTCTGTGGAGGGATTTTAGATTTCATAAAAACGATTTTTCGCAGCATATTCCGTGGGTGTGAGACCGGTACGCTGCTTAAAGGTACGGCAAAAATGGTATAAGTTGGCGAAACCACATTCTAAGGAGATTTCTGTAATACTGAGAGCGGTACTGATCAGCAGGTGCATAGCCTTTTGGATACGCTGATTTAACAGGTACTGTCGTGGAGTGGTTTTATAGTACAGATTAAAAAGTTTTCGCAGATATACTTCACTAATGTTGAATTGAGCTGCTATGCTTTGGTTTGACAAATCCGGACGCGAGAGATTTTCGTTCATATATTGTATGGCGGATTGAAGTAAGGGAGAGCTTGGCAGTGAGTCTTCGAAGACAGAGCCAAGAAGATCATAGAAAGCACTTAAAATTTTTAAGCGCGATGTTCCATGCAAAACCATTTTTTGAATTGTGTCAAACTTTTGAATGCAGGATTTGGGATTATGAAGATCGATGACCTGTATTTCCGGGCAGTCATAGTTTTCGCAGTCAAAATTGAATAGTGGAAATAGTCCTTCTTTATCACGAAAAAGAGTATAGGAGGCACCTTTTGGAAGAATAACGGCGGTACCGGGATGCGAGATGTAGCTTTTTTGATCCATTACATAGGTAATCTGACCGGTGAGGCAAAATGAGAGACCGAAAGATGGACGATCGGTCATTTCAAAAGTTTCGCCTTTGCGAGAATGAACCAACATGGGGATATCCAGATCGGTTATTATGATATTGTTTAGCTTAAACATACTATAGTGTATCACCTCGATCGAATCATATCATATTTTGCAAATAAATCAATATATTTTGCTATTTTTGTATCAAAAATGATAAATCAATACCGATTCTATCATTGAAGGTATTTTAGAAAATTACTATAATGGTACAAAACTATAGGAGGATGATCATATGGAATTTATAAATAAAACAGCTATATCAACAGGCGCTGCGTCCGGCATGGGACTTTTATTTGCTCAAAACTGGGCAGAGCTGGGCGGCAATGTGATTATGTGCGATGTTAACGAGAAAGTTTTAGCAGAAAAAGTAGAAGAGATCAATGCGAATGGAAGAGGCAAAGCGGTTGGTGTGATCTGCGATGTGCGTGACTATGCACAGGTATGTGCCGCACGTGACAAAGCAGTTGCTGAGTTCGGCAGCATTGACGTGATGGCAAATTTTGCAGGTGGAACGGCAACCCGGATGTGTCAGGTAGATCGTGAGAAATACCCTGAGTTTCCCGATGTGCCCATCGACGTATATGATTGGGGTATTGATGTCAATTTGAAAGGACCTTTCTATTTTGCCCATGCTGTTTTAAAACAGATGAGAGAACAAAACAGCGGTCTGATCATTAACATCGGCTCCATTACCGGACAGGAGGGTGATCAGTATGGCATGGATTATCCCACTTCCAAGGCTGGTCTTATGTTTGGACTAACAAAATCGATTGCGCAGTATGGTTCGGCCTATGGTATCCGTTGTGTTTGCGTATCTCCGGGACCGGTTATGACCCGTCCTGCCATGGCCAATATGAAAACCCTGATGGGAAGAGCCGCTGAGCCTCAGGAGATCATTGATCTGTGTCTTTTCATTGCCTCTGATAAAGGCCAGTTCATCAATGGTGAAAACATTATGATCGATGGCGGACGTAATGCGATGACAAGGAGCAAAGTATGAATAAAACTTTTTTAAATCATGAAAAGTCACTGCTTACGGTCATGCTACAGTGTGAAACGCCGGAAGTTGCCATTGGCAGAATTCGAAACGCTAACTGTTTGGGAGCGGAGGCCTATGGTCTGCAGGTGGAAAGTTTGAAACCGGAATATCGAACTGCGGATACATATAAGCGATTATTTGCGGAGATGAAGGACAAGCCCTGCTATGTAACGAATTATCGCAAAAAGAACAATACATGTGAAACGGATGATGAGCTGGCTGAAGGGCTTTTAGAATTAGCCAAGAGCGGAGCTACCTTGGTGGATGTTATGGGCGACCTGTTTTGCAGACATCCGGAAGAGTTAACCGATGATGCAGAAGCCATTGAAAAGCAAATGAAGCTGATCGAGAAGATCCATGAGGAGGGAGCAGAGGTTTTGATGTCCTCCCATATTTTGAAGTTTACGCCGGCAGAGCGAGTATTGGAGGTGGCATTGGAACAAAAGCGAAGAGGCGCGGACATCATCAAAATCGTGACCGGTGCTGAGTCCATGGAGCAGCAGATTGAAAATCTGCGAATTACGCAGTTATTGAAACAGGAATTGGGCGCACCCTTTTTGTTCTTGTCCGGCGGGGAGTGTTCTCTGCATCGGCGCCTCGGCATGAAGCTTGGCTGCTGTATGGCTTTGTGTGTATATGAGCATGACCACCTGTCTACGCCGATGCAGCCGCTGCTGAGTACCATGAAAACCATTCGAGATTCAATTGATTTTTAAGGAGAATATATGAAAGCTATATTAGTAAATGACGATCGCTCGCTGAGATGGGACAATGTTCCGGATCCGGTTTTGAGCGCAGATGATTGTTTAATTAAAATCGAAGCCACTGCGCTGAACCGCGCTGATTTAATGCAAAGAGAAGGAGATTATCCGCCTCCTCCCGACTGTCCCGACTGGATGGGTCTTGAGATTGCCGGAACGATTGTAGAGATAGCAGAGGGTGCAAAAGAAAAATCAAATTGGAAGATCGGTGATAAGGTCTGTGCTCTGCTGGGTGGTGGTGGCTATGCAGAATATGCTAACGTAAAATATGACATGCTTATGCCGGTTCCTCAAAATTGTTCTATGGTTGAAGCAGCTGCAATACCGGAGGCTTTTGCAACGGCATATTTGAATCTTTTTATTGAAGGAAACATCAAAGACGGTGATACACTTTTAATGAATGCCGGAGCCAGTGGACTAGCCAGTGTGATCATTCCCATGGCAAAGGCTTTTGGCATTAGAGTCATCACTACTGTTTTAAGTGAAGAGATCGCAAAGAGCATTCAGCATCTGAAAGCAGACCGAGTGGTAGTTACCACCAAAGAAGATATTGCGGAAGTTTTGAAGGAAGAACTGGAGAACGGTCATCCGGTGGATGTTGCCATTGACTGTTTGGGCGGCGAGATCATGGGAAAATGTATTCACTATTTAAAACATGGTGCGCGTTGGATCATGATTGCAGCTTTAGCGGGTACCAAAACGGAGATCGATCTGAAGAATATTTATGTTAGAAATGTAAGAATTATTGGCTCGACGCTGCGCTCCCGTACACCGGAGATGAAGGCTCAAATTTTGGCTGATCTTGTAAAAAATGTATGGCCGAAGGTGGAAAGTGGGGAGGTAAAACCGACGATCTATAAAGTACTTCCCATTACTGAGGCGGAGGCTGCGCAGGATATTCTGTACAGAGGCGAAAATATAGGTAAGGTTGTATTGACTGTAAATTGAATCAAATCAAAAACAGGAACGGCTTCACTATCTTAGTGAAACGTTCCTGTTTTTTTAGATAATAGTATATAGACTACATTCAGGCTTCCAACTCTGCCTTGGCAAAGTCTTGAGCTTGATACATTTTGTAGTACAATCCCTTATGAGCCAATAGTTCCTCATGGGTTCCTCGTTCGGCAATCTCGCCTTTATGAATCACCAGTATCATATCGGCTTCACGAATGGTAGAAAGGCGATGAGCAATGGCCACGATGGTACGATCACCGGACAAATTCTTAATAGCGCCCTGGATCTGTTTTTCGGTCTGCACATCCACCGAAGCAGTGGCCTCATCTAAAACGATAATGGGAGACTGACGAAGGATCGCACGCGCAATAGCAACACGTTGTTTTTGGCCGCCGGAAAGACGAAGACCGCGCTCTCCTACACGAGTGGCGTATTGCTCCGGCATACTCATGATATCGTCGTGGATCTTGGCAGCTTTAGCGGCGGCCTCGATCTCTTCCTGAGTAGCATCGGGCTTGGCATAGCCGATATTTTCAGAAATCGTACCATTGAATAGGAAGGTATCCTGCAGTACCGGAGAAATATTGTGACGTAAACTTTCTAACGTCACCTTTTTTATGTCTTTTCCGTCGATTAAGATACGTCCCTCAGTGGGATCATAAAAACGGGAGATCAACTGGGTAGTTGTAGTTTTACCCACACCGGTGGGGCCAACCAGAGCCACCATCATACCAGGTTTACAATCGAAGGAAATGTTCTTTAAAACAGGAATGTTATTGCTGTAATGAAAGCTAACATTTTCAAAAGTGATCTGTCCTTTTACTTCACCGATATCCTTGGCATCCGCATCGTTCTGAATGGCGGAGGGGGTATCCAATATTAAGGCTACACGTTCTGCACCCACCAAAGATTGCTGTAGATTTTCCAACAGATTGGCCAAACTGGAAACGGGAGCGTAGAACAAAGATAAATAAAGCACAAAAGCTACAATATCGGCCACGGATAGCTGACCTTGATGGGCCAAAATGCCGCCGAAGAAGACAACCAAAACCGTACCGGCTGAGGAAAGAAATTCCACACTGGGATGAAATACAGCGCTGACTTTGAGCGCACGAAGCATAGCGCGCACCTGATTAAAGTTCTTTTCATGCAGTCGCTGACTTTCGTATTTTTCCTGACCAAACGATTGAATTTCATGCAGACCGGACAAGCTGTCCTGTAGCTGTGCATTCAGCTCACCCATACTCTTTTGCGATACTTGAAAGAAGGGGCGCACTTTTTTAGAAAAAACAATGCCGGAAGCCAGGATCAGCGGAATGGGACAGCAGGTGATCAAAGCCAACTTCCAGTTGACGGTCAGCAAAATCACCAGTACACCAAGGAAGGTGACGATATTCGTGATCATTTCAGGAATCATATGAGCATATAAAAGCTCAAAATCACGGGTGTCGTTAACAACACGGCTCATTAAGTCGCCGGTCTGTTTGTCGTGGAAAAAGCCCAAATCTAAACTCTGTAGTTTGTCATATAAACGGCTTCTTAAATCACCCACCAAATACCAGGCGGCCTTATGAGTTAGAAAGTTACTGAGAAAGCGAAATAAAATACGCAGCAAATACAAAAGCAACAAAGAGACTGCAAGCAGCATGATGGTATTGAGGGCTGCATCATCCACCCCTTTTTCTACCACACCGGTCATGGCAGATAGCAGTTTAGGAGCCGTCAGATTCAAAACAGTTAACCCCAGAGTAGACAAGATGGCCAGTACATAGAGACCCTTATAGCGGGCAGCTTCTTTTGTGAGTTTCCATAACATTTTCATAGGCAAACCTCTCCAAATTAATAATAAAAGGAAAGTCTGTCAGGATGCACAGCACCAAGACAGACTTCGGATTTCGATCTTTTTCTTGAGTATGATTTTTATTATGTAATAAAGAAATTAGAACGGCAGGAAGGAGAAGCCAAGAATCAGCATGAGCAACCAAAGAGCAATGCCAATGGCACCACAGATGATACCGGCAATAGCCATGCCGCTGCGGCTGCCCTTTCCTTTTGCAACACAGCCGAAGATGATGCCAAGAGCACCGGTGATGGCGGGGAAGCAGAAGAAGGAAATGATACCCAATACCATAGCAGCAATTGCCATGCCTTTGCCGGGATCAGCAACCGGAGGCTGAACCGGTGCGTAACCATAGTTAGGATTCTGAGGCTGACCTTGATTGGGAGCATAACCGTAGTTGGGATTCTGCTGATAATTCTGCTGATAATTTTGCTGATAGTTTTGCTGATAATTCTGCTGATAATTCTGGTTCTGCTGAGGTGCAGTATAAGCAACCTGCTGCTGAGCATTCATATCCAGACCTTCGCCAGCATTCTGCAGGCTTAAATCTGCGCCGCAACCGGAACAGAACTTAGCTGTATCTTGATTCTGAGTTCCACATTTTTTACATTCCATGATGAAATCCTCGTTTCATTAAATTTGTTTAAGCATACTGGAAATGACGATTTTTGTCAACCCATATTGCGCAATAAGCCGAAAACTACTAAAATCGCTATGGATATTCCTAAAACAGTATAAAGAATAGAGGGCTTCTGTATCCATTTCGGTTTTCCTATAAAGCAGAATAGTGCAATGAGATTCCATATCCAAAATAACACAAAGACCACAGGATTAAAAGAAAACGCAGCAGCAAAGTCTAAGCAAAGTAAAGAAAGAAGCATACGCGTCATGCCGCAGCCGGGGCATTGCAGTCCGGTGGTAAGCAGGTATAAACAAGGTATTTTAAGTCCTGTTAGCCTTATCCACAGCAGATAAATCAAACCCACTGATAAAATTGCAGTGTAAATTTTGAAAATTCTTTTTCGCATCATATTAAATCATAGCCGCCTCATATAGCTCATCCAGAATCGCATACAGGTTTTCTTCACAGTATTCTATTTCTGATGAGAACAATCGACATAATTCCACTTGATCTTCAAAGGAAAAATCGCCGCGCAGCGTAAAAGCGGCGGCGCCCAGGGCCTTGACCAAGCGATAGCCTAGTATAGCGAAGGCCGCTCGGGCATCAGCATCGTCCAAAGACGGGGCATTGGCCATGTGACGATAAATCAGGTACACCAGAAACTGTTCATATTCGATCTGTCGCTCCTTCATATGATCAGTAAAACCGGTCCAGTTGATATGATCCCATTGCTCCATAAGCTTTGCCAAAAGCTTTTGCCAGGTAGGATCCAAAATTTCTAACTGCTGCAAAAAGGGCAGCCAGGTCTTGACGTCAATTGAAACCGGAAGCTGCAGGGTTTCAATGCGCTGATCAATAGTGAGCATGCGCTGTTGAAGAGAAGCCAAAAGATCGTCCCGATAGGCGATGATTTCGTCTTCTTCAACATCCTCTTCAGCTGAAGCCGGCTCATGGAGGACATAGGAGACAGGGGATTTTTGACCGAGAATAAGGCGTCCGGCCTCTTCACAGCAAAGTCCTAGGCCGCTTTCGATTCGTCCGGGCAATTCGTTATGAAAACGAGGATGGTCGGTGCAGATCTGACAAATGTGGTCCTCACCCATCTCAATGATGATATCACAAAGGTTGTTTGAGTTCAAAAACGGACAACGCTCCTGCGGTCCTAAAATAAAATGAGGAGGATCAGCAGAGAAATCGATATTGGTCTGCAAGCGTTCTTTGATGGGGCCCTGATAGTCTTGGTAGGTTTCTAATGTATCCTCGTCGATATCGATCTCCCAACCAATACAACAATTGTGCCGACAGGCACTTGCTATGCAGGTAAACCGGGTATAATAATCAGGAACGATGTGCTGCATGATTTAACCCAGTAAAACTTCGGCATTGGTGCCATAGAAGATGTCTTTTTGACCGCTAATGAGTTTAAAGAATTCCTCCATTTTAGGCCAGTAGGAGGGATCATAGTCCATTTCATAGGCATGGCCCCAAATATAAAAGATTTGGGGTTTATCGGGAGTCATTTCTATAAAACGGCGTCCCATCTCCATAAGGCGATCATATTCGAGCATGTGGTAGACATTGGGATTGAAACGATGCAGGTAGGACTGTTCATCGAAGCTGTCGGTGTTGGTGGTAGTACGGCAGTACTGGATGTGAGTGCCCCGCTTGATGATTTCGGCTACACGGTCGTCATTGTTGACACCGCCGCCGGGATATGCCATACCCACCACATCGTAGCCCACCAGAGTTTCCAGATTTTTTCTGTCTTCTTCTACCTGACGGATGATTTCAGTCTCATTCAGGTTGGGAAGCAGGGGGTGCGTCAAGGTGTGGACGGCCACTTCGTGTCCTTCATACACATATTTAACATCCTCGGGAGCGATCTTGTAATGAGCTACCCGCTGACCCTCGCGAATCAAAATGTTCTTTTTGCCCATAAGTTCGGAGTTCAGATTAAAAGTTCCTTTTAGATTGTATTTGTTTAGTAATTCGATGAGATGAATGTCCTGTGTGACACCATCATCGTAACTGAAAGTAATGGCTTTTGAAAAGCTTTGTTTCCAGGATGTGCTCATGGCAGCTTCCTCCTATGTAGATCAGAATTTCCCCACCGCTGGGTGGCAAAAGTTTGGCTTCATTATAGCTTGAATCGGCAGGCAGGTCAAGACAGAAGAAAGATGAAAGGATGCATAAGCGGGCGGTAAAATACCAATAATAAAGAAAAACTGTGATGTGAGGAGTTTGTTATGGGTAAAATGATGGGGAGCCAAAGTATCCGGTTTGATCGCCCACCGCTGATCATCGGTGAGGCCTGCGTAGTGGGGCCGAAGGAGGGAGAAGGGCCGTTGGCACGGTATTTTGACCGAATCTGGAAAGATGAAAAAGACGGAGCCGAGTCCTGGGAAAAGGCGGAAAGTCAACTGACGGAGCAGTCGATTCAAATGGCGATTCGAAAGGCCGGGGTGAAAAAAGAGCAGGTACGCATGCTGGTAGCAGGTGATCTGCTGAATCAGTTGACAGCAACACATTTTGGAGTGCGAGAACTGGGGATTCCCTTTGTGGGAGCCTATGGGGCCTGTTCTACCATGGGTCTGTCTATGTTAATCGCGTCGGCTATGATCGATGGAGGATTTGCAGATATAGCTGTGGCGGAGGCGTCCAGCCACTTTTGTACTTCGGAAAAGCAGTTCCGAACACCTTTGGCGTATGGTTCCCAACGGCCTTTATATGCCACTTGGACGGTGACGGGCAGCGGGTCAGTGGTGTTGGCAAACGAGATGCATCGGCCGGCTCATGCGGTGCGCGATGTGGTAGTGACCGGTGCTACCCTAGGGCGGATCGTGGATTATGGTGTGAAGGATGCCTTTAACATGGGCGGAGCCATGGCGCCTGCAGCTGCCGATGTGCTGTTGGCCCATTTTCAAGATTTCGATCGCAAACCTTCCGATTACGATTGTATCTATACCGGTGATCTGGGGTATTATGGTGCGGAACTTCTATCGAAAATGATGGAAGCAGAGGGGTATCTGTTAGAGGGACATTATCGTGACTGTGGTACTTTGATTTATGATCAGCAACTGCAAGATACCCACGGCGGAGGTTCCGGCTGCGGCTGCAGTGCTGTCACTTTTGCAGGATATTTGATGCATAAGCTGCGAAGTGGAAAATTAGGACGTATTCTCTTTGTGCCCACGGGGGCTTTGTTATCTCCTTTAAGTACGCAACAGGGGGAATCTATTCCTTGTATTGCTCACGCAGTTGCCGTCGAATCGCGACATTCCAAAATCCGCACAGCGGAAAGGAGCTGATAGCTATGGATTATATTAAGGCTTTCATTGTGGGAGGACTGATCTGTGTAATAGGCCAGATACTGCTTCAAAGGACGAAACTGACCCCAGCCAGAATCGTAGTGGTTTTTGTAACGATCGGTACTATTCTGACGGGCATAGGGATTTATGAACCCCTGGTCAAGTGGGCCGGCTGCGGAGCTACAGTTCCTTTGACGGGGTTTGGATATACGCTAGCTAAGGGGGTTATGGAAGAAGTAAAAACTGCGGGACTGCTAGGTGTATTCACCGGTGGTTTTAAAGCGGCAGCCGGTGGCTTAGGGGCTGCAGTATTATTTGGATATTTAGCCTCGGTATTATTTGAACCTAAGTCAAAGCAATAAAAAATCCGGCATCACAGTACTACAGTGGTATGTACGTGCGATGCCGGAGCTTTTCATATTATTATTTTGAAGAGATAGTATATGGAAAACTAAAGTATATAATTAGAATTCCAGGTTGTTTACGGTTCTGGGGAAGGGAATTACATCGCGGATGTTGCCCATACCGGTTACGTACATGATCAGACGCTCGAAACCGAGGCCGAAACCACCGTGGCGAACGGTGCCGTAACGGCGCAGATCCAAATACCACCAGTAATCTTCTTCGCGCATACCCAGATCGCGGATACGCTGTTCCAGAATATCCAGACGTTCTTCACGCTGGCTGCCGCCACACAGTTCACCAACACCGGGAACCAATAGGTCGGCAGCGGCAACGGTCTTGCCGTCGTCGTTAAGGCGCATGTAGAAGGATTTGATATCTTTAGGATAATCGGTAACAAATACGGGAGTACCTTCGAAGGCAACTTCGGTCAGGTAACGCTCGTGTTCGGTCTGAAGATCAACACCCCATTCAGGTTTGTAGTCGAATTCTTTTCCGCTATTCTGCAGAATTTCGATAGCCTTGGTGTAGGGGCAGCGTACGAAGTCCTTTTTAACGATGGTCTGCAGACGCTCCAACAAAGTTTTATCAACAAAGCTATTGAAGAATTTCAGTTCTTCCATGGCATTGTCCAGCAGATACTGGATGACATACTTCAGCATGTCTTCCTCAAGCTGCATAACATCAGCCAGATCAGCAAAGCAGATCTCGGGTTCCATCATCCAGAACTCGGCCGCATGGCGGGGAGTGTTACTGTTTTCAGCACGGAAGGTGGGACCAAAGGTATAGATGTTACGGAAAGCAGTGGCGAAGGTTTCTCCGTTCAGCTGACCGCTAACAGTCAGGTTAGCTTCTTTTCCAAAGAAATCTTTGGAAAAATCGATTTTACCTTCTTCGGTGGTGGGCAGCTCGTTAGGGTTCAGTGTAGAAACACGGAACATTTCACCTGCGCCTTCACAGTCACTTCCGGTAATGATGGGAGTGTTTACATAAACAAAGCCTCTTTCCTCCTGGAAGAACTTGTGGATGGCGAAAGCAGCCAGAGAGCGAACTCGAAATACTGCCTGGAAGGTGTTGGAACGAGGACGCAGATGCGCAATAGTACGCAGATATTCAAAGGTATGACGCTTTTTCTGCAGGGGATAATCGGGGGTAGAAACACCTTCGATTTCCACAGAAGCAGCCTGAAGCTCGAAAGGCTGTTTCGCCTGAGGCGTCATAACCAGCTGACCGGTTACGATAATGGAAGAGCCAACGGGCAGGCGGCTGATCTCGCTGAAATTATTCAGCTTGGACTCCTCGTATACGATCTGTAAAGTATTGAAACAAGTGCCATCGTGCAGAACGATGAAACCGAGGGACTTGGAATCCCGAATGCTGCGCACCCAACCGGTGACAGTGATGGTTTGATCCGCGTATTTGCCTGCATCTTTAAACAGGTCGCGAATTAAAACACAGTCCATAAAAAACTCCTTTCTCGCTCAGGTCATATTCCTGAGACAATTTGATGATAATAATAGAATCCTACGATGAAATCTGTCAGTTGACATGTGGGACGATTCCGTCTATAATATATCCGTTAAACTGATTTTACGCAGGTTACAGACCATTATAGCATTCAAGCTAGAAAATGGCAAGGAAAACTTTGTATAAGGAAGGAAAATAGTAAATGAAAAACATGAAACGTATGATTGCACTTGTATGTGCAGTTTTGTTGACTATTGGTATGATTGGCTGCGGTAGTTCTGATCAGAAGGAGAAGAAAGACATCGATCTAACTACATTGCAGCAAGAGATTCAGGAAGCTTACGGTGAAACCTATTTGGCCACTATGGATTATGATTCTCAAATTCTTGAAACCGTATTCGGTATCAATCCGGATTGGATGGAAGAGTTTGTTGCTCAGGGTCCCATGATGAGTGCCCATGTTGATACCTTTATTGCGATCAAAGCCTCGGAAGGTAATGTGGAAAATGTGAAGAAGGCTCTGGAAGATTATCGTCAGATGAATATTGAATCAAATATGTTCTATCCGATGAATCTGCCTAAGCTGGAAACTGCTGAAGTGTATGAGACCGGTAATTATGTATTTTATATTATGCTGGGTGGCTATGCCGATGTGGAAGATGAAAGCGGTGCAAAAGATTTTTACACCGAGCAGAATAAGATCGCTTTGGACATTATTAAAGAACACGAATAAGAAAAAGTACCTTGACGCTTGCCATAGGCTGCGTTAAGGTATTTTTTTTGAATGATTTTGCCGCTGGCGGCAAATAAAACAGAAGCCGGATGCTCTATTAGAAAGCATCCGGCTTATTTATATTGTGAATTCTCACGTTGGCTTATTTAGGTTGTTCGCTGTTTTTCAAGGTTACATCGTGGTAGCCACCTTCTACGATACTGGTAGCAGATACCAAAGTGATCTTAGCCTTTTCCTGCAGCTCAGGAATGGTCAGAGCGCCACAGTTACACATGGTGTGTTTAACTTTGCTTAGAGACAGGTTCAAGTTGTCTTTCAGGCTGCCTGCATAGGGAACGTAGGAGTCAACACCTTCTTCGAAGGCCATCTTCTTGGAGCCGCCCAAATCATAACGCTGCCAGTTACGAGCACGGGCAGAACCTTCACCCCAGTATTCCTTCATGTAGGTACCATTGATCATAACGCGATTGGTAGGGCTTTCGTCGAAACGAGCGAAGTAACGACCCAACATCATGAAGTCAGAACCCATAGCCAGAGCCAGAGTCATATGATAGTCATGAACGATACCACCATCGGAACAGATCGGAACGTAGATGCCGGTTTCTTTGAAGTATTCATCACGGGCTGCAGCAACTTCGATAACAGCACTAGCCTGTCCGCGACCGATACCCTTCTGCTCACGGGTGATACAGATGGAACCGCCGCCGATACCTACTTTGATGAAGTCTGCGCCAGCTTCAGCCAGGAAACGGAAACCTTCACGGTCTACTACGTTACCGGCACCAACTTTTACGCTGTCACCATATTTGGAACGAACGAAGTCAAGAGTCAGTTTCTGCCACTCGGAGAAACCTTCGGAAGAGTCGATACACAGAACGTCTGCACCGGCTTCAACCAGAGCAGGAATACGCTCTGCATAGTCACGGGTGTTGATACCTGCACCAACGATGTAACGTTTCTGAGCATCCAGCATTTCGTTGGGATTCTCTTTGTGAGTGGAGTAGTCCTTACGGAATACGAAGTATTTCAGATTCTGATTCTCGTCGATGATAGGAAGAGAATTCAGTTTGTGATCCCAAATAATATCGTTGGCAACCTTCAAAGTGGTACCTTCGGGAGCGCAAACCAAAGATGCAAAGGGAGTCATAAACTCGCTAACCTTAGTATCCAGCTCCATGCGGCTTACACGATAGTCACGGCCGGTAACGATACCCAGCAGCTTACCGTTAGGAGTTCCGTCTGCGGTTACAGCCAAGGTGTTATGACCATTACGCTCAACGATCTCCAGAACATCGGCCAGAGTATTATCAGGAGTTACATTGGAATCGCTGATAACAAAACCAGCTTTGTAATTTTTAACACGAGCAACCATAGCAGCTTCATCTTCGATGGATTGAGAACCATAGATGAAGGAAACGCCGCCTTCGGTGGCCAGGGCAATTGCCATTTTCTCGCCGGAAACGGACTGCATAATAGCAGAAACCATAGGAATATTCAAGCTCAACGGGCACTCTTCCTGACCCTTACGGTATTTAACCAGGGGGGTCTTCAAGCTAACATTAGTAGGAACACATTCTGCAGAAGAGTAACCGGGTACGAGCAAATATTCGCTGAACGTACGAGAAGGTTCGGGGAAATAATAAGCCATTGTGAGAATCTCCTTTTCGTTTAAATGTGATTTTATGTATTATATCAAGCCATTTCCCGTTGGTCAAGCCCTGTTTTGTGACAAACCGAAAGTCAAAAAAAGAAGAAACATAAGCGATTTGCATAAAAAATGCAACTCGAAAGAAGAAGGTGGGTGAAATAGTGGATTAAAATAGAAATTTGTGCAATATGAAAAGGAGATTGTTCTTGCTACGAGGAGATGCGTCACTTTATCACTACAAACAATTTGAATGAAAATGTGATAAATAAAGGGATACAGCGATTGCGATAAAAAACATAAACTTTTTTTATTTACAAAAATAGACTTTTAACCTAGGAATGCCCATAATGAGATGCACCAACAGGAATGTTGGAAAACGAATTCAAGATTCGCTTTGTTTTCTGTGATTTGGCATAGTTGTATGTTCGATCAGTTTAGATCGAATATGAGGCGAGATCATGATATTAGATGTGAAACATCAGAACTCCAACGGTTTATAGCCGGGACGCCTTCTTCATGGATCTCTTTTTCATTTTGATACCACTGTGCATTTTCGCGTCCCGGTTTTTATTTTAGTTTACAAGTTAATTGTCAGGAGAAGATAACAAGGAGGAAAGTGAAGTATGGATCGATTCCAAGTTTTGGTAGATTTAAAAGATAGAAGATATGCAAAAAGATTGATTGAGTTTCTTACAAGGCGATATGGAGAGCAAATGCAAGTAGAAGAATTGAATCGTAGTCAGCCGCAGTCATATGCGTCTGCGATTCTGTTGACAGATCAAGACGATCGGCCAAAGCAGTATGCGCAGGTGATATGGGTCTCGGCAGAAGCGGGGTTAAATCCCTATCAGTCGGGGCACAAAATCGCCGGAGAAATTATGAAGCAAAAAGAAAACTGGCATTTGAATGAAGATGTGCTGGAGTTTAATGCAAAGAAGGGAGAATGGGTCAGTGTATATTCTCCAATTGGAGGGATAGGGACTAGTACGTTAGCGATGGGGTTGGCGGATGTGCTTGCTAAGGAGAAAAAGGTACTTTTTTTATCATTAGAAGGAGCATCAGCTTGGAGCCTGTTTTTTCGATATCCTCTTGGGTATAATTTGTCAGATTTCTTTTATTGTTTTCTGTTGAGTGGACCTGGGGAATGGGATAAGCAGATCAAAGAGATGATGTATCAACAAAAAAACGGAGTTTATTTTTTGTCACCATGTCAATATCCGGATGATCTTTTAGAATTACGAGATAGCGAAGTGATAGGTTGGATGGATTTATTAAAGGGAAGCTTTGATTATGTTGTAGCGGATTTGGGGTGTCAAATGCTGCGTCCTAACAGGATGATTTTGGAAAATAGCAGCAAACCCTGCTTTATTGTCGATCAGAAAGCAGAAGGTAGGGCTAAGTGGCAGAATTTCACACTTCGCCATGAAGCTCTTCCAAATCAGTGGATTTTTTATCGTCATGCGGATAAAAGCAAACAGGGCGAGATCTGTCTGCCGGAAGATAGCGAGATTTTTGAAGTGCAGGATGGAATTAAGCAATTTTCACAAGATAGTATTTATTATAGCTGTTTACAGAAAGTAGTGGAAGGGTGGATATGAATGAGCTGTTTGGAATATGTAAAGAGACGGTTAGAAAAAGAGTAAGGGAGGAAGGCGCATATACGGATGAAGCGGTAAAACAGATTATAGTGAAAGTAGTTTCCGATGAACATAAAAAACATTGGATTTCGTTGAGTGACCGTATTTTTGTGAGTAAAAAAATATATTATGGTTTATGTGGATTAGATATATTGCAGCCTATTTTAGAAGATGAAGCGGTTACGGATGTGATGGTGAATGGTCCGGAGCATATTTACTATGAAAAAAATGGTCAAATGTATCGAAGTACTGAAAATTTTGAAGATACAAAAAGATTGGAGGATCTGATTCAGCAGATCGTTGGAAGTGTAAACAGGAGCGTAAACGAGTCGAATCCTATTGTAGATGCCAGACTTGCAGATGGTTCTCGTGTTCATGTAGTTCTGCCACCGGTGGCATTGAATGGACCTGTGCTGACCATCCGACGATTTCGCAAGAAACCGATTACGATCGAAGAATTGATCCAATGGGGAACTCTGGATGAAACCACAGCTTCGTATTTGAAGAAGGCCGTGCGGGAAAAGAAAAATATATTTGTTTGTGGGGGCACTGCATCGGGAAAGACAACTTTATTGAATGTACTTTCCAATTTTATTCCGGAAGAAGAACGCATTATTACAATTGAGGACGCAGCAGAACTGCGGCTGGCAAAGTTGGAAAATGTTGTTACTTTGGAAACACGTAATAAAAATGTGGAAGGAAAAGGGCAGATCAGCATGAGAGATCTGATTAAAGCCAGTTTGCGAATGAATCCGGATCGAATCATTGTGGGAGAAGTACGCGGGGGTGAAGCCTTGGATATGCTGCAAGCCATGAATACCGGCCATGAAGGATCTTTATCTACCGGTCATGCGAATTCGTGCAAGGATATGTTGATGCGTATTGAAACAATGGTATTGATGGGAGCTGATATGCCGTTGGAGGCGATTCGACAACAAATAGCATCTGCAATTGATCTATTAGTATATGTTGAAAAAGGAAAAGGAGGTGGCCGAAAGGTATCGGAAATACGAAAGATCTTAGGTTATTTCAACAGAGAAGTGAAGACAAAAAGTGTAATGAGGCTTGAAAATGGACAAATCGTTTGGGAAGATGAAGCAGACAGCATCAACAGGCAAAATGAAATATACCAAGGTACAGCTAACTTTTAAACAGTACCTGATGTGGGGAGCAATGGGCATGTTTGGAGCTATGTGTATGATCATGATTTTTTACAGAAGTATGCTGATCATTACGATGGCGGGAATCGCAGGCTGCTGTATATTACCACAAATGAGGAAAAAGTATTTAGTTCAAAAAAGACAACAACAGTTGAGTATTGAATTTAAAGATGCGCTATACAGTTTGGTTGTATCGCTGCGAGCTGGTCGATCGGTAGAGGGGGCTTTTGAGGCATCGCTAGAGGATTTGGATCCAATTATGACTCCCTTGATTTATCAAGAATGGAATGAGTTAGTAAAACAGTTAGCGGTGGGATTTACAATAGAAGAGGGATTGGAAGATTTGGGGCGGCGCAGCGGCATAGAGGAAATAGAGAGTTTTGGAAGGATGATCGCAATTTGTAAGAGATCGGAGGGCGATGTGGCTCGGGTTATGGAAAATACAATTCAGCTGTTACAGGAACGAATGGAAATTCAAACGGAGCTGAGACTTTTGCTGACTAAGAAAAAAACGGAACAAAAGATACTGAATATAATGCCTTTTGCGGTAATTGGCTTGTTGCTCATGATGTCGCCTGATTATCTATCACCGTTATATGATAGCATTCAGGGACAGATTATTATGACGGTATGTGTGGCATTAACGATTATGAGTTATTTGTTATCAAAAAAGATCGCAGATATTGCTTTATAGGGGGAAATTAGGTGGTTTGGATCAGTATTGGAATAGAGCTGATCATAATAGGATTGGTTTTATCAGGCTACTTCAAGGAGAAGGAAAAGGGCCACTTTATAGGGAATCAAAAAAGTAGTTTGTTGAGGATAGCAGGAAAACAGATCGTGTCGATTCTGCCATATTCGGGAAGAAGACAAGAGAAGAATCAAATGTATCAGGTGGTATGCAAGTTGGAAGGAGAGAAAGGAGGAGAAGAAGCCTTTTTAGAATATCGACAAAAAAGATGGGGATTGATTTTGGGGGTTCTTTTACTCATAAATACGATTTGGCTGCTGCAATATATTCAACCTGTGGAAGAAAAAAAGGTGATTGCAAGTCGGCAGGATAGACCGGAGTATGGGCAGGGTGACCGGACGCAGCAGGTAATGGTGATTTTGGAAGGAGAAGAAAAAGCGGAAGGAACACTTTCATTGGAAATTCCGGAAAAATCCATACCACGACAACAAGCAAAACAAAGGGTAAAAGATGGATTGAAATATATCAAGGAAAATTTGGATGGGCAGACAATTCGAGGGGATATAAATTTGCCGGCTGAATGGAATGAAGTAGCATTTTTTTATGAAAGTTTATCACCACAACTATTGACTAGTAGTGGTAAGTGGTTGGGAGAAATTCGCGAAAAATCATATTGTATCAAAATGAATGTTACAGCTGTGATGGGGGAAGAAATTCAAGTAGAAACATTGACTTTTTTTACAGCAGCTTTTGGGGATCTGAATGCCAAGGAACGACTGGCGTTGATTATGGAAGATGTGGAAGAGGGGCAATATTTAACGGCTAATGAATTGATCTTACCCGATACAGCTCAAACAGGTGAAAAATTGACATGGATCGAAGATAAAAAATCAGGAAAAGAAATAGTGGTTTTAATTGGAGTGATGTTCTTGTTTTTGGTACTCTGGCATCAAGATCAGGAGTACAAACAAAAGTTAAAGAAGAGAGAACAACAAACAAGACAATCTTATCCGGAGTTTATGAACGAATTGGTTATTTTGGTGGGAGCCGGACTGAGTTTAACGGCAGCCTGGTATAGGATAGGACAAGACTATCAGAAAAAACGAAAAGTAGGAGGCGATGTGAATCCACTATATGAGGAGATATACAGGGAAAGCTGTGAAATGGAGGCGGGTGTATCAATGCGAGAAATACTGGAGGAATTTGCAGGACGGGTGCGATTTAAAGAAGCCAGACGATTTGCAGTGTTATTGACACAAAACCTGCGAAGAGGAGATGCATTTCTTGTTTCAAGATTAAAAGAATTGAATCAGGAGGCTTGGGAGTTAAGGAAAAAACAAGTCCGAGAAAAAACAGAGGAAGCGGATACGAAACTTTTGCTGCCGCTTATGCTTATGTTGGTAGTAATCTTAATCATTGTTTTATCACCGGCCATAATTAGCATGCAGGTGTGAAGAATAAATATATAATGCGAAGGAGTACAGTATGAAACAAAATCATAAGATTCATGTGAAAAGGAAATTCGGAAACTTAGGAAACATGAGCAGAGTCTGGATCGGGAAAGTAATGCTCCGAGGCAGAGAAGCAGTTACAAATGAAGATGGAATGGGTACGATTGAACTTGTACTTTTGATTTGTGTGCTGATTGCGTTGGCCCTAATGTTTAAAGATACCATAGTGGAGTTTGTTGAAGAAATTCTAGAGAATATTTCTTCACAGGAAACCGTGTTTGATCCTGGAGCAATTGCAAAATGAAGGGGAGTTTCACCGTGGAACTTTCTCTGGTTTTGCCTGTTATATTGATGATACTTGTCGCATTGATGCAAATGGGGTTGTACTTTACATATCGGATTTATACGGTATGCGTGGTCAATCAAAGTCTCTCAGTGTATAGCAGAGCCAGACAGGAGAAAAACACGATGCAAGGAGCAACGCTGTTGGCAGAAGAATATTTGTATGATACGCTTAGTATACTGCCGGTTGAAATACAAGATTATTGGTGCGAAGCAGAAGGGGGATGGTTGGAAGAAGATTGTACTGTAGGAGTGACGATACAATTTTCGTTCATGTTTGATATGAAATGGTCCAGTGTGGGAAAAAACTGTGTTACGAATCCAGTCTCTTTTCGGAATCGCCTAGATTTTATCTGGGAAAAAGGAAGTCAGTATCTGAAGCGGTTTCAAGATGAATCATAAAATGGAGAAAACTTTGTGAGAAAGACATGTTCAGGTGGAATAACAGTATTTTTGTCAGTTGTTTTTCCTTTTGCTTTACTATTTTTTGTTTGTTTATTCTGGTATGGCAGGCAAAGTGCAATGAAAAATTCAATCCGTAATGATGTGGATGCAGCCGGTTTTTCAGTGTTAGCGGAATATGAAAAAGATTGGGTGAATGAGTATGGTTTGTATGTAATTCCTCAAAACCAAATTGAAAGTGATATGAAATTTTATATGGAAATCAATTCTGCACACAGTTGGGGGGATTATCAAATCGATGAACTGACCATAACACAAACAAAAAGCCTACAGGATCCAGCGGAGTTACAGGAGCAAATCATGATGTTTATGAATGAAAGAGGATGGCTTGAACTAATAGAAGAAATCGGATCTTTAGTTTTGCAAATTAAGGACTTGGACCAGCAGGTGGACGAAGAGATAAACTGGAAAGAATCGGATGAACTCTTGTTGATTCAAGAATTATATGGAGAACTGGTCACATTGTTTGAAGGAATTCGAAACGATGGAAAGCGTGAGCCGTATAGTATCAACCTTCTTTTGGATGATGAACCGACTTTAGAAGAGGTGAAGAAGGTATTAGATGAAGGAAAATTGACTAGTGAACAAGTAGGCGTTTTGGAACAGGCTTATGATGAACTGGATCAGGTGGCCATTTTATGTGGAGAGGCCATTATGATCAGCGAAGAATTGGAAAAAGCTATCGATGAATTAGAAACAAATGAGGAGCTCCCTGTTACAACTGGACAGCTGCAGGATTATAGGCTTATTTTACATGAAAATCAAGCGTTGTGTGAGGAAGCTTCGAAAGCAATTTATAATTGGGTAGCAGTATTAGAGGAAGAAGAGAAGCCGGAAGAGATTCGTGAAAGAGCCATCTTATGTACGCAAGCTTTACAGGAGTATGATCGCAGTATTCAACTTCCTTATGAGTACAGGGAAAGTGATGATAGTTGGGATTTTTCATCGATTCTTTCTTCATTAAAAGGATATCCTTTTGATATAGGGGATATTGCGCCGGATGAGGAGTTAGATCTGCAATTGCAGGAAACTGAAAGCGAAGAGGAGTTGGATTTGGATTCGATCGAGATCAGTGAATCCTTTGAGGATCAATTTTTGATAACGGAATATGTGCTGGGAATGTATCAAAACTTCAGAGAGGCGGCAGCAGCTACGAATGGTGAAGTATCGCAAAATTTAAGAGGAGATGAAAAGAAAAGTCGCTTTTTTAATAATGAAATAGAGTATTTGTTGATTGGAAAGTCCAATGAATACAAAAATGTAAATGGTACCAAAAACTATATCATTGCACTGCGTTGTGTTTTGAATATGGTTCACCTTTTAGCAGATAGTGAAAAGAGAGCAGAAATTGAAGTACTGGCAAGTGCAATTGGCGGTATTTTGCTTCCAGGCATAGGAAATGGCATTTTTTTTGGTATTATCCTGACAATATGGAGTTGGGGTGAAGCCATAGTAGATTATCAAGTGTTAGTAGAAGGAGGCGAAGTGCCTTTGTTAAAAACAAAGGAGAGCTGGAGAACTGATATCGCTTCTATCCTATCATTAAATGTACCGGATGCTGAAGAAAAACCGGGAAGTGGGATGGATTATGAGCAATATTTGCGTTTGATGTTATATACGGTAGATCAGGAAAAACTGCTGACAAGAATACAGAATTTATTGTATTTGAATCATCAAAGTGAAAGTTTAGCGGAAGCGGTTACACATTTTGTAGTGGAAGGTATAGCATCGGATGGAATGACAGAGTTTTCTTTTTCGGGAGAATATGAATATGGCTCTTATGACGAATAGAAGTTTGAAAGGAGCCATGACCGTTGAGGCTTCGATAATTTTACCGATTGTAATAATTTGTATTCTTCCTTTTATATACTTGTTTCGCATGCTTCAGTTTCAAATAGTTTTAGAAAAGGGAATTGATGAATGTTTAAAGCATATGGCGATTGAAATGTATATATTGGAAAGAGTTTCTATGCTGCCGGAATGCAAGGAGGAAGAGGAAACTGAGATTGAAACATCAAAAATAGAACAGATTGAAATACTTATGGATCAATATACAGATTTTTTTGAAGAAGAAGGCTGGAAGGATATGCTTCAGGAATGGGGATATGAGTTAGTGGGGGAGCTGCTTTTTCAAGAACGACTAGAAGAATGGTTGGAGGCTGAGCAATTAGATGCTTGGGGAGTGCAGGACGGTTGGCTGGGAATAATAGTATCGGAAAGTGATTTTTTATACACAGAAGATGGGCATCATGATTTGATTAAGGGAGCAGTAACTTTTGAATGGGAGAGTATGTTTTCATTTTGGAAACCAAAATCGGTAACAGTGCAGAGAGTATATCATTGCTTCGTAGGAGAAAATGGATCTTCAAAAGTGGGGAATGAAGAAAACACCCATAATAGTATAGTAGTGTATAGAATTGGAAATGGAATGAAATATCATTGTTCAGGTTGCTATTTGATTAGTAAAAATGTTTATACATCGACGAAAAGTATGGCTGAAAAAAATGGCAAACAAGCCTGTGGACGCTGTGAGCCACATAACGCTATTACAGTATATCAAACAAAAGGAGGAGAACATTACCATATGGAAAACTGCAGCTATTTGAATCCTGATGTTGCTGCGCTGTCATTGGAAGAAGCGATTCGGTTTGGATATACAGAATGCGGGTTATGCTGGGAGGGAAATCAATATTTTTCTTGAAATATTAAATGGTGGCGTGCTGATAATGTTGACGATAGCTGGTATATGGGATCTGATTAAAAAAGAAATTCCGATTTTACTTTTGACCGGGCTATCAGTGATAGCGTGTTATATATGGTGGGAGACAAGTGTGTGGCAGCAGGTATGGAAAGCAGGGATGGCAGTGCTGCTGGGCTTAAGTGGCATATGGTTAGTGTATGGTAAAAGAATAGGTATCGGTGATGTATGGATGTTGATTTGTCTTGCTATTATATGGCCTCAGGAAGTGTTTTTGCAAAGTCTATGTCATGCGGCAATGCTTCTATGCACAATAGCAACAGTAATATGGATTATGACAGGTAATGAGCAGATTCAAATTCCAATGGTTCCCTTTTTAGTGTTGGGATATTGGCTGTGAGGGAAAGTATGGTTAAAATAATAAAGGAATCTCAGCGCATGCTGATACGGGCAGAAGAAGAATCGATTGTATATCAGGGGAAAATGATGGCTGCGATTCCGTGGTTGCTGCCTTACGAATGGATAGATGGAAATGGATTAGTTTATCAAAAAATCAATGCTCCCAATCTTTTACAATGGCTTCAAAAGGAAAGGAGAGAAGGAGAAATTCTGGAAGTTTTGGAATCTTTTTTTCATAACTATAAAGAGCTAGAATCCTATTTAATAGATGAAGAAAAAATAGTGTTGGATCCGGAATGGGTTTTTTGGATGGAAGAGGAAAAAAGGCTTCGATTAGCATATGTGCCATGGGATGTTTCGGGAAGGGTACATAGTTCCTTTGTGAAACGCTTTGCCAGCCTTTTGTGGAATACTGCATTGAAACAAAAGTGGCAAAATGAAAGGCTGATTTTAATGCTTTACAGAATGCAGATAGCAGTCTTACATCAAAATCAGCCTCAGTTATGGTGTCAATGGATCGAAGGGGAAAAAAGGAAAATTAAAGAAAGCGATCCTGTGAAGGAACAGGCACTGGATATCTTAACAGAGGAGGAACCATACGATGAAAAAAAACGATGGTTTCGACGATTTAAAGAAAAATTCCCGATTGCGATTCGATGAACAACAAGCTAATAAAGAAGTAGCTTACTTCTAAGTGGGTCAATTCCAATTATCTTCTACAATATTGCGGGAGGCATCATGGAATTGGATAGAAGAGGGTTCGTAAATACCGGTCAAAGTAGGCGGAAGCAAAGTGCCTTCTTGTTTTAGATCAACACAGTACCGTAGGTAAAAGTATACGGGAACAGCAGACCAACCATGGCAAAGACTGCCGGCACGATCAAAATCATAGGCACCAACAATAGTTTCCCAGAATGTAGTGGCATTTTGATACAACATGCTTCCAAATTGATCTGCGATCGTGTTAAAAACAAAACGAGCATAGTTTTCGGGCTCGGTCATGAGTGCCTCATATTTAAAAATACTATGGCTTAATGTGATGGGATACAAGGTTACATCAGAGGTGCCGGCTAAGGCGTTTAACACGGTACTGCGACAGGACTCGGGTACGGCTCCGCAAAGAAGTAGAAGAGCCTGAGTTAATTCCGCATAATGATCTAAAGAATCATGAGCTAAAGTTGTTGCATAGCAGCCTAAGGCTGGGTTAAAGAAAATACGATGCAAATTTGAATTGAGCTGAGCGGCAATAGTGTCATACCTAGTGGCCTCGCTGGTTAGCTGAAGTTGACGGCAGATCCGACTCAAAGATTGGAGAGCCATAGAAACAAAAGCAGACAAAGGCGCATCATAGGCTGACTGGCTGATATGATCTTCGTACCCAAGATGGCCTTCTAATCCGACTTGCCATTCATAAAAGTTCCAATATGCATCACCGAGAAGACGGCGGATGATTCCTTTTTCATCAATACGAGCAATAAATCCTTCAGCGATATCTATAGCTACGGGGAGCATTTCACGGATAAATTCTGAATCATCGGAGTATTTAAGATACTCTGCCAACTGAACAAGATAGATTGCTGAGAATGAAGGGATAGTAATGGAAACTCTTGCGGGGCTGGTCAGTTCCAATAGGTGGTCGGAACGTAGGCTAAGACCGATCATTTTTAAGCTGGCTTTAGCAAAAGCATATTCTTCAAAGGCATAATAGCCACAGAGCATTTGATTGCGGCTATCCATAGTGTAGAGAGCTTGTTCGCGCCAGGGACAATCTTCATAATGTTCATGCATACAGCCTTGCAGTGTTCTCAAACTAGTACGGTAAATTTGAGAATGCAGATGATCAGCGCAGGTAAAGAGGTTGGTGGTAGCTAAGGGGTAGCGAGAAGTAGATACACCTGCATAATAGAGGGTGAAACCTTCGGCATATACATGAAGCTGTAAATAACGAAGTCCTAAACGTTTGATAGGATAAAAGAAGGTGTTTCGTCCAGCTTTTCCGCGAAAACGAGCAGCAAAACAGCGACCACCTACAGAAGTGCGCACACGTAGATCTTCAAGATGTTCACCCCAACCGATTAAGACATCAGCTTCATGGGGAAGATCCAAATCGAGCTGCAGGTAACCGGTTTGCTCTTTGCGAAGATCGATAAGGGCCCAATTGTCGGAAAGGATAACTCCATCAGGGCAAGGCAGGGAAGTGGGTACGGGGGGGACTGCAGAAACAATAGAAGCATTTTGCATACGTTCTGCGTAATTATCGATATGAACGGAATCGGAGAAATGACCGATGGAGATCAGATCAGCCGGTTCAGGGGGATCTAAACGAAGTTTTTGAATGGGACGAGGTTGCATCGGGCAGCACGGACCGGAAACCAAGGAGGGAACATAGGAATCGGGAATCAGGGTGGAATCATAATCGAAGGAATAGGAAAGCTGACCGGATACTTTAGAAACCCCGGCAGAGGCATAACGAATATCGCGTCTTACGGTAGTGGTTTCATCACTAACAGCGATAATGTGAGTTCCTTCGTAAATAACAAAAGCAAGTTCAGCTGGGTAAGCACGATAAGTGGAACTATCTTCACCTTGGCAATATGCGGTGATTGTAAACGTATTAGGACCTTGTACAAGAAAAGTGGAAATATCAAGTTCATCATATACACGGTAGTGTTCGTAGTCGGGAAACTGATCGTTGGCTGCGAACTGATCATTGATATATAGGGCATATTGTGAGTTAGCATGAATCAACATACGACATTGCCGGGGATCAGTGACCGTTATTTCTTTGCGAAATTCCATTGTCTCATTAATTGCAAATCCATTGGGATGCCAGATAAATTGAGCGGACTCGAAGGGATGCTGCATAAAAACCTCCTGAAAAGTAGAGTCAAATAAGAATGTGCGTGAAAGAGCATGAAAAATATATAATAACAGAAGTACCTATTAAAAGTTTAGTATTGGATGCAAGGAATGTCAATACTGCGGGTAGATTTTCATGAATTACACTTTCATTTCTTGTCAGGATTGAAATATTGTGATAAAATGCAAAATGTATTATTATGCTCATATGTATCAGTTTAGTGTTAGAAAGAACACTGTTGATGGAGCGATATCTTAAAGGAAACAATCATGTATCAGGATTTTGCAAAGATTTATGATGAGTTTATGCAGACTGTGCCATATAGCACATGGGCTGATTATATAGAAACAGTTTGGGAGAAACATAATTGTACCCCTAAACTGGTATTCGATTTGGCCTGTGGTACGGGAAGCTTAACACTCGAATTATCTAAAAGAGGCTACGAAATGATCGGAGCGGATCTTTCGCCTGAAATGTTAGAGATAGCCAGAGAAAAAGCTGAGGAAGAAAAGCAGGATATTCTGTATCTGCTACAGGATATGCGAGAATTTGAGCTGTATGGAACAGTGGACAGTATAGTGTGTACCTGTGATAGCCTGAATTATTTGTTGGAAGAAGAGGAACTTTTGGAAGTGTTTAGACTGGTAGAAAACTATTTAGATCCAAAAGGACTTTTTGTGTTCGATATGAATACAGAATATAAATATCGAGATGTAATGGGAGAAAAGGTAATTGCAGATACCACCGAAGATGCGGCCTTTATCTGGCAGAACTATTACTACGAAGAAGAAAAAGTTAATGAGTATCAGGTAACGTTTTTCTATAAGGAAGATGAGACAGAAACGGTATATCAGCGTCAGGAGGAGATTCATTATCAAAAAGCTTATGACGTGAAAGTGGTGCGTGATCTGTTAAAGCAATGTCATTTAAAAGTTGAAGGCATATATGATGCCTTTTCATTAGAGCCGGCAACGGAAAACTCGGAACGAGTTTTCTTTGTAGCAAGAGAACAACGAAAGGAAAAAGAAAATGAGTGATTATGTATTAAGAGGAACAGCTGCTGATGGTCAGATTTTGGCTTTTGCTGCAGTAACATCGGAAATGGTGGAGGAAGCAAGAAGAAGACACGGTACTACACCGGTGGCAACGGCTGCTTTGGGAAGAACTATGACTGCGTCTGCTATGATGGCATGCCAGTTGAAGGGGGCTAAGGAAAGTCTTACGATTCAAATCGAAGGTTCCGGTCCTATTGGAAAGATTATTACCATTGCCGATGGAACCGGAGCAGTGCGCGGTTATGTAAAGGAACCTAAAGTAGATCTGCCTTTAAATTCTAAGGGTAAGTTGGATGTAGCAGAAGCAGTTGGTATTGGTGTAATGAGCATTACCAAAGACTTAGGCCTGCGCGAACCTTATGTAGGTTCCACTCATCTGATCTCCAGTGAGATTGCAGAGGATCTGGCATATTATTTCACCGCTTCCGAGCAGATTCCTTCTGCAGTTGCCTTGGGTGTGTTGGTGAATAAAGACCAGAGCGTATGGACTGCCGGTGGATATATTTTCCAGATGATGCCGGGGGCATCTGATGAAATTGCAGAAAAACTGCAGAACAAGGTTGTAAGTTTTGGCTCTATTTCTAAGTATTTAGCGGAAGGGCATACACCGGAAGAATTGCTGGAAGATATGCTAGGAGAGTTTGATTATCATACTTTGGACAAGGTTGATGTTCGCTTTGAATGTAATTGTACAAGAGAACGTGTAAGTTCAGCATTGATGAGTATTGGTGAAAAAGACTTGAGTGAGTTGATCGAAGAAGGCGAAAGTATTGAGATGAGCTGTCATTTCTGTAATGAAAAATATAACTTCAGTGTGGCAGAAATGCAGGAAATGTTGGAAAAAATTCATCAGCAAAAAAAGTAAAATTTCACTTGATTAAATAAACAATACGTGATACAATGTTCTTATCGAGAGGACAATTTCGAATCAAAATGTCTTCCACTCAAGAACAAAATAGGAGGATTTATCATGAGCAACACTATGTACGCGCTGGTAAAAACACAGGCTGGCGTAGGCTTGACTCTGGAAAGAGTACCCGTTCCGGAAGTTGGCCCCAATGATGTAAAGATTAAGATCCATAAAACTTCTATCTGCGGTACCGATCTGCACATTTATAACTGGGATGAATGGTCTCAGAAAACCATTAAACTTGGCACCACCATCGGTCATGAATATGTTGGTGAGATCGTTGAAGTTGGTAGCGCTGTTACCGAGTTCCCGATTGGTATGACTGTTACCGGTGAAGGTCACATTACCTGTGGCATCTGCCGTAACTGCCGTGAAGGCAACAAGCATCTGTGCCGTAATACTGTTGGTGTTGGTGTTAACCGCAATGGTGCATTTGCAGAATATTTGGTAATTCCTAAAGAGAATGTAGTTCCTGTTACTATTACTGAAACTATGACTGAATCCATGGTTTCTTCTTTCGATCCCTTGGGCAATGCTGTACATACTGCTCTGAGCTTTGATATGGTAGGCGAAGATGTTCTGATCACCGGTTGTGGTCCCATCGGTATGATGGCTGCTGCTGTTTGCCGTCACGTTGGTGCTCGCCGCATCGTTATTACTGATGTAAACGATTATCGCTTGGAACTGTGTAAAGAAATCTGCCCCACTGTTACTACCGTTAACGTTGCTAAACAGAAACTGGAAGATGTTATGCAGGAGCTGGGCATGAAGGAAGGTTTCGATATCGGTTTGGAAATGTCCGGTAACGGTATGGCTTTCGCTTCCATGATCGATAACATGAACAATGGTGGTAAGGTTGCTGTTCTGGGCGTACATGCTAAACAGCCTCAGGTTGACTGGCAGAAGATCGTATGGAATGGTTTGACCATTCGTGGTATCTATGGTCGTAAGATCTTCGATACTTGGAACAAGATGATCTTCATGATGGAGAGCGGTCTGGATGTAAGAAAAGTATTGACTCATGAGTTTAATTTCAAAGACTTTGAAAAGGGATTTGAAGTTTTCAATACCGGTAAGTCCGGTAAGGTAGTTCTGGATTGGACCACCGGTACCGAAGAATAATACAGAAGAATAATTTAGAATCATTTCTATATTATAAGGAGAACTTGCATAATGAAAACTGCATATAATTATTTTCAGGCTACCCTGAATCAGTTGAAGGAAGATGGTCTGTACAAGAACGAGCGAGTAATTACCACTCCTCAGCAGAGCCATATCAATACCACTGCTGCCACCAATGTTATCAACATGTGTGCAAACAACTATCTGGGTCTGTCCAACAATGAGCGTTTGATCAAGGCAGCAAAAGAGAGCTATGACAAATGGGGCTATGGTCTTTCTTCCGTACGTTTCATCTGTGGTACTCAGCAGATCCACAAAGATCTGGAAAAGAAGATCAGCGAATTCCTGGGCATGGATGATACCATTCTGTACAGCTCTTGCTTCGATGCTAATGGTGGTCTGTTTGAGACTCTGCTGGATGCAGAATGCGCTATCATCAGCGACGAACTGAATCACGCCAGCATCATCGACGGTGTACGTCTGTGTAAAGCTCAGAGATATCGTTACAAAAACAACAACATGGAAGATCTGAAGCGCTGTCTGGAAGAAGCTAAAGATGCTAAGATCAAACTGATTGCTACTGATGGTGTATTCTCCATGGACGGTATCATTGCTAACCTGGAAGCAATCTGTGATTTGGCCGATGAATATGATGCACTGGTTATGGTTGACGATAGCCATGCAGTAGGTTTCATGGGTGAACATGGTCGCGGTACTCATGAGGCTTGTGGTGTTATGGGTCGTGTAGACATCATCACCGGTACTTTGGGTAAAGCATTGGGTGGAGCATCCGGCGGTTATACCAGCGCACGTCAGGAAATCATCGATATGCTGCGTCAGAAGAGCCGTCCCTATCTGTTCTCTAATACCTTGGCTCCCGCTATTGCTTGCGCTTCTTATGAGACTTTCACCATGCTGATGGAAAGCACTGAACTGCGTGATAAAGTACATGAGAATACTCGTTACTTTAGAGAGCAGATGGAAAAGGTTGGCTTTGACATTATTCCCAGCACTCATCCTATCGTAGCAGTTATGTTCTATGATGCACATGTTGCAGGTAAAGTAGCTGCTCGTATGTTGGAACTGGGCATCTATGTAACCAGCTTCACCTATCCTGTAGTTCCCAAAGGAAAGGCTCGTATCCGTACCCAGGTATCTGCTGCTCATAGCAAAGAAGATCTGGATTACGTTGTTAAGTGCTTCAAACAGATCAAAGACGAAATGGGTCTGTAATTCTTAATACATTACGATACTTGGTAATTGATTTAGAATGTATATCGAAGGCTGAACATCTGAAAAAGGTGTTCAGCCTTTTTGTGTTAATGGAAAAGTGGGGTCCGTTTTGGACAATAGCTACAATATTAACCTTGACAGAGATAAAAGCCTTGTGATATATTGATGAAAACGATTACACTTAGATAATTGAAAACTATGTCATTTTTTGCCGCTTTGCGGCGGGAATCTGTCTGCCAAAGTTTAGGGCAGGTATTTAAAAGGAGGATATTAAGATGGCTGATAAAATTAAAGTTGGTATTATTGGATGTGGCGGTATTGCTAACGGAAAGCATTTGCCTTCACTGGCTCATCAGTCTCATCGTTTGGAGATCGTAGCCTTCTGTGATATTATTAAAGAACGTGCTGAAAAAGCAGCTAAGCAGTATGGTACTCCTGATGCAAAGGTTTATACAGATTATAAAGAAATGCTGCAGGATGAAAGCATTCGTACTGTTCATGTGCTGACTCCTAACGTATCTCACTGTGAACTGACTGTGGCTGCGCTGGAAGCGGGTAAAGATGTTATTTGTGAGAAGCCCATGGCTGCAACTCCAGCGGACGCCCAGAAAATGCTGGATGCACAAAAGAAGAGCGGTCGCATTTTGACGATTGGCTATCAGAATCGCTGCCGTCAGGATAGTTTGACTTTGAAGAAAATGTGTGATGCAGGCGAGTTGGGTGATATTTATTTTGCTAAAGCACAGGCTATTCGTCGCCGCGGTGTGCCCACTTGGGGCGTGTTCCCGAACAAAGCACTGCAGGGCGGCGGTCCTTTGATCGATATCGGAACTCATTCTTTGGACTTGACTCTGTGGATGATGAACAATTATAAACCCAAGAGTGTTATGGGCGCTAGCTTCCAGAAGTTGGGCCGTTTGCTGCAGCCCGGCGATCAGGGTAACATGATGGGTGTATGGGATCCTGAGACTTATGAAGTAGAAGATTCTGCTTTTGGTTTTGTTACAATGGAAAATGGTGCGGTTATCACAATTGAAGCTTCCTGGGCACTGAATACTTTAGAAGTATGCGAAGCGCTGACTACCTTGTGTGGTACCAAAGCCGGTGCTGACATGAAAGAAGGGCTGCGGATCAATAAGATCATGTATGATAAGATGACTACCATTAAACCGGATTGCCGCACGCCTAAGGGAGTTGATTTCTTCCCGGGTGCAACCATGTCCGCACAGGATTATGAGTGTGAAAAGTTCTATGATGCAGTAGAAGGTAAAGGAAGCCCTGTTGTAAAACCTGAAGAGGCATTTGTAGTAACTCAAATTTTGGATGCCATCTATCGTTCTGCTGAGACCGGACAGCTGATTACGTTCTAATAAACAAGGAGAGTTATAATGGAAAAAGTATATTTGCAGACCTATTCATTAGGCAGCGCGATGCGTGATGACTTTATGGGATCTTTGGAAAAGGTATCTCAGATTGGGTATACCGGTGTTGAATTTGCCGGTGGTTATGGTGATATGGAAGCCGGTAAGCTGAAAACTTACTTGAACCAGTTGGATCTGGAGCCGATTTCAACTCATGTTGGTTTGGACATGATTGAAGAACAACTGCCTTATTTGGCTGAGCTTGGAATTCAGTATGTGATCTGCCCCGGAACTGCGTTCCCCACCTATGAGAGAACCTTGGAAGTGGCTGCTGAATTGAATCGTTTGGGCAAGTTGGCTGCGGAGTATGGTTTGAAAGTTGGATATCATAACCATACCCATGAATTTGCCAAATTTAATGATCAATATATTCTGGATATTATTATGGAAAATACAGATCCCGAATATGTGCTGATCCAGCTGGATGTGGGCTGGGCTACCTGCGCCGGCATCGATGTGCCTGCATATTTGGTGGAGCATTCCGGTAGAATTCAGGCGATCCATGTGAAAGAGACCAATCAGGTTTTTGGTGTGCAGAAGGAACGTGATTATTCCAAGTATGCAAAAGATGAGAATGGTCGTCCTATCATTCCTCAGGAAGTGCTGGATGAAATGGCAGCTATCAAGAAGAGTGATTGCCCCACCGGCGAAGGTATTATTGACTGGCAGACGGTTTGTGATGTTGCCAAAGAAAACGGAGCAAAGGTGTTCATCATTGAACGTGAATATGATTACAAGGGCGATGATATTTTCGGCTGTGTAGCAGAAGATTTGGCCTATGTAAGAACCATTCGTGAATAAATTTGACTGGGAGAGAAAATAAAATGAAATTAAGTGTATTAACCGTACCGTTGTACGATCGTTCTTTGGAAGAAGCTTTGAAATATTTACATGGCCTGGGTGTTCAGGCGGTGGAACTTGGCTGCGGCGGATATCCCGGCAAAGGTCATGTGGATCCGGAAGATTATTTAGGCAAACCCGAAAAGATCGAGGAACTGAAGGCGCTACTGAAGAAATATGATATGGAGATCAGTGCGCTGGCAGCTCATGGTAATGGTGTGCATCCCAATCCGGAGATCGCAGCGTCCTTTACCAAAGATTTTGAAAATGCTGTACTGTTGGCAGAGCAGTTGGGCGTTGAAACTGTAATTACCTTCTCCGGTTGCCCCGGCGATAGCCCCACTTCTCAGTATCCGAACTGGGTGGTATGCCCCTGGCCGGAAGATTTTTTGACCATTTTGGACTATCAGTGGAATGAAGTACTGATTCCTTACTGGAAGAAAGAAGTAGAATTTATGCGTGCTCATGGTGTGAAACATGTGGCCTTTGAAATGCATCCCGGTTTCTGTGTATATAATCCTGAAACCTGCCTGCGTCTGCGTGAAGCAGTTGGTCCGGAAATTGGTGCCAACTTTGATCCTAGCCATCTGATTTGGCAGGGTATGGATCCGGTAGCGGCTATTAAAGAACTGAAGGGTGCTATTTATCATTTCCATGCGAAAGATACCCGTATCGATAAATATAATACCGCTAAAAATGGTGTTCTGGATACCAAACATTATGGCCAGATCGCGGATCGCAGCTGGGTATTCCGCACTGTAGGTTACGGTAATGATACTCAGTATTGGAAAGAAATGGTGACCGCCCTGAAGACAAATGGTTACGATGGTGTGCTGAGCATTGAACATGAAGATAGCATGATGAGCATTCAGGAAGGTCTGGAGAAGGCTGTTGCTGTTTTGAAAGAAGTACTGATCTTTGAAAATGCCGGAGAAATGTGGTGGGCATAAGTTCAGGCCCAAACACAGCAAGAAACCTTGGATTTCTTGCGTTAAATTAACTTATTAGGAGTAAATTATGGATTTTACTTTTATTGATCAATTATGTGAGGAATTTATTAAAAGAGGCGCGTTCCCGTCTGTTGTTGTAAGCGTTTATGATAAAGAAGGTACCTTGTATCGTAAAGGTTACGGTGCTAATGATATTGATGGAAAACTGTATCCTGTGAATGAAGACACGGTATACGATGTAGCTTCTTTGAGTAAGATTGCAACGACTACCATGCTGATGCTGCTGATGGAAGAGGGTAAGCTGACATTGGATACTAAGATTGCCGATGTGCTGACCGAGATCCAGACCCGACCGAACCTGTACGAGCGTGTGAGAAATGTGGATATGTATCAGCTGCTGACCCATTCTTCGGGTATTCTGGATTGGTATCCTTTCTATGTGCAGGCTGGTCAGGATTTTTATGATGTGTTTGAATCCTTTATTGGCGATACCGAGATTCAACAGGGTACTGTATATTCCGATATGAATTTCATGCTGCTGGGTAAAGTAGTAGAAAAGATCAAAGGTAAACCCTTGCCCGAGTGCCTGCAGGATTTGAAAGAAACCTTGGGTGCGAAGCGCTTGGAATTCCTTCCTAACGATTTGAGTAACATGGCACCTTCTTCTTTTGGCAATGCTATTGAGGAGGAAATGGTGGCAGAAAGAAACTTGGTCTTTGAAAACTGGCGCTCCAAAGAGGTGCCGGTGCTGGGCGGTGTGAACGATGGTAATGCTCACTATTTCTTCGACGATGTTGCCGGCCACGCCGGTGTGTTCGCAGATGTGGATGCATATGAGCGCATTGGCCGTTTGTACATGACCAAAGATTTTGACGTGATGGTGCGCTCGCTGACGGAGCAGGAGCCGGGTCGTGGCTTGGGTTGGCAGATTCACGAGATGTTTCCGCAGGGAGCCGGACATACGGGCTTTACCGGTACCAGCATTTGGGTGAGCCGTGAGAAGAACATTGGCGCCATTGCTTTTACCAATCGCTTGTATTTTAAGGATCATGAAGGCGTGCTGACACAGGAGTTTCGTAAGAGACTGAGTCATGCAATTTTGGAAGCCATGCAGGCATAAAGCATAAACGAAAAGGAGTACAATTTGCAGCAGGGATTTGACCTTGCACAAATTGTACTCCTATTTTATTGATGAATGTTAATTAACAGTTACTGTTGGAGCCGCTTGCCGGCTTTTTGGGGTTCGGTTTTAATTTTCTATGGGATCTCCTTACTTCCGTAGATGATACGTCGAATGGTATCGTAGGCAAGGCCGAATTCTTTTGTGAGTTCGCTCATGGACTTGCCTTGATTATACTGATCGCAAATTGCCTGATTGCGCTTGCGATAATACTCGCGGGATCCGCTTTTTTCGCCCCATTTTTTAGGGGTAACTGCATTGGGAACATAAATCAGATTGCCACTGACATGTTTCTGGATTTCACGAATTAATTCTTCGGGTAACACTTCTGCCGCATTTAAATATTTCATGGATTGCACCTCATTTATCCTTTTAACTCTCCGATTCGATAAACAAGGGCCGCGTTCCGGCAGATTTGATGTGAACTAAGCGATTTTAAATCAGTAATGCTTAGTCAACAGTAGGCGCGCACACCGCCTTTGAGTAAATGTGCTGGGTACGCGCCGGTATCAAACCGTCGGACTCTGACTCTTGTCTTTTTCCTTTTCTGCCACCTCGTAATGATGAGTAAACGCCGATTCATTTTGCCACTTCTTCCAAATTCTTGCAGTTAACATTTTAATAATACCTCCATAATATTTAAGAATAGATTTGTGTTCAGTATACTTGAAAGCAAATGAAAAGTCAATTGTTTGAAGAGGATAAGACAGCGCTACAGTAAACGGAGCCGCGCGGCGGCAAAAAAATCATATATATCTTGAACACAGGGGGCAAATTTGATAAAATGAATATATGCTAAACGGTAAGATAGGCAAGCATCGCTCGGAATGGGTTCGGTAGAAAGGAAGATAACAATGCAGTGGACGAAGGATGAATTGAAGAAGGCAAAAAAGATCCTGAAGCAACGGTTCGAACAGGCGGGGCTGGATCAATATGCTTTTTTGAAGCCGGAGCCCGATGAGGCGTCGGAGCAGATCCAAAGCATTGTGGTGGTTTTGTTTCCTTATTACACAGGTTCCGAAAAGGGAAACCTGTCTATGTATTGCCGTGGCATCGATTATCATGTGGTGGTGCCGAAGTATTTGAAACCGCTGAGTGAAGTTTTGAAACAGGAATTCGGTGATGAAGTGCAGCTTGGTGCTTATGCAGATACGGGTCCGCTGCGGGATCGATATCTGGCACTTAGGGCCGGGCTTGGATTTATAGGCCGAAATCAGATGATGATCAATCCGAAATATGGAAGCTATTGTTTTATTGCATATATAACTTTGAATATGCCCTTGGAAGCAGATTTGGAAGTGGCATGGTCACGGGAGCCTCAGTGTTTAAACTGTGGAGCCTGTGTCAAAAACTGCCCCGGAGGTGCTATGAGGGAGGATGGCGGTTTTGTTA
This sequence comes from Bianqueaceae bacterium, assembly GCA_045632125.1. Classification (GTDB taxonomy): domain Bacteria; phylum Bacillota; class Clostridia; order Lachnospirales; family Bianqueaceae; genus CALWPV01. Next base: position 38,401 of record JAZQWC010000089.1, read on the forward strand.
TGGAACGCTGTCGCAGTGGCATCACCCAGAAAAAGGGAGAACTGGATGATTGGGAATTGGAGATCTTCTATAAAGATGAGTTAATTTTTGGATGTGACGTGTGTCAAAGTGTGTGCCCGCATAACAAAGGAATCGCGGTATCACCCATTAAGGAGTTTGTGCAGGAACACATTGATTCTCTTAAAATGGAGGATCTGGAAGGGCTTAGCAGAAAAGGTCTGCAGGAAAAGTATCCGAACCGGGCTTTTACCTGGCGCGGACCGGAGGTGCTGCGGCGTAATTTGAGGCTGATGGAGGAGAAAAATGGAAATTGAAAGAAAGTTTTTGGTGAAGCAGCTGCCGGAGAATCTGGAAAGCTATTCCCATAGCAGACTGACTCAAAGCTATATCAGCCGAAGTCCTGTGATTCGCCTGCGCAAGATCGAAAAGGAAAATCAGGCATCCTATGTTCTGACTATCAAGAGTGGCGGTCTAGCTGTTCGCCAAGAGTTTGAACTGCCGCTGCAGGAGGCAGATTACGCACGGCTGTTTCAAAAAGTGGAAGGCAGAGTTCTTCAAAAGGTGCGGTATTTGATTCCGCTTGAAGATGGATATACAGCAGAACTGGATCGGTTTGAAGGAGAACTGGAAGGCCTTTTATTGGTAGAAGTGGAATTTCCAAGTGTGGAGGCAATGAATGCATTTACAGCCCCCGACTGGTTTGGAGAAGATGTGTCGGGTAGTGCACAATATCATAACAGTGTACTGTCCGGTGGAGGAAATAATGGAAACTAATTGGATGGAAATGATTGAACTGTATCGAAGAGGTGCATCATGTTATCAGCGACCAGAGGAAGAGGCGCATGATGAAGGGTTTCAACTGCTATTGGAAGCGGCTGAAAATGGTGTGACTCCGGCATGTAAAATGCTGGGCCTTCTTTACATAAGCGGGCAATATGCGCCCTATCCGGAAAAGGATGAAGCGTTGGCCGTTCGCTGGTGGCGCATGGCAGCGGAAAATGGTGACGAAGAAGCCATGTACTGGCTTGGACAATGCTATGAAGAGGGAATCGGTGTAGAAGCCAATGAGGAAGAAGCGCAAATTTGGAAGCGCTTTGCTATTGCCAATGGCTTTGACGATGAGGAAGAAGAGCAGCCGGAAGCAGCGGTTGTTCCTGAAGAAGAAGCACCGAAACACAAGAAACGCCGAAAAGAAGCAAAGAAGACAGCGAAAAAGAGCAAGTCTGAGGTTTCTAAATCGGCAGAGCCTAAGAAGACGGTAACTGAAACAGAGGAGCCTGGGATGGTGGCGGCCGAGATGACAGAGCCGAAACCGGCAGTAACTGAAATGGCAGAACCTGAACGCAAGCCGGTGGTAAAAAAAGTTTCGCCAATTAAGGCGGTTGAAACTGCGATTAAGAAAAAACAGTATCAGTTGAAAAAAGTGTCTAAACGTCAGGAAGAGGAAGAGGCTGAGGCAGCTCGTTTTGCCCGCGAAGAAGAAGAGGCAAGAAGAATCAGCAATCAATACCGGATGCGTATGGGCATGGGCGGAGCGATTTGCTGTTTGATCGGACTTTGGATCGTCCTTTTGCTACTCTTTTTGCTGTTGCGTGGACTGTTTGAAGGTCGAATGTGGTTGTTTTGGATCTTGGCTCTTTTGACCAATGTGCCGGCAGCGCTTTGTGGATTTGAACTGGGAATGCGAACTGCGCAAGGTCGTATCGATCAGGTAACGGAGTACCGTAAATCTGCTTTTTATCATGCCCATGGCTGCGAACTGGGTCAAATGAATCGCAGACAAAATTGGTGTTATAAGCTGTATCGGTCGTTGGAAAAGAACTATTATCCGGTTACCTATCGAAAAAAACTGGATCTTCCTCAAATTAGAGGATATCGAGGTTGTTTGTATACAAACTGGGTATATCAATCCAATAACGAAAAGGCGCAGCCGGAATTCGTGATCGTAACGGAAAAAGCGGTGTATGTGATTCGAACGGCGTACTTGACCGGAAGAGTGCAGGGAGACTTGGCGGATGTGAACTGGTCGTTGTTTTCGGATGGCGAAAATGATTTAACGGCGAAGCGCATTAATAACTTGGTAGATGAAAATGCGTATAATATTCGTGTAATCAAAGAAGACCTGGCTCAATATTTTGACCTGCCGTTGGAACAGATTCCATTTTATAATGTTATCTTTTTTAATCCCGAAGTAGATATTAAAGGCCTGCGTCGTATCGGTGCAGAAGATGATACAGCACTGCTGCAAGGACCTGTAGATAAACTACGAGGTAGTTTAGGTGTGTGGGAGAGTCGGTTGGCAACACACAATATGGGTCTGGATGAACTTACATTTGCTTTTGAACAGATTGGTCGGCAGTTTATCAAACGCAGCGGATGGTAAAAACATTTAAACAATCTGCCTATATAACTCTTAACTTTGTAAATAAAATTGTAGAAAACTCACAAAGAAAAAAGGAAATCAGGCTCCGGTGACGAATATATAGATAAAGGCATCGGAGCCTGATTTTCTAATAAAGGAGTGACTAATATGAAGTACAATTACACTGGCAGAGGCATCAATGTATCGCAGCGTCTGAAAGACATCACCGAAAAGAAACTGGAACGTCTCAGTAAATTCTTCACTCCGGACACACAGGTATATGTTACTTTTAAAGAAGAAAAAAGAACCCAAAGTGTTGAGGTGACGATTCCGACTAAGGGGTCTGCGATCCGCTGTGAAGCAGCAGGGGAAGATGTATTTGATTTGTTGGATGTAATCATGGATAAACTGGAACGTCAGATCGTTAAATATCGCAAAAAGCTGATCGGACGTGCGAAAATCGATCGATCCTTCAGAGAGGATTATTTTGCTCCTGTTTTGGAAGAGGAAACAATAGAAGAGGAAAAAGCTGCAATTACCCGTGTGAAAACAGTTGAAGTAGAAGCTATGGATGACGAGGAAGCCTGTTTGCAAATGGAGTTGACCGGACATGACTTCTTCGCCTATCGCGATGGAAAAACCGGCCAAATCTGTATTGTATATAAGAGAAAACAGGAAGGCACCTATGGCGTGCTGAGAATTGAAGGATAAGCTGGGGTTGAAAACAACATTTGAATATGAATACGAAAAGAGCTCTCCGTATTGCGGAGAGCTCTTTTGCGAGAAGGATCTATGATAATACTGGTAGGTGACGAATGTGGGTCAGATAAATTAGGAAAGGTTAAGCATTCGCATCGGCAGCAGTATTGGTATTGATAGAAGTGTTAGGAGTAATTTCTGTGCGGATCACTTCCTGTTGGTCTTCAGAAATATTGAGAGCTTTCATTGCAGCCTCTATATCCAGATTGAGATTGGTCATAAGGGATTTGACGGAAATCAAAAGGGATTCAAGCTTGCCTTGGCGTTTATAGTCTTCTTTTAGCTGTTCAAAGCCAATGAACATGTTAATTGTACCTCCTTCTTCTGGGGTGGTCAGATCTAATTTTAAACCAGCTAGTTCGTTTAGCAAAGAAGCAGCCTCGTACTGTACAGCGCGGAAACGAGGGTCTTGCATCACAGTTTCCAGTCGATCTTTGTCTTTGGAATATTTAATAACGGTAAGCACCTCGCGTAGGTTACTTTGAAACTTACCTAGATCTTCATCTGAAAGGGAAGCGGGTTCGATTAAATGAAGTTGATAATTCGGAATGTGAGTCAGAAGATCGGATGGAAGGTCATCAAACATTTCGTGGATACTGCGGGGCCCGGCCCAGGGCTCGGTGCCTAAATATATCACTAAAGTAACAACAGGATGCAAATGATCATCTTTTTGGAAACCGCTGAGAATTTCAGTGGCAGTTTGAGCTTGCTGTTGTTCTATACGGCGTTGTTTGGTGATTAGTTTGATCTGATCGCGGTATTGGAGCGCGTCATACAGTAAGCTGCGGATAGGCAGAGCGTGCTGTGCCTGAGTTTGATCTTCGATACCTAAAAGTAGGTAGGAATGAGCCGCGTCATCCATGGATAATAGGCATAGCAGATCACGAAAATGAGGGGAAACCCTTCCTTTGACGGCAGAGGATCTGCGGGTCTCTAAGATCTCGGTGTTTTTTTCGCGAAGCTGCTGCGGCTGTATCACGGGTTTTCCGTCGAATAGGAAAAAATTAAATACATCCGCGAATACGTCTTTGAGCTGCATGTATTCTTTAGTAAGAACATCTTTGGTGGCCATATATATCCTCCATGTTTTTTTATTATGAAGTTGTCGACATATTCATGCAATAACTGTATCATAGCGATGAAAAAATGACAATGGCCAGACAAGCCAAACCTTGATGACGGACCTCTTGAAAAGTTTGGTAAATATTTTTGGAGGCAGGAATTGGAAAGAACAAGAGTGCGAAAAAGAGTGGAAAGACCGCGGAAATTCATGATTTGTTCAATTTCTTTTGTTGCAATCTTTACATTTAGATGTTACAATATAATTTGACTATAATGCCCGTAGTGGCAGATGGAGGGACAACTTGAAATTACTTGAAAAAATTTTTGGTAATCAAAGTGCCAAAGAGATCAAGAGAATCAAGCCAATCGTGGATCAGGTGCTGGCTCTGGAAGATGAGATGGCAAAGCTGACCGACGAACAGCTCAGAAATAAAACCATAGAATATAAAGAAAGACTGGCAAAGGGTGAAACCTTGGATGACCTGTTGCCTGAAGCTTTTGCTTCGGTACGAGAAGCTGCCTGGAGAACCTTGGGCCAGAAACACTATCCTGTTCAGATTCAGGGTGGTATCATCATGCATCAGGGTCGTATCGCAGAAATGCGCACCGGTGAAGGTAAGACTTTGGCGGCTACCCTGCCTTCCTATTTGAATGCCTTGGAAGGTAAAGGTGTACATGTGGTAACCGTTAACGACTACCTTGCTTCTCGTGACGCAGAATGGATGGGTTCGATTCATCGTTTCTTAGGTTTAACAGTTGGCTGTATTTTGAATGATATGGACAACGATGCTCGACGCGCGGCCTATGCCTGCGATATCACCTACGGTACCAACAATGAGTTCGGTTTTGACTACCTGCGTGACAACATGGTTGTGTACAAAAAGAAAATGGTGCAGCGTGGTCTGCATTATGTTATCATCGACGAATGTGACTCTGTTCTGATCGATGAAGCCAGAACTCCTCTGATCATTTCCGGTCAAAGCGGAAAGTCTACCGCTTTGTATCAGCAGGCTGATATGTTGGCTTCTCGCTTGCAGAAAGGTCGTATTATTGGTGATACCAGCCGCATGGCTCAGCTGTTGAACGAAGAAGTCATTGAAGAGGGCGACTTCGTTGTTGATGAGAAGGAAAAGACCTGTGCTCTTACCGAACAGGGTGTGAAGAAAGCCGAGCAGTTCTTCCACTTGACAAACTTGGGTGATCCTGAAAATGCTGAAGTGGCACACCACATTCAGATTGCTTTGAAAGCTCGTTATTTGATGGCAAAAGATCAGGATTATGTGGTTAAAGATAATCAGATCATCATTGTAGATGAATTTACCGGCCGTATGATGCCCGGTCGTCGCTATTCCGATGGCTTACATCAGGCCATTGAAGCTAAGGAAAAGGTGGAGGTAAAGCGTGAAAGTAAGACGCTGGCTACCATTACCTTCCAGAACTTTTTTAATAAATATGACAAGAAGGCCGGTATGACAGGTACTGCTAAAACCGAGGAAGTGGAATTCCAGCAGATCTACTCCATGGACGTAGTTGAAATTCCCACCAATCGTCCGGTTCAGCGTATCGACCGTCCTGACTTGGTATACCGCACTCGTGTGGAAAAATTCCGTGCAGTGGTCAATGATATTAAAGAATGTCATGCTAAAGGCCAGCCGGTTTTGGTGGGTACCATCACCATTGAGACCTCTGAACTGGTAAGTAAATTGTTGAAGCGCGAAGGAATTCCGCATAATGTATTGAACGCCAAGTTCCATGACCGTGAAGCTGACATTGTTGCCGATGCCGGTCAGAAGGGTGCTGTTACCATTGCAACTAACATGGCCGGTCGTGGTACCGATATTAAGCTGGGTGAAGGCGTTTCTGAACTGGGTGGTCTGAAGATCATCGGTACTGAGCGTCATGAGTCCAGACGTATCGATAACCAGCTGCGTGGTCGTTCCGGTCGTCAGGGCGATAAAGGTGAATCTCGCTTCTATGTTTCCATGGAAGATGATTTGATGCGTATTTTCGGTGGCGAGCGTATGCAGAAAGTTTTGGAGACTTTCCGAATTCCCGAAGATCAGCCTATTGAGGACAGAATGTTCAGCAGTGCCATTGAGAAGGCTCAGATGCGCGTGGAAGAAAATAACTTTGGTATTCGTAAACGCTTGCTGGATTACGATCAGGTTATGAATGAGCAGCGTGAAACCATTTACGATGAGCGTCGCCGCGTATTGGATGGTATAAATCTGAAGGATGATCTGATGGAAATGATGGACGGCCTCATTGCTGAAAAAGTGAACGACATGTCCGCTGATAAAAAGAGTGCAAGAGAGTGGGATCTGGAATACTTGAACCGTGAGCTTTCCAATGTGATTCCTATGGGTCGTGTCAATATTAAGGAAGAAAATATGGACCGCATCACTGCAGAAAAATTAACTTCCGATTTACAGGCTATTGCTCACCATTTATATGAATATAAAGAAAAAGAAGTGCAGCCTGAACGTATGCGTGAAGTGGAACGCATGATCCTGCTGCGCACCGTGGATAATCTGTGGACCGACCATCTTGATATTATGGACCAGATGCGTCAGGGAATCGGTCTGCAGGCCTATGCCCAGAAGAATCCTCTGGATGAATATCGTTTGATCGCCTTCGATATGTTTGAAGAACTGAATGAAAACATCTTGAAAAACACCATTCGCGGTATTTTCTCTGTTAAGATCGTAGAAAATCAGGAAGTAGAACGTAAAGAAGTGGCTAAAAATATTTCCACTAATCGTGGTCAGGATACTTCAGCAGTGAAGAAGCCTGTAAAGCGTGCTGAAAAGAAGGTAGGCCGCAATGATCCTTGCCCTTGCGGCAGCGGCAAAAAGTATAAAAATTGCTGCGGGCGGGAAGCCTGATCAAAACGTTTAAAACGTCGGTTTTGCGCAGCTTTGCCTCGAAGGATTTCGGGGCAAAGCGCCCGCGCATACAATAAAAATAGCAGCTAAGCTGCAAAAAAGGGCGCAGTATGCTCCCTTACTCCAAAGAAGGAAGGATTATAAAAATGCTTGAGTTTGATGAGTTCAAATTAGAGCTGGATAAGTATAAGGGATCCTTAGCAGAGCTGGGTGAGTCTCTTTAACTTAGACCGGTTGAGATTGAAAATGGAAGAATTGGAAAGAAAGCAGTCAGAGCCCGGTTTCTGGGATAACCCGGAAGTGAGCCAGAAGATCGTGCAGGAAGCCGGTTCTTACAAAAATACGCTGGATGAGTTTGATGCAATGCAGGGCGCCTATGATGACGCTCTGGTTATGATGGAAATGGCAGAGGAAGAAGACGATGAATCTTTGATTCCGGAGATCCGTGAGCAGATCGATCTGTTCAAGGAACTGCATGAGAAACTGAGAATTTCTACTTTGCTTTCCGGTGAGTTTGATCACAAGAGTGCGATTTTGACGCTGCATGCCGGTGCGGGTGGTACTGAGGCCTGCGACTGGACAGGCATGCTGTATCGTATGTATACCCGTTGGGCAGAGCGTCGTGGATTTAAGGTGGAAGAACTGGATTATCAGGATGGTGATGAAGCCGGTGTGAAGGGTGTAACCATTCAGATCAATGGTGAAAATGCCTATGGATATTTGCGTTCTGAAAAGGGTATTCATCGTTTGGTGCGTATCTCTCCCTTTGATTCTGCGGGACGTCGTCATACCTCTTTCTGTTCTTGTGAATTGATGCCGGTGCTGGACGAGGATATTCAGGTTGAGATCAATATGGATGAACTGCGTATCGATACCTATCGTGCCAGTGGTGCGGGTGGTCAGCACGTTAATAAGACCAGTAGTGCGATCCGTATTACCCATTTGCCTACCGGTATTGTGGTACAGTGTCAGAATGAGCGTTCTCAGTTCCAGAACAAGGATAAAGCTATGATGATGCTGAAGGCCAAACTGTATGAGTTGGAGAAGGAAAAACAGAATGAGCGTTTGTCGGATATTCGAGGCGAAGTAAAGGAAAACGCCTTCGGAAGCCAGATTCGTTCTTATGTATTCCATCCTTACAGCATGGTAAAAGATCTGCGTACCGGCGAAGAAACCGGTAACATTCAGTCGGTTATGGATGGCGATCTGGATAAGTTCATGAATGCCTATTTGGCATGGATCAATCGTTAATTTGCGATTATGAAAAGGATCCGGCATAGCCGGATAAAGAGGAAAAGATGAAAAGATTAATTAGAAGAGCGGTTCTGTTACTAGCAATGGGTATGCTGTTGCTATGCTGTACCGGTTGTGTAACCGGTCAGATTTATGGTAAGCCCATCGATGATATGGAAGATGTGGATAAGGCTCAGGGTATTATGTTCGGCGAGAAGATCATGGAGATCATGAACGATGGAACGCTGGAAGAATTGAATGAACTGGGCTACCATAACGGGCAATCGGATGCCGTTACTTTTGAAGAGTTCTGGGTGAGCTGGGAAGAATTCCGTAAAACCACCGGTAAAGTGCAGGACTGGTCATTGTATGAAAATGTGCTGTACGGCAGTGAACTGGTGTTTACTTATGAAATGACCATGGAAAATGGCAATATGCGTTTAGTGAACATGTTCACCGCTGATATGGATCTGGTCATGCTGGATCTATATGTGTCACCGGATCAAGCACTGGAAAGCACTAAGATGCCTGAGGGCATTGTAGAAGAAGATGTGGTGCTGGAGATCGAAGGTGGTTATCCGGTAAACGGAAAACTGACCTATCCTGCAGGTGCCAAGGCCGGTGATGATCTGAAAGCTGTAGTTCTGGTGAGTGCAGAGGGTGCTAATAATATTGATTATAGCGCAAAAAATGTGTACATGTATCGTGATATGGCTTGGGGTCTGGCACAGAAGGGAATTGCCTCTGTTCGCTTTGAAAAGAGCACCCTGGTATATCGGGATGAATTGGAAATGGTAGATTGTCCGGCCGATATGCATACCGTAGCTTTTGAATATACCGATCATACTCTGGCAGCCACCGAGTTGCTGCGTGGGTTGGATTTTGTGGATGCAGAGCAGGTATACTATGCCGGAAGCGGTCAGGGCGGCGTTGTTGCTCCGAGAGCTGATGAGATTGCCGATTATGCCGGTATCATTATGTTATCTACCTCGCCTCGTCCTTACTATGATGTAATTTATGATCAGCGTATCAATTACGGTTTGATCGATCGTTCGGATGAGGAGATTTACTATCTGGTGAGCCGTACTGAAGCGGAACGTGATTACCTGGAAGATGGTGATCATCTGGATGTGGAAGAAGAGGATCTGATGCAGGATGTCATCTTCGGACGTACCACTGCTTTCTGGGTTGACTTTTTGGAGATCGATTGTGCAGAGTATTTGAAGGAAGTACAGAAACCTGTATTGATTCTGCAGGGTGAGAATGACTACATGATCACGATGGATGCAGATTATTCTGTATGGCAGGAAGAAATGGAAGATGAGTCCTATGCAACGCTGAAAAGCTATGAAGGACTGAGCTTCTTTATGACAGAGTCTAAGGGTATTTTCTCGGGACATTATATGGAGTTTGACAGACCGGCCCGCGTATCGGAGACTGTGATCGAAGATGTAGCAACTTGGATGTTAAACGAAGGTATGCTGGCTGAATAAGACAGCGGGTTGTAAAAATGTAAGGCAGCGCAGTCTCCCGAGGTGGGACTGCGCTGTTTGAATATCGTATAAAAGTGGAAAGGAGAAGAGTAGTATGGAAACCACTTCCACGATTCCTTTTGTGCATTTGCATGTGCATACCGAGTATAGCTTGCTGGATGGATCTTCTAAAATCAAGGAGATCGTAAAACAGGCTAAGGAACTGGGCATGAATAGTTTGGCTATTACCGATCATGGCGTAATGTATGGCGTGATCGATTTTTATAAAGCTTGTATGGATGCTGGGATCAAACCGATTTTAGGCTGCGAAGTATATGTGGCAAATGGCAGTCGATTTCAAAAAGAGGACCGAAATGATGCACGGTACGACCATTTGGTTCTGCTGGCCGAGAATGAAAAAGGCTATCAGAATCTAATGGCCTTGGTGTCAAAGGGTTTTACTGAGGGCTTTTATTATAAACCCCGTATCGATTTTGAATTGTTGCAGGAATATCATGAAGGTCTGATTGCCCTGAGTGCCTGTATTGCAGGTGTTGTGGCCCGTCCGCTGCTGATGGTTTCTTATGAGAAGGCTAAGGAAATGGCTCTTCGCTATAAAGAACTCTTCGGACCGGATCGCTTTTATTTGGAATTGCAGGATCATGGCATTCCGGAGCAGACTCAGGTGAACCAAGGACTGCTGCGCATGAGCCGCGAACTGGATCTGCCCTTGGTGGCTACCAATGACGTACATTATACGTTTCAGGCAGATAAAGAGGCCCATGATATTTTGCTGTGCATCCAGACCAATAAAAAGGTGCAGGATGAAGATCGAATGCGCTACGAAGGTGATTATTATTTAAAAACACCGGCGGAGATGCAGGCGTTATTTCCCTATGCACCGGAAGCTATTACGAATACCCAAAAGATCGCGGATATGTGCAATGTGGAAATCAAATTCCACGAACGAAAGATTCCGGTGTATGATGTCCCGAAAGGGTATACGGCCAGCGAATATTTGCGGTACTTGTGTGAAAAAGGATTGAAACAGCGGTATCCGCAAGCGGTTTTGGACCCGCAGCGCGGGGAGGAACTGAAGACCCGTTTAGACTACGAGATCAGCATCATTGAAGGTATGGGTTTCGTAGATTACTTTTTGATCGTATGGGACTTCATCAATTATGCGCGGGAACATGGCATTAAGGTTGGACCGGGGCGTGGTTCCGGTGTGGGAAGCTTAGTGTGCTATTCTTTGGGCATCACCAGTGTGGATCCGCTGAAATATAATTTGATTTTTGAGCGTTTGTTGAATCCGGAACGTGTGAGTATGCCGGATATTGATACGGATTTTTGCTATCGTCGCCGTCAGGAAGTCATTGACTATGTAGTAGAAAAATACGGAAAAGATCAGGTGGCGCAGATCGTAACCTTTGGTACGATGGCAGCACGTTTGGTAATTCGTGACGTGGGTCGTGCTATGGATCTGTCCTATGGTGAGGTGGACCGGATCGCCAAGATGATTCCGGCGGAACTGAACATGACCATTGAACAGGCTTTGGAGAAAAATCCGGAATTGAAGGAAGCCTATGATGAGGATCCTACCATTCAAAAGCTGATCGATATGTCGAAGCGTTTGGAAGGTCTGCCCCGACACACCTCCACTCATGCAGCAGGTGTATTGATTTCCCGTACAGCCACCATGGAATATGTGCCGCTGAGTGCGAATGATGGTAATGTGACCACTCAGTTTACCATGAATACATTGGAAGAACTGGGTCTGCTGAAGATGGACTTTTTGGGTTTGCGAACCCTGACGGTAATTCAGGATGCGGTGGATATCATTGAGGCGGTGGAAGGCACTAAGGTCGATATCGATGCCATTGATATGGATGATGCCGAGGTATACCAGATGATCGGCGCCGGTAAGACCGACGGTGTATTTCAGCTGGAAAGCGCCGGTATGACCTCCTTTATGCGAGAACTGAAACCGGAAAATCTGGAAGATATTATCGCGGGTATTTCTTTGTATCGGCCGGGTCCGATGGACTTTATTCCCAAATATTTGGCGGGCAAAAAAGACCCTCATAACATACAATATAAAACACCTATGCTGGAACCCATTCTGAACACCACCTATGGCTGTATCGTGTATCAGGAGCAGGTAATGCAGATCGTACGTGATCTGGCCGGATACACAATGGGGCGAAGCGACTTGGTGCGCCGTGCTATGTCTAAGAAAAAAGCGGATGTAATGGCGCAGGAACGTAAAAACTTTGTATTTGGTAATCCGGAAGAAGGAGTAGCCGGCTGTATCAGCAAGGGAATTCCTCAAAATGTGGCAGAAGCGATCTTCGATGAAATGACGGACTTTGCCAAATATGCTTTTAATAAATCACATGCTGCAGCCTATGCGGTGGTGGCGTATCAAACAGCTTGGCTGCGTCATCATTATCCGGTGGAATTTATGGCTTCCATTTTGACTTCGGTGATCGACCATCCCGGTAAGGTGATCAGCTATATTCAAAGTTTAAAGGCCTTAAATATTGAATTGCTGCCCCCGGATATTAACGAAGGATACACCGGTTTTTCTGTCTCCATGTCGGAGGGTGTGAAAAAGATCCGCTATGGACTTTCGTCTATTAAGAATGTGGGTAAAAGTCTGGTGGAGCGCCTGGTGGCAGAGCGTAAAGCAAATGGACCCTTTAGAAATATGACCGATTTTTGTCGTCGTATGCAGGAACTGGATCTGAATAAACGTGCCATGGAGAATTTGATCAAGGCTGGCGCCTTCGATTCGCTTGGTGGTACACGCAGCCAGTATTTACAGGCGTACCCGTTGATTATGAATGCGGCGGCTCAGTGGAAAAAGAATATGATCAGCGGCCAGATGGATCTGTTTGGTATGGCAATGGAAGACACACCGTCGGAAAATGCCTTTGAGCCGGATCCGCTGCCGAATGTGCCGGAATTTCCGGATTCGCTGCGACTTTCCTATGAAAAGGAAGTGCTGGGGTTGTATCTAACCGGTCACCCGCTGGCCAGCGATGAACAGCTTTGGCGAAATCATATCACCAATTTTGCTTCCGATTTTCAACATACGGAGGAGGAAGAAACAGAGGGTGGATTTGAAGGAGCAAAAAGTAAGCTGATCGATGGCCAGGAAGTAATAGTTGGCGGTCTGATCATGGATAAAACCATAAAATCTACAAAGAATAATAAAATGATGGCCTTCATCACGTTGGAAGATCTGTATGGCAGTGTTGAGGTGCTGATTTTCCCGAATCGATATGAGCAATACCGAGATCTTCTGGAGGAAGATAACCGAATCTTTATTAAAGGTAAGGTAAGCTTCGAGGAAGAAGAGGATAGTAAGTTGCTGTGCGATTTCATTGCTCCTTTTGACAAGGCTGATGAGATTCATCAAATTCCTAAGCGTTTTGGGCAGGGCGGCTATCGGCAGAAGCCATTTAGCAGCGGAGCACAAAATGGTGAAGACCCGAAAGCCGAAAGAGGTTCCGGCGAGGCCGGAAAACGGACGGCGGGTGTTGCTCCGGTTGGAGTCGGTGAGGCAGAGAAGTTAAAACCTCTGTGGCTGAGGTTTGCCACGAAGGATCATTGGGCAGCTCTGCAAACGCAGGTGTGTCAGTTGCTGCAGCAGGATCCCGGCGGACATGAAGTCCGTATTTACCTGGAGGCAGAAAAATTGAAAATGAAGGCGCCTAGTCAATATTTTACTGCCGCATCCGGTGGTACACTGCTGAAATTGAAACAGCTTTTGGGCGATTCGAATGTGGTTTTATAAGTGAAAAATAAGTGGATGTTTTTCGTGCGAAAACAAATGAAGCTGCTGAACTGGCGATTTGTAATTTTTTGCTGTCGAAATTCATTTACTACTTGAAATTTTTAAGAAGATACTGTAAAATTAGTCCGAATAAAGAAACTACACTGGCGCAGATTTGCGAAATTGAAGGGAGATATAGACTATGGCGAAAGAAATTCGCACAATTGGTGTTATGACAAGTGGCGGCGATTCACAGGGTATGAATGCCTGTGTCCGTGCTGTTGTAAGAAGCGCCTTAAATAAAGGATTGAAAGTAAAGGGTATTAGCAGAGGCTTTAGCGGTTTGATGAATAGCGAAGTATTTGATATGGATGCTAAATCTGCCGGTAACATCATCAATAAAGGTGGTACTGTATTGTACACCGCTCGTTGCCCTGAATTTATCGATAAAGATCCCGCTGTAAGAGAAGCTGCATATCAGAAGGCGGCCGACAAATGTAACGAGTTCGGTATCGACGGTCTGGTTGTAATTGGTGGCGACGGTTCTTGGCAGGGTGCTCAGAAGTTGTCTCAGCGTGGTATCAATGTAGTTGGTGTACCTGCTACTATCGACCGCGACATCGCTTGCAGCGAATATACCATTGGTTTTGATAGCGCTGTTAACATTGCTCTGGAAGCGATTCTGCGTCTGCGTGATACTTCTGCATCTCATGAGCGTTGCTCTGTAATCGAAGTTATGGGTCGTCACTGTGGTGAGATCGCTCTGTGGGCCGGTATTGGCGGTGGTGCAGATGCAATTCTGATTCCCGAAGATCCTGCAACTCATGATTTCAACTATATTCTGGATGTAATCAAGCACAACCGTACCTGTGGCAAGAATCACAACATCATTGTTGTAGCTGAAGGTGTTGGCAAGTGTACTCAGTTGGCTAAGCAGATTCAGGAAGTAACCGGTATTGATTCCCGTGCTACTATACTGGGTCATGTACAGCGTGGTGGAGCTCCCACTGCTCTGGATATCAAACACGCATCTATGATGGGTGTATATGCAGTAGATCTGCTGGCTGCCGGTGAGGACAACCGTGTAGTTGCTTACCGCGAAGGCAAATATGTGGACTTCGACATTGATGAAGCTTTGGCGATGCAGAAACATCCTTCTTTGGATATTGCAGAAGCCAACAGAAGAATCTCCACTTACAATTAATCAAACACAAAGAGGATGCAAACCTTGCATCCTCTTTTCAATATTATAGGTATAGATATGCAGGAAATTAGAGTAGAAGTTAAGGTGCAGCCTCGCAGCTATCGCTTGATCATTGGAAGTCATCTGTTTGAAAATTTGGCGGCGCGATTAAAACAGGATCCTTTGGCTGCTCGCTATGCGATCATCAGTGATACCACAGTAGCACCCTTATGGGCCGGTAAACTGCAGAAAGCATTGGCTGAGTATGATTTAGATGCGGAGATTTTCACATTTGAAGCAGGAGAAGCGTACAAAACAAGAGAAACAAAAGAGCAGTTGGAAGATCAGTTGCTGAAAAACGGCTATGGCCGTGATACCGCTATTTTGGCTTTGGGCGGCGGCGTAGTGGGCGATGTGGCCGGTTATGTGGCAGCTACCTATATGCGCGGCGTGCCGGTGGTGCAGATTCCTACCACTACTTTGTCTATGGCAGATTCCAGCATCGGTGGAAAGACAGGAGTGGACACGCCCTATGGAAAGAACCTGATCGGAGCCTTCCATCATCCGGTGGAGGTATACATGGATATGGAAACCCTGACCACTTTGGATGAGCGTAATTATATTGCTGGAATGGCGGAACTACTCAAACATGGTTTTATTCACGATGTAACGATCCTGGACTATGTGGACCAACATAGAGAGGACATTGCTAGGCGTGATCCGATGGTGCTGGAAGAAATGTTCCGGAAAAATTGTGCCGTGAAAAATTATGTGGTGTCCATGGATGAACAGGAAAAGGGGCTGCGCCAAATCTTGAATTACGGTCACACCCTGGGACATGCGGTGGAGATCCGCAGTGGATTTAAACTGATCCATGGAGAATGTGTGTCCATCGGCATGGTGTTTGCAGCTGAATTGGCCCGGATGAAGGGGCTGTGTACCGCGGAGTGGGCCGACCTTCAGCGAAGCATTTTGAAGAAGATCGGGTTGCCCGTCGATCTTCCGGCTGCGCCGGAGGCAGATCAGCTGATCGAACTGATGAAAATGGATAAGAAAGTGCGCCAAGGAAAGACACTCTTTGTGTTATCGGAAGAACCGGGAAGGGCACGATTCGGTGTGGAAGTAACAGAAGAGGAAATTCGAAAAGTACTGGAAAAATCTGCGGATAAGGCTTGACTTTGTCCGTGAGTGATGGTATAATTCATCTCTGGATTTAATCCTTGTTCTTGCGTAGTCTTGCCAAATGGTAGGGCAAGGCGTGGCAAGGGCCATAGACCAAAAGGAGGTGTACACGATGAACAAATACGAAGTTGCTGTAGTTATTTCTTCTACTCTGACTGACGAAGAAAGACTGGCTGTTTTGGAACAGGTTAAAGGCTACATTGCAAAGTATGAAGGTGTCGTTACTGAAGTGGATGAGTGGGGTAAGCGCAGACTGGCTTACGAGATCCGCAAACAGAGCGAAGGTTATTATTACTTCATCAAAGTAGATGCAGTTCCCAGCATGGCTGTAGAGCTGGAAAAGAGCCTGCGTCTTATGAACGAAACCGTGCTCCGTTACCTGATCGTTAGAGAAGGCGAATAAAGCATAACCGAAAGGGGTTTTGTGATGAACAAAGTAATTTTGATGGGTAGACTTACCAGAGATCCTGAAGTTCGCTATAGCCAAGGTGCTCAGGGCACAGCTGTTGCTCGTTATAGCTTGGCGGTAAACCGTTCCTATAAGAGAGACGGTGAGCCTGACGCTGACTTCATTAATGTGGTTGCTTTTGGCAATCGTGGTGAGTTTGCCGGTAAGTATTTCAAAAAGGGTATGATGGTCGCCGTTGTTGGTGAACTGCGCATTAGCAGCTTTACTGATAAAGACGGAAATAAGAGATGGAGTACCGACGTTGTTGTAACCGAGCAGCATTTTGCTGAGAGCCGTTCTTCTTTTGAAGGTCGCGGTCAGGGCGGTTACGGTGGCGGAAACTCTGATTTTGCTCCTGCCGGCCGTGGATACGGAAACGCTCCGCAGCAGCAGGCTCCGGCTTACAATCAGCAGCCGGATGGATTTATGCCGATCGATAATGAAATCGAAGGCGATGAAGACCTGCCCTTCTAATTTCGCATAAGGAGGTAATGACGATGTCTGAGAATACCGCGCCCCAGAGAAAAAGAGGCGGCATGAGACGTAGAAAGAAAGTATGTGTTTTCTGTGCTAATACTGCAGAGACCATCAACTACAAAGATGTTGCCAAATTGAGAAGATACGTATCCGAGAGAGGTAAGATCCTTCCCCGTCGTATCACTGGTACCTGCGCCGAGCATCAGCGTGATCTGACCATCGCTGTAAAGCGTGCTAGACACCTGGCTCTGATGCCCTATGTAGGTGAATAATTAAACAAAAAAGAGGAATGATCTTACGATTATTCCTCTTTTGTATTTTCTATGCAAATCGAGCAGCGACTTATGGCGCTGCTTTGAATCAATATAGTTTGGATGGATCAATATGAAGATCAAACAGATTACAAGTGCGCAAAACAGCACTTTCAAACAGACCGTAAAGTATAACAATGCCCGCGAGGCACGTAAAGCCGGCGTGTTCATGGTAGAAGGAATTCGCGCAGTAGATGAAGTGCTGCAGGCCGGCGACTGGCAGATGGAAAGCCTGTGGATCTCGGAGGAACTGATCAAAAGTGATCGGGCCTATGTGCAGGCAGTACTGAAAAATATAAAAGAAGAGACCCCTGTTTATACCGTGGCAGCTCCTATGTTTGCCCGCCTGGCGGATACTGAAACACCCCAGGGTATTTTGGCAGTGGTAAAACGCCAAAGTTTTGAACTCACTCAGGTGTTGGAAAACAGTGAAAAGGCACCGCTGATCGTTATATTGGAAAATTTGCAAGACCCCGGCAACGTGGGCACCATACTGCGGACGGCCGACAGCGCCGGCGCAACCGCAGTGATCTGCACCCGCGGAACCGCTGATATATATAGTGCAAAGGTGGTTCGTTCCACCATGGGATCCCTGCTACATCTGCCGGTGTGCCATGTGGAATCGGTGCAGGCGGTAGCCGAACTGCTGCATCACCACAACGTGCAGATGCTGGCCGCTCATCTGCAGGGCCAATGCTATCACTTTGAACAGGATCTAAAACAGCCTGTTGCCATCTTGATTGGCAATGAAGGTGCCGGCCTTACGGCCGAGGGGGCGGCGGCGGCCGATGCTCTGGTCAAGATCCCCATGCCCGGCAGAGCGGGGTCGCTGAACGCTGCCATGGCTGCTGGTATTTTGGTGTATGAAGCCGTGCGCCAGAGAATGCAGAACATATAATTGAATTGTAAAATAGATTGGAGAAAACTATGCAGGCAGTAATTGCAGTAACAGGTAAAGACTATGTAGGTATCATTGCCGACGTAAGTCAGGAGTGTAAAAAGTTTAAGGTTAATATTTCCGATGTATCCCAAACAGTTCTGAAGGACTATTTTGTGATGATCATGTTGGTGGAACTGGAAAATATGGAGGCTCCCTTTTCTGAGTTCTCCGATGCCATGAGAGATCTGGGTAAAGAGAGAGGCCTGATGATCCATACTATGCATGAAGATATTTTTAACTCCATGCATAAGATCTGATTCGGATACAGAAGAAAGTTAGGTTAAAAATATGATTAAAATTAATCGCGAAGAAATCATGGAAACCATTAACATGATCAATGGTGAGAATTTAGATATTCGAACCATTACCATGGGTATTTCCTTGTTGGACTGCACATCGGAGAGCTTAGATGCCTTATGCACCAAGATCTACGATAAGATCACCAAAAGTGCTGAAAAGCTGGTGCTCACCGGTGAAACCATTGAAAAGAAATATGATATTCCGATCATTAACAAGCGTGTATCGGTTACCCCGATCTCCTTGGTGGGCGGCAACCGCAGCAGCGAAGACTATGTAAAGATCGCTCATACGCTGGATAGAGCAGCTCATACTCTAGGCATCAACTTCATTGGTGGCTACAGTGCCCTGGTGGAGAAGGGCTATGTGAACGGTGCCAACGCCCTGATCGAAAGTATTCCTCGGGCACTGGCTGAAACTGAACTGGTTTGCTCCAGTGTAAATGTAGCTTCCACCAAAGCCGGTATCAACATGGATGCTGTGGCGCAGATGGGCCGTATTGTGAAACAGGCGGCTCACCTGACTGCCGATCGTGATTGTATTGGCTGCGCCAAGCTCGTTATTTTTGCCAACGTACCCAACGATAATCCCTTTATGGCAGGTGCCTTCCATGGTATCGGTGAACCGGACCGCGTAATTAACGTGGGTGTATCTGGTCCCGGTGTAGTGGCAGCGGCCATTCAGAGAGCCGGTGACTGCAACATCACTGAGCTTGCAGACCTGATCAAACGTACTGCCTTCAAGATCACCCGTATGGGTCAGCTGGTGGGCGCAGAAGCCTCCAGAATGCTGGATGTACCCTTTGGTATTGTGGATCTTTCTCTGGCTCCCACTCCTGCTGTGGGCGACAGTGTAGCTTATATTTTGGAGGGCATGGGTCTGGAAGCCTGTGGCTGCGCCGGTACCACTGCCTGCCTGGCACTGCTGAATGATGCAGTGAAAAAGGGCGGCGTAATGGCATCCAGCCACGTGGGCGGACTTTCCGGTGCTTTCATTCCTGTTTCTGAAGATGCCGGTATGATCGCAGCTGCGAAAAACGGCAGCCTGATCCTGGAAAAACTGGAAGCCATGACGGCGGTTTGCTCCGTTGGCCTTGATATGATCGCCATTCCCGGCGACACCACCGCTGAGGTCATCTCCGGTATTATTGCCGATGAGATCTCCATTGGCGTGGCCAACACCAAGACCACCGCAGTGCGTCTGATCCCCGTTGAGGGCAAGGGCGTAGGCGAGATGGTGGAATTTGGCGGCCTGCTGGGCAGCGCCCCCATCATGAGAGTGAACACTGCATCTCCTGCAAAGTTCATTCGCAGAGGCGGAAGAGTGCCCGCGCCAATCCATAGTTTGAAAAATTAATAGATCAGAATAAAAAACAGCTGCTTTATGTCGAACTACAAGTTGGTAGTTTCTCCATAGAGCAGCTGTTTTTGCTAACATATCGTATTGACCGTGTAAGAAGAGAAAATTGGTTACTTCGTGAATTTCTGTGCTAATTTAATAATCACTTCCACTAACAGTTCCATGCTTTCTACTACGGCATATTCAAAGTGACCGTGGCAGTTGAGGCAGCCGGTACCCAGGTTGGGACAGGGCAGACCCATGAAGGAGAGGCGAGCGCCATCGGTGCCGCCGCGGCAGGGAATGATGTGGCCTTCAATGCCCAGTTCTTCGTATACTTCGGAAACATAGTCCACCAGGAACATATGGGGCTCGATCATTTCACGCATGTTGGAGTAGGAATCGGAAAGCTCCAGCTTAACGGTGCCTTCGCCGTATTTTTTGTTCATGAATTCACAGGCGCTCTGAATGAGGGCCTTTTTCTTTTCGTACAGTTCCTTGCTGTGATCACGGATGATGTACTGCATGCGGGTGTGTTCTACGCCACCGTCGAAGCCAATCAAATGAGTAAAGCCTTCACGATTTTCGGTATATTCAGGACGCTCAAATACCGGCAGCATGTTATGCAGTTCAAAACCAACGTTGATGGCGTTGATCATCTTATTTTTAGCAGAACCGGGGTGAATGCTCAAACCGGTAATATCGATCACCGCTCCGGCAGCATTAAAGTTTTCGTATTCCAGTTCGCCAATCTCGCCGCCATCGATGGTGTAGGCGAAGTCAGCGCCAAATTTTGCTACATCGAAATATTTTACGCCCTGACCAACTTCTTCGTCGGGTGTAAAACCAATGCGGATGGGGCCGTGAGCGATCTCCGGATGCTGAATCAAATATTCAGCCGCCGTCATGATTTCGGCTATGCCGGCTTTGTCGTCGCCGCCCAGCAGGGTGGTGCCATCGGTCACGATGAGGGTCTTGCCTTCGTAGTCCAACAGGGTTTCAAACTCGGCGGTGCGCATTACGATATTCTTTTCGGCGTTCAGTACGATATCGGTACAGTCGTAGTTTTCGATGATGCGGGGCTTGATGTTGGCGCCGGATGCATCACAGGCGGTATCCATGTGGGCGATGAAGCCGATGGTGGGACCATCAAAACCTTCGATGGTAGAAGGAATGGTGCCCATTACGTAGCCGTATTCATCACGGCTAGCGTCGGTGATGCCGATGGCTTTCATTTCTTCAACCAGAGAGTCGGCGAAGGGGAGCTGCTTATCGGCGGTGCTGGGGAAGGTGGATGAGTCCGGATCGGAGGTAGTGTCCACGGTGACATATTGTAAAAAGCGTTTGGTTACATCCATAATAGTGCCTCCAAATAGAGATTTGATGTGTTCATACTATCACAAAGGCGGGCGTTTGTCTAGAAGTGCCAGTCGGGGATTTAGGTTGTTTTTTGCGCGGCTCTGTGTTACAATGACGGCATATAGGATTCGAATTTTGACATGAGGTTCGAAAAGGAGACGTGAAACTATGAAAACTGCAATTATCAACGCGGTAGTGATCCGCAGCAATGAGATTTTACCCGGTTACGGGATTTTGATCGAAGATGGAAAAATTGTTAAAGTGTGCCTTACGGAGCATATTGATATCGCAACCTGTGAACAGGTAATCGATGCTAAGGGGGCTTATGCCAGCGCGGGTTGGATCGAACTACATACCCACGGTATTGGCGGCTACGACTTTATGGATGCGGAGAGCGATAAGATTGCTGTGGCCCTGCAGGCTTATGCGGAGCATGGTGTAACAGGCGTGTTCCCGACCACTATGAGCGCGCCCTTTAATGAGGTACGCAAGTCCTTGGATTCCTTTGCGGAGGCGGACCTGGAAAATGCCGGTGGTGCAAAGTTCTTAGGCGTTCATTTGGAGGGACCGTACTTCAATCCGGCACAGGCAGGCGCTCAGCCTCCGGATAAGCTGGCAAAGCCCTGCGACCGTGAATACGAAAAGCTGGTGGCTGAATATCCTTTTATTGCTCGAATTGATGCAGCGCCGGAACTGCCCGGTGGCCTGGATATGCCCGGATTTTTGAAGCCTCATGGCATTGTGGCAGGTATGGCTCACACCGATGCATCTGCGGCGGAGGTAAAAGCGGCGGCCGAGGCCGGCTACACCATTGCTACCCACCTGTATTCCGGTATGTCGGTGGTGCACCGAATCAACGGCTATCGCCATGCGGGCACGGTGGAGGGCTGCTTCCTGCAGGATGATGTATACACCGAGGCGATTTGTGATAGTATTCATCTACCGGCGGAGCTTTTGCAGCTGATCTATAAAGTGAAGGGTCCGGATCGCATGATTCTGGTATCTGACTCCATGCGCGGAGCAGGTCTGCCGGAAGGCACTGAGTGCATGCTGGGCGCGAAGGATACCGGTACCTTGGTGGTGGTAGAAAAGGGCGTGGCATGGATGCCCGACCGTCAGGCTTTTGCAGGCAGTGTAGCTACTTACGATCGTTTGATCCGCACAGCGGTAAATTATGCAGGTCTTCCGCTTACGGACGTTATCAAGATGGCGACCAAGACTCCGGCTGCAGTTATGAAACTGCAAGATAAGGGTGAACTGAAGCCTGGTTTTGATGCGGACGTGACCTTGTTTGATAAGGATGTGCAGGTACAGTTAACTATGGTGGAAGGTAAGATCGTATATCAGCGTGATTAAGCGATAATCCTGATTCGTATTTTGATGCAGGCGGTGAGTTGAAAGAAGCTTTCCGCCTGCATTTTGAAAAAATGATAAAAAAATTAAAAAAACTTAAAAATAAGTATTGACAAGAGTGTGTATACTGTGTTATACTAAATCTCGCTTCGCAGGAAAACAACGCTCCTGCAGGAGCTTACATATATGGCCCGTTGGTCAAGCGGTTAAGACATCGCCCTTTCACGGCGGTAACGGGAGTTCGATTCTCCCACGGGTCACTTTGGTGCCATAGCCAAGTGGTAAGGCAAAGGTCTGCAACACCTCTATCCCCAGTTCAAATCTGGGTGGCACCTCGCAAGCTGATGTTCAATCAAAAGATTGGATATCAGCTTTTTTATTGTTTACACTGGACAAACCTCTTAAACAGGAGTATAATCAACTCTTGCAGGCGCTATGTTTGCGTTTGCATCTGAAATCATATATCATGAATATTAAATAAAAGACAGGAGTGTAGAAAAATGAGTGAAGCTGTTGAAAATTGCACCCATGACTGTTCCAGTTGCAGTGCAAACTGTTCTTCTCGTGATCCTAAGAGCTTTTTAGAAGCTCCCAACCCCAAAAGCAATGTAAAAAAAGTAATCGGCGTTGTATCCGGTAAGGGCGGCGTTGGTAAGTCTTTGGTATCCAGCTTGCTGGCCAGCGGCCTGCAGAAGAGAGGCCTGCATGCTGCAGTTTTGGATGCAGATATTACCGGTCCTTCTATTCCTAAAGCCTTTGGTCTGCGTGAGCGCGCAACTGCTAATGATGATGGTTTGATTCCCGTTAAGAGTGCAGGCGGTGTAGATATCATGAGTATCAATCTGCTGCTGAACGGCGAGACCGATCCTGTTATCTGGCGCGGTCCTGTTATTGCCGGTACTGTTAAACAGTTCTGGAGCGATGTAGTTTGGGAAGATGTTGACTGTATGGTAGTGGATATGCCTCCGGGAACCGGTGACGTACCGCTGACTGTGTTCCAGTCTCTGCCTGTTGACGGTATCGTAATCGTTACCTCTCCTCAGGATCTGGTTTCCATGATCGTGACCAAGGCTGTTAAGATGGCTGCTATGATGAACATTCCGATCATTGGTATTGTTGAAAACATGAGCTATCTGGAGTGCCCCGACTGCGGCAAGAAGATTAACGTATTTGGCGAAAGCCATGTGGAAGAGGTTGCTCAGCGTAACGGCCTGAAGGTCCTTGCTCAGCTGCCGATCAATCCTCAGATCGCTACCGCTGTTGACTGCGGCGCAGTAGAAGCTATCAATGGTAATTGGTTGGATAAAGCACTGGATGCTGTTGTGGCTCTGCCTAATAAGTTCTAATAATTATATGATGTAAAGCAGGGTATCTTCTTGTGAGGATACCCTGTTTTTTTGTTGCATATCATTTTCCGTTGTGCTACAATAAACTTAATATGGCACATAAGCGGAAAGGAAGGAGACAAATGTATTCGGTAGAAATGAAGCGACTAGTCGAACGTTTTTCGTTGGAAAATCTGACACCGACGCTGGAGTTGGATGGGCGTGTGATTTGTGATTCGGATATTAACCGACCGGCTTTGCAGCTGACGGGCTTTTACGAGTATTTTGATGAAGGCCGAGTGCAGATCATCGGTATGGTGGAATTTTCCTATCTATTATCGGTGGGGCCTGAACGGAGACGAAATATTTTTGATCGATTGTTTGCCACGGATATTCCCTGTTTGATTGTGTGTCGTGGGCTGGGCTGCTTTGAAGAAGAAGGAATTTTGGATCTGGCAGTGCAGCATAATGTACCGATTTTGAGTACCCGACAAGAAACCTCTGGTTTTTCGGCGGATTTAACACGTTTTCTTCGCATTGAACTGGCACCGCGTATTTCGCTGCATGGCGTTATGGTGGACTGTTTTGGTGAAGGCGTGCTGATGATGGGCGAAAGCGGAATCGGTAAAAGTGAAACAGCACTGGAGCTTGTACAGCGAGGACATCGTTTGGTAGCAGATGATGTAGTAGAGATTCGAAAAACATCGGATACAGAGCTGATGGCTCAGGGATCGGAGATTATTCAGAATCTGATTGAGCTGAGAGGCATTGGTGTGTTGAATGTAAAGGAGTTGTATGGTGTACAATCTGTACGGTTAAATAAGTCCATTGATATGGTGATCAGGCTGGAACAGTGGGATCAATACAAGCAGTATGATCGCATGGGTCTAGCGGTGGAAACCATTGACATTTTGGGTACAGATGTGGTATGCTATTCAATACCAATAAGGCCTGGACGAAACCTTGCGATCATCATTGAATCAGCGGCGCTGAATCATCGTCAGAAGAAGATGGGCTACAGTGCGGCGGAGGAATTGCGGCAGCGAGTAAATGGAAACATTAAGCGGCGCAGACAGGAACGTGAGGCGCTCCGGCAGCAGAAAGAAAAAGATAATAATGAAAAACAAGACCCGTTGACATAATGGGCGGAAAGGGAAGAAAATCATGATTTATGCAGGTATTGACTTGGGCGGCACCACTATTAAAGCTGCTCTGGTAACTGAAAAAGGTGAAATTATTTGCGAAAAGAGCATTCCTACCGGCGCTGAGCGTCCCCAGAGAGAGGTAGTACAGGATATGGCTAACCTGGTTCTGGAGCTGGTTGCTAACCAGGGTCTTGACATTCACGATATTGAATCCGTAGGTATTGGTTCTCCCGGAGCCATTGATCCTGTGGAAGGTAAAGTAATGTTTGCTGCAAACTTTGCGGACTTTAGAGATGTTCCCGTTGTAAGCATCATGGAGGAAACCATTCCGGTTCCTGTATATTTGGAAAATGACGCTAACGTAGCTGCTCTGGGTGAGGCTATCTTCGGTGCAGGCTGCGGCAGCAAGAACTGTGTAGCTATTACTTTGGGTACTGGTCTTGGCGGCGGTATCATTATCGATGGTAAGATCTTCTCCGGTGCTTTCTTTGGTGGCGGTGAAATGGGTCATCAGGTAATCGTAGCTGATGGTTTGCCCTGTACCTGTGGCCGTAAAGGTTGCTGGGAAGTATACAGCGCAGCAACTGCTCTGATCCGCATGGGTAGAGAGAGAGCTGTTAAAAACATCGGTTCCAAGATGTGGGATGAAGTGAACGGCGATCTGCGCAACCTGAATGCTAAAAACGTATTCGACGCTGCACAGGCTGGTGACGTTCCTGCTCAGGAAGCAATTGCTGAGTATGCTCACTATCTGGCAATTGGTTTGGGCAATACCATTAATGTATTCCAGCCCGAATACCTGATCATCGGTGGTGGTCCCTCTGCACAGGGTGACAATCTGCTGAATCCTGTTAAGGCTGAAATGAACAAAGAATTGTTCGGCGGCAGCAGCAAGACTCAGGTTGTAATCGCTAAGCTGGGTAACAAAGCAGGTGTAATCGGCGCTGCTATGCTGGGTAAAATCAGAGAAGTATAAGCCGTAAGGTAAGCTAACATAACTGAATAAATAGAAAGGCATTTTGGTTATATTGTTAATATAACTGAAGTGCCTTTTTTGTATATTTTCTTGTTGAAAAATTATGGTGATTTCAGTCGCTATTTAATAGGTAGTTTGTCAAAAGATTATCAAGCATTTTTTACAAAAAAAGTCTTGATAGAAGGAGTTTCTTAGGTTATAATGACAAATAGTAATGTCGTGAAATTTGCGGTAAGAGATGAAGGAGTTAAAGATTCGATGAAAGACCTAACACTTTTGGTCTGGCTGACGCAGCTGGGTATTTCGGTGGCTGTTCCCCTTGGGGTGTTTGTGGGTGGAGCGTTATGGCTGCAGAAACGATTTGCTATGGGAAGCTGGATCGTGATCGTGGGGGTTGTGCTGGGTATTAGCTTAGCCATTTATGAATTTTATCGTATGATGAAGCTTCTGGATAAAGTAGGAAATAAAAAGAAAGAAAAAGAAACTACTGCTGTATATTTTAACGATCATGAGTAAGGAATAACCGGAGTGTTAGTATGGATTTTAGAAAGATGGTTTTAAAAGAGACAGGCATTGTGGCCATTGGCGAGTGCATCGGTGTGGCAGTTATGTTTGGAATCTTTGCACTATTAGGTAAATTCGATTCCACCGTGTTGATTGGAGGCTTGGTGGGAGGTGCTATGGCGATCTTGAATTTTTTGGTGATGGCTATAGGCGTCAATATGGCGGCAGATAAAGCGGTAGCGCAAAATGTAGCCGGTGGACAGCTGACCATTAAAGGTTCTTATTTCATTCGTATGATTTTACTGTTTGTGATTCTGTTTGCCTTTGCTAAGAGCGGAATTGCAGATGCAATTGCTTTGGTGGTGCCACTCATTTTTGTGCGGTTTACGATCACTCTGGCAGAGTTTTTTAGAAAAAAGTAAGGAAAGTGAGGTTATACCATGAATTTAAGTGTTGATGGTGCATTTGTTTACTTTACGATTCCAATTTTTGGCGGGATTCCTGTAACCCAAACGATGGTGTCTTTTTTAGCTGTGACAATCCTTTTGATCGTAGCGAGCTGTAAGCTGGGAAAAAATTTGAAAACAAGACCCGATGGTACGCAGGTGTTGGTGGAAAAAGGTGTCAGCATGATCTACGATTTGACCATTGACACTGCGGGTGCGCATAATGCGCATTGGGCACCTTTCTTCGGCACGATTTTTTTGTGTAGTATCTGTGGCAGTTTGATAGGTTTAACTGGTTTTTTCAGATCCGCTACGGCAGATTTGAGTTGTACATTGATCTGGTCTTTGATGGTTACGGCCATTATCTGGTACAATAACATTAAATATAATGGTTTTGTTGGATGGCTGAAAGGCTTTAAAGAACCCATTGCGGTTATGACTCCTATGAATATTATTTCGGAGATCGCGCAGCCTGCCTCTATGGCTTTTCGTCATTTTGGTAACATTGCCGGTGGTGGAGTTATTTCTTCTATTATTTATACGGCTTTTGCACTTCTTTCTTCTTTGGTGTTGAATGCCATTGTATCGGTTGGCTGGCTCATGTGTGCGATTTTGTTGGTGATCGGTGCGGGTCTCCTGATACTGGGTATCAAGAAGAAAAAACTGTTGTTTAAGATCTTGGCGATTTTATGTATCGTATTGGGAATCTTCGGCTTATTGCAGGCTTTCGGACTTTTATCCGGTGTTCCGGTGTTGGCCTTTGGTATTCCGGCGGTACTGTCCCTGTACTTTGACCTGTTTTCCAGCTTTGTTCAGGCGTTGGTATTTACACTGCTGAGCATGGTATATATTTCCGGATCGATTCCGGAACCGGATCCTGCTGCTAAGTAAGATAGGATCAAGCCAATGTGAAGAACCGAAGGTTCTTCCTAAAGTTTGCTCCGCAAACTTTTAATTTCGTGAACCATAAATTCAATATACAATTTTTTAGGAGGTACTATTTATGGAATTCAACATTTATTTCTTGAAAGCTATGTGTGCGATCGGTGCAGGCCTGTGTATGGGTCTGGGTGCTATCGGCCCTGCTATTGGTGAAGGTAATGCTGTAGGACACGCTCTGGATGGTATGGCTCGTCAGCCCGAACTGACCGGTACCCTGCGTACTAACATGATCCTTGGTTGTGCAATTACCGAGACCACCGGTATTTACTCACTGCTGCTTTCCTTCCTGATCCTGTTTGCAACAGGTGTATAAGCTTCATATCTATCTATTATCTATCTAAAAATCAGGTAGAAAGGAGCAAACAACGTGTTTCAAAGTTTTATTGGCGTTGATTTCTGGACAGCGCTCTTTATACTGCTCAATACACTGGCCATTTTCTTTGTTGCTAAGAAGAAGCTTTTTGTGCCGGTGAAGAATATGATTGACAGCCGCCAGAAAGAGATCGATGACATGTATGCTCAAGCGGACGAAGTTAAGCAGGATGCAGAGGCACTTAAGACGGAATATCAGGAAAAACTTTCGGCAGCCCAGGATACCAGTGAGCGCCTTGTTAAGGAAGCTACTGCCAGAGGCAAAGCCCGAGAGGAAGAGATCATCCGTACTGCTAGCATGGAAGCTGACGCGATCCGTGACAAAGCCATGGCTGATATTGCCAGAGAAAAGAAGAAAGCCGTGAATGATGCTAAAAATGAGATTTCTTCTTTGGCAATGGAAATTGCAGAAAAAGTCATTGGCCGTACGTTGGATGAGCAAGATCGATCCAAATTGGTGGACGAGTTTATTGAAGAACTGGGTGAAGAAGCATGACCCGAATCGCGGAAACTTATGCAGAGGGCTTGTACAGTCTGGCAAAGGAAGAAGGCCTGACCGGTGCGATCCTGGAGCAGCTTAAGGCGCTGGATGAAAGCTTTAAGCAGGAGCCGGAGTTTATTAAGATTTTGGCAGCTCCTAACCTGTCGAAGCAGGAGCGGATCGGCATTATTGATGAGAGCTTTCGCGGCCGTGTGGAGCCCTATGTGCTGAATTTTATGAAGATCCTTACGGAAAAAGGATACATTCGTCATTTTTCCGATTGTTGTACTGCTTTTCATAAGAAGTATAACGATGACAATAATATTTTGACGGTGCGGGCGGTAACAGCTGTTTCGTTGAATGAGAAGCAGGTGCAGGCACTGCAGAGTAAGCTGGAAAAGATCACCGGAAAAACGGTGGAACTGTCCTGCAGAGTGGACGAAACTCTGCTTGGCGGTGTGCTTCTGGATTACGATGGAAAGCGAGTGGATGGTACGATCAAGAACCGTCTGGACTCCATCGGCAGCTTGCTGGAAAATACCGTACTATAAGTAAAGGGCAGGAACACTATGGAATTACGACCCGAAGAAATTACCAAGTTGATTCGTAGTCAGATCAAAAACTACGAAAATAAGATCCAAACCAGTGAGACCGGTGTGGTAATCCTGGTTGGTGACGGCATTGCCAAAGCCTCCGGTTTGGAAAAGTGTATGGCGGGCGAACTGGTGGAATTCCCCAATGGCGCATACGGAATGGCGCAGAATCTGGAAGAAGATACTGTATCCATCGTTATTTTGGGAAGTGACAACGGCATTAAAGAGGGTGACACCGTAAAACGTACCGGTAAAGTTGTATCGGTACCCGTTGGTGAAAACCTGATTGGCCGTGTTGTGAATGCACTGGGTGAGCCTATCGATGGAAAAGGACCCATTACTGCTGCAGCTTTTAATCCGATTGAGGCTCCGGCTCCTGGTATTATTGACCGTGAACCGGTAAAAGTACCGCTGCAGACAGGTATTAAAGCAATCGATTCTATGATCCCGATCGGACGCGGTCAGCGTGAGCTGATTATTGGCGACCGCCAGACCGGTAAAACTACGATTGCCACCGATACCATTCTGAATCAGAAGGGTAAAGATGTAATTTGTATTTATGTGGCCATTGGCCAAAAACGTTCCACCATTGCTCAGATCGTAAATAGTTTGACAGTGGGCGGTGCAATGGATTATACCATCGTGGTATCCGCTACCGCATCGGAACTTGCTCCCATGCAGTATATAGCTCCCTATAGCGGCTGCACCATGGGTGAATATTTTATGAATCAGGGCAAAGATGTTCTGGTTATTTATGATGATTTGAGTAAGCATGCGGTGGCCTACCGTGCCATTTCCTTGCTGATCCGTCGTCCTCCGGGACGCGAAGCGTATCCCGGCGATGTATTCTACTTGCACTCAAGACTTCTGGAGCGTGCGGCTCACTTGTCTAAAGAGAAAGGCGGCGGCTCTCTTACGGCTCTGCCGATCATTGAGACTCAGGCCGGTGACGTATCTGCCTATATTCCGACCAACGTAATTTCCATTACCGATGGTCAGATCTTCCTGGAGTCTGAATTGTTTAATGCCGGTGTTATGCCTGCGGTGAATCCGGGTATTTCGGTATCTCGTGTAGGTGGTAATGCACAGATCAAGGCTATGAAAAAGGTTTCCGGTTCGCTGAAGTTGTTGTACTCTCAGTATCGTGAGCTGCAGAGTTTCGCTCAGTTTGGTTCCGATCTGGATGCGGACACCAAGGCTCGTTTGTCTTTGGGTGAGCGAATTGTGGCTGTTCTGAAGCAGACCAATAATGCGCCGGTGGAAGTTGAACATCAGGTATGCATTTTGTACGCGGTAACCAATGGTTATTTGAATGAGGTAGCGGTAGATCGGATCGCTGAGTTCGAGCTGCAGCTGCGTGAACTCATGAATAATCGTTATGATACTGTATTGCAGTCGATCAAGACGAGCGGAAAACTGGAAGAAAGCGCTGAGGAAAGCCTGAAGGCGGCGTTGAATGAGCTGCTGGTTCAGTTTGTAAAGCAGTAAGGGAGGAGGCTGAACATGGCTGGCGTTTCTACCAAGGAAATTAAAAACCGGATCCGCAGTATGGAAAGCACCAAGCAGATCACCAAAGCCATGGAAATGGTGGCGGCCTCGAAGCTTCGCCGTGCACAGGCGCAGGTGCTGGATGCGCGTCCGTATTTTGAAACCCTATACGCTGCAATTCAAGATATTGTGCAAAATAATCGAGATTTCTCCTCGCCTTATTTGGTAAAGCGAGAGGTTAAAAAATCCCTTTATGTGGTGATCGCCGGTGACAGAGGACTGGCCGGTGGTTATAACAGCAATGTGCTGAAGCTGACTATGGAGCAACTGCAAGGGAAGGATGCAACGGTGCTGCCTATCGGCAAAAAAGCTGTTGATTATTTCAAGGCTCATGGTATTCAAACACTGAGTGCGACCTACGCTGAGGCGGAGGACGTATCGGTGGGTGACTGCTTCTCTATTTCCAAGCAGCTGAGTCAGTTGTTCTTAAAGGGAGAGTACGATGAGATCTCCATCGTATATACAAACTTTATTTCGGTGCTGTCGCAGTCTCCAACTTCGATGCAGATCTTACCATTGCGCTGTGAGGTGCAAGGTGAGGCCGAGAATAAAGGAAGCGATATCCTGTACGAGCCGGATAGTGAAACGGTGTTTGCATCGATCATTCCGGAGTATCTGGGCGGTATTTTGTACGGCGCTTTGTGTGAGAGCCGTGCTGCGGAACAGGCAGCCAGACGTACGGCAATGGATTCGGCAACTCAAAATGCTGAGGAAATGATCGGCAACTTGAGCTTGCAGTTCAACCGTGCAAGACAGGCGGCGATTACGCAGGAAATTACCGAGATCGTTGCAGGATCTGAGAATTGATAACAAGGAGTTGAATCCTATGGCTAAAAATATTGGAACCGTGGTTCAGGTTATGGGCCCCGTTCTGGATATCCGTTTTCCTGAGGAGAACCTGCCTGAACTACTGACTGCCATTAATGTAAAAAATGGCGATAGCGTGATCGTGGCAGAGGTAGCACAGCACATTGGTGACAATGTGGTTCGTTGTGTTGCTATGAGTTCTACCGACGGTCTGCAGCGTGGTGCTGAGGCGGAAGACACTGGCTCCTCCATCACCGTGCCGGTGGGTGAGGGCTGTCTGGGACGTGTATTTAATTTGTTGGGTCAGCCCATTGACGGTGGCGAGGCGATCGCAGCCGATGAGAAATGGCCGATCCATCGTCCGGCTCCTTCTTATGAAGAGCAGGAAACATCCACTGAAATTTTGGAAACCGGTATTAAGGTAATTGACCTTATCTGCCCCTACGCTAAAGGTGGTAAGATCGGTTTGTTCGGCGGTGCCGGCGTTGGTAAGACAGTTCTGATTCAGGAGCTGATCTATAATATTGCTACAGAGCATAACGGTTATTCTGTTTTCACCGGTGTAGGTGAGCGTACCCGTGAGGGTAACGACCTGTATTTGGAAATGACGGAATCCGGCGTTATTAAGAAGACCGCCATGGTATTCGGTCAGATGAATGAACCCCCGGGAGCGCGTATGCGTGTAGGCCTTTCCGGTTTGACCATGGCAGAGTACTTCCGTGATGTAAAGCATCAGGATGTGCTGCTGTTCATTGATAACATTTTCCGTTTTACCCAGGCTGGTTCCGAGGTATCTGCACTGCTGGGTCGTATGCCCTCTGCAGTAGGTTATCAGCCTACACTGGCAACAGAAATGGGTGCGCTGCAGGAGCGTATCACTTCTACCAAGAATGGATCCATCACCTCGGTTCAGGCGGTATATGTGCCTGCCGATGACTATACCGATCCGGCTCCTGCTACTACCTTTGCTCACTTGGATGCTACTACCGCGTTGGATCGTGGTATTGCTTCTTTGGGTATTTATCCGGCAGTAGATCCTTTGTATTCTACTTCCAGAATTTTGACTCCTGATGTGGTTGGTCAGGATCATTATCAGGTAGCTCGTGACGTGCAGAGAATTCTGCAGCGTTATAAAGAACTGCAGGATATCATCGCCATTATGGGTATGGATGAACTTTCCGAAGAAGATAAGTTGACGGTAAATCGTGCCCGTAAGGTACAGCGTTTCCTGTCACAGCCTTTTGCTGTAGCTGAGCAGTTTACCGGTTATGAAGGTAAGTATGTACCGTTGAAGGAAACAGTTCGCGGCTTTAAGGAGATCATCGAAGGTCTGCATGATGATATTCCTGAATCCTATTTCCTGTTTGCCGGTACCATTGATGATGTAGTTGTAAAATGGAAGGGTGAGAAAAAATGAAACCGTTTCCGTTAAAGATCGTGACTCCTGATGGCCTGCAGTTTGAAGGGCAGGCAGAGGAACTGATCGTACGAACCATCACCGGTGACATGGGCATACTGGCTGGGCATACAAATTGTGTGGCGCCACTGGGTATGGGCCAGGCTACTGTTGTGATCGATGGCGGTAAGCGCTATGCAGCCTGTATTGGCGGCATGGTGGTCATTACTAAGGAAGAGGTCAAATTGGTGCCGACTACTTTTGAGTGGGCGGAGACCATTGATGTGAAACGAGCGGAAGCTTCGGAAAACAGAGCCAAGGCAATGCTGGAGGATAAAGGTGCCAGCAAAACTGAGTTGAAACTGGCGGAAGCCCGATTGAAACGTGCTTTGGTGCGTAAAAGTGTGGCCGGACTTAAGTGATGTAAATGATATGAATATAGAGAATTTGCTGCAGTTCACTGCAAATTCTTGAATAAAAGATCGGCTATATGGGCCGATCTTTTATTTTACCCTTCGGAATCAGTTTCCGAAGGGTTGTTTTTATTTTGGAAATAGTATATAATAGATTAAATTAGATTAGAAAGGGGAGAGTGTCATGGATAATAAAGAACGTATTGCAGCTTTGTTTGGTGAGATCGTGGGAGATTGGCGTGTACAGGTGGACTGTCCGCTGAGCCGTATGACTACTTTTAAAATTGGCGGTCCGGCTGCATATGTAGTGACGCCCTCGAATGTAGAAGAACTTAAAAAGATTATAGAGGTTAGTCGGGAAAATGGATTGAGAATGTTGGTGCTTGGTAAAGGCAGCAATATTCTGGCCTGCGATGAAGGTTTTCAAGGCGTAGTGATTCGATTAGACTTCAATTTTAACAATGTGAAGATCGATGGTACCCTTGTAGAAGCCGAAAGTGGTATTACTCTGTCGGCATTGGCAAAAAAGGTCGCTGAAAAAGGACTGGGTGGTCTGGAATTTGCCAGCGGCATTCCCGGGACGCTGGGCGGCGCTGTATACATGAATGCAGGAGCCTATGGCGGTGAAATGAAAGATATTATAAAGGAAGTAACTGTGCTGGATACGGCAGGACAGCTTCGCACCCTGCAGCGGGATGAGTTGAACCTTGGCTATCGAAGCAGCATTATACAGTATAAATCCTGGATCGTTGTGAAAGTAGTGTTGCAGCTTGAAGAAAAAGATCCTGCATTAATCAAAGCACGCATGCAGGAACTGAAAGAACAGCGTAACGCTAAGCAGCCGGTGGATATGCCCAGCGCGGGTAGTGTGTTCAAACGGCCGGAGGGATACTTTGCCGGTACACTGATCGATCAGGCTGGTCTGAAAGGGTATTGTGTAGGTGGTGCTATGGTATCTCCGAAACATGCCGGTTTTATCGTGAATAATGGCGATGCCACCTGTAAAGATGTCATCGGTTTGATTCGACACATACAAAAGACAATAAAAGAAAAAGATGGTGTAGACCTATTCCCTGAGATTCGCTATTTGACGCCCTTGGGCATCGATGTGATTCGATAAAGGAGGAAGTGGCCATGTCTTTTTCTTCCCAAGTGAAAGAAGAACTGGCAGGGCACGTAAGTAAGGCGCGGCATTGTCGTTTGGCGGAATTAGCAGCTATTTTGGGTGGCTGTGGTCGCATCCGCTTTAACCCTCCCAGTATCGAAGTACAAAGTGAACGCAGCGCGGTGGTAAAAAAGGCATATGCCTTGCTGCAGCGTAACTATAATATAAGCGCTCATGTTTCTCTCCGGCGCGGCCGGAAAGGAAGCAAGATCAAGCTCTATACGTTATGTCTGCAAGAGCCGGATCAAGTACAGCAAGTGCTCACGGATATCGGTTTCATCAGAGAAATTGATGGGATCATGCAGTATAAAAATATTGCGACCGATGAGATGCTTCAAAAAAATTGCTGTATGAAAGCATATATTCGAGGAGCTTTTCTGGCTGGTGGTTCTATTAATGACCCGCAAAAGAATTACCATATTGAAATTTTGAACGAGGATATGGAGCATGCGGAAGTGCTGCAGCGCTCGTTGAGAGAGTTTGGTATTGAATCCCGTATTTTAGAAAGAGTACGTCCCAGTAATCATACGGTATATGTGCTGTATTTAAAAAATGGTGAGCAGATTATTGATGTACTCTCGGTGATGATGGCACATATTTCGTTGATGGAACTGGAAAATGTGCGTATTGTGAAAGAAGTGCGCAATAATATCAACCGTCAGGTGAATTGTGAAACAGCTAATTTGAATAAAACCATTGGGGCGGCAGTCAAACAGGTGAATGACATTCGCTATCTGATGGAAAAGGGTGCGTTAAATACGTTATCCGCTGAGTTGATTGCTATGGCAATGGTACGTTTGGAAAATGAAGATCTGCCTTTAAAAGATTTGGGGCAGCTGCTGAATCCGCCGGTGAGTAAATCCGGTGTGAATCATAGACTTCGTAAGCTTTCGCAGGCAGCAGAAGAATTAAGAAGCCGAAATAAGGAAATTGAATAAGTTAATCTGAAAGGAGGAACATCATGGTAGAGAGAAAGGTACAGATCACTCATATTGAGGATCATGAATTTGAATTGGCCACTATGGTCGTTCAAACTGCAGGACGTTTTAACAGTGTGATCTCCATCATCATGGACAACAAACGTGTTAATGCAAAGAGCATTATGGGCATGATGTCTTTGGGTTTGATGGAAGACGATGAGGTGGTTGTAACTGCCGATGGCGCAGATGAGACGGAAGCTGTGGAAAGCATGGCAAAACTGCTGAATCGCTAAGGAAAAAGCTCTAAGTTTCGCTAAGAAACGAGTGTAAAAAGCAAAAAAATCCGGTAATCCTAAGTGCATACTACTGCAGCATTTAGAATTACCGGATTTTTAATTATAAGGTTTCTTTTAAGATTCGTTCGGCATTGCCTAAGGCAAACTTTTCAATATTACCTTCGCTGAAACCTCGCTTGGAAAGCTCGGCGTAGATGCGATGAACTTCCAGAGGAGAATTGACTTCAATATTACCGCCGATACCATCCCAGTCTGAACCAAGACCGACTACTTCCATTCCGCCTACCTTAACGATATGTTCGATATGGTCACAAATACGGGTGACTGTACTGTCTTTGCATTCGGTGGTTTCACCAATGAATTCCGGAGCAAAGTTAATACCCATGAAGCCGCCTTTTTCGGCAAGCAGGCGAATTTGATCGTCGGTTAGGTTACGTTGATGGGGAGTCATGGTGCGTGAGTTGGAATGGCTGGCGACAAAGGGCCTTTTGGTGGTTTTGGCTACGTCGTAGAAACCGCCATCGGAAAGATGGGATACATCGATGATCATACCCAGCTGATTCATATGCTCTACCGCCTCGAAACCGAAAGTGGTGAGGCCTTTTTGCATTTCAACAGGGTCTGCAGAATTGGGATAGCCAAAGCAGTTGGCGCCGTTCCAAGTGAAGGAAATCAAGCGATATCCAAGATCATAGTATTCTTTTAATTTATCATGGCTGCCTTCTACCATGCGGCCGTCTTCGAAGGTAAGGAAGGCGCTCATGAGACCATTTTTCTGATTGAGTTTATATTCTTCGTAATTGCGGGCGAAGGCAATGATGTCGCTATGTACCTGCAGTTCGCCCATGAGGCCGGCGTACAGACGCTGACGGTAAATTTCGTCGGTCATGCCCTCTGACCAGCGGCGAGGAGGCATGAAGGTGGCGAAAAACTGAGCAGCGCAGCCGCCCTGTTTCATGCGTACAAAATCCACCATACGGTCGTTTTGGTATAAGGTGGGAGCAGGCGTCGCATTTGCGCCTTCGGCGTTTGTGATTTGTGAGTTAGGTTCTGTCATAATTTGAGATTGAGGTTTGGGACGACCAAACATCATAAGGGTGTCGCAGTGAAAATCGATATATTGCATGGCGAGTACCTCCATAAATAACTACGTTCATTGTACCATGGTAGAAATGATTTGGCAAGGAATGGAAAGAATTTGGTGCTCATCTTGCATTTTGGGGCCGAACAGGGTAAAATGAAGGTAAAATACGATACTTATGGTCATTAGGGTGACCGGGAGGAACAACATGGAAATTCGTTTGTTAAGCAATGAGCGACCCATCGAAATGGCGGCCAAAGAATTGAAGAATTACTTGAGTCGCATGGGTAATGAGGATATAGTACCAAAAATTTGGGAATTGGGCGTACAGGATATGACCCAATATGGTCTGGAAAAGTTAGACGATCCTAAAGTAGATGATGCCTATTATTTTCGGGTAGATGAAGAGGAAGCCTGCATCTATGGCAGCAATCCTCGAAGCGTGCTGTTGGGCGTATATCGTTATCTGACAGAGATTGGCTGCCGTTTTCTGCGTCCCGGAGCCGAGTATGAGATCATTCCTGAAAAACGGGATCCGGAAGGTTTTTTCGCGCTGTGCGCGCATAAGGCGAGTTTGCGTCATCGCGGTGCCTGTATTGAAGGTGCAACCTCGGTGGAAAATGTGTTGGACTTTATTGATTGGTCGGCTAAGATCGGTTTTAACAGCTTCTTCCCTCAGTTTAAATATCCGCATGAGTTTTTTAGAAGATGGTATGAGCATGTGCGCAATCCGAAATTGGCGCCGCAGGGATGGACAATGGAGCAGTCGATCTTGGCGGATGGTTTGATTAGTGAGGCGATGCAACAGCGCGGTATTTTGCAGCATCGTGTGGGTCATGGCTGGACCGGTGAGGCACTTGGGTACACTGCCACTGGTTGGGAGACTGATGATGCTGAACTTCCGGAGGAAAAGAAGGCCCTGCTGGCACAAATCAATGGCAAACGGGAACTGTTTGGCGGCGTGCCTACGAATACAAATCTCTGTTATTCGAATCCGAAAGCAGTGGAGTTGTATAGCGAACGGGTGATGGAATATGTGCGTCAGCATGACGAGGCGGATTACTTGCATCTGTGGCTGGCAGATATGTTTAACAATACCTGCGAGTGCGAGGAGTGTCGTAAAAAGAGGGTGACAGATCATTATATTCATATGTTGAATGTGATCGATGAAAAACTGGCAAAGGAAGGCTTTGACACGAAGTTAGTATTTTTGCTGTATAATGAGCTTTTGTGGGCACCCGAGACAGAACAATTGAAAAATCCGGACCGGTTTGTGCTGATGTTTGCGCCTATTACTCGAACCTTTATGAAATCTTATCAGCAGGCGGGCGAAATACTGCCTGTGCCGGAGTTCAAGGTGAATCAAATTACCATGCCTGTAACATTGGAAGACAATCTGGCATTTTTGAAGGATTGGCAGAAGAAAGTAAGCTGTGATAGTTTTGTGTATGACTATCATTTGGGCAAGGCACATTATGGTGATCCGGGTTATGTGCGGATCTCGAAGGTGTTGTGCGATGATTTGAAAGAAAACAAAAATCTGGGCCTTAATGGTATTAATAGCTGCCAGGAACTGAGAGCCTTTTTGCCGAATGCACTGCCGAATTATATTATGGGTCAGATTTCGATGGATACGGAGTTGGAGTTTGATACAGTGGCCGGAGACTACTTTGCGTCAGCTTATGGAGAAAGAGGACGGGAAGTGCTGGCCTATCTGCAGGATATTTCAGAGCAGTATGATATGGATTATTTCATTAGCCGCGGCGAAATGGTGAATCCGGCAATGAGTGCACGTTTTGAGCGGGTGCTGGATGATTTGGAGGCCTTTGCACCTGTGATTGGTGAGGTGCTGACGGATCCTGATTTGCCGGCGGTACAAAGACGATTCTGGAGAGAGCTGAGTTATCATCAGGCCTATACATTCTATTTGACTCAGGCGCTGTTGGCGAAGTCAAAGGGACAGGATCCCACACCGGCTTATAAGGTGTTTGCGGATCTGGTAAGAGAGAGCGAGCCGGAATTCCAAAAATCGCTGGATACATACCGTATTTTGGAAGTAACTTCAGTTTACACAAAGCTGCATGAATAAATTTACGGAGGGAAAATGCAATGGAAAAAGCATATTTGGCCTTTGATCTGGGCGCAGGCTCGGGGCGTTTGATGATGGGAACTGAAAAAGACGGAAAGCTTGAGTTGACGGAGCTGCACCGTTTTAGCAATCCGCCGACACGAATGGGCGAGCGTCTGTATTGGGATGTACCCTATCAGATTCGTGAAATGAAAGAGGGTTTGAAAAAGGCTGCGGAGTCCGGAAAAGAGATTGCGTGCATTGGCATCGATACCTGGGGTGTAGACTATGGTTATATCGATGAGGATGGTGCCTTGTTGGGACTTCCTTATTGTTACCGTGATAGCAAAAATCAGTGGGCTATGGAAAACTGCCCTATGGATTTTGCCGATATGTACAAAGAAGCCGGTCTGCAACAGATGAACTTTAATACTGCGTATCAGCTGTATTATGATTTGCAGAAACGTCCGAAAGTGGTACAGGCCGCTAAAAAGATGATGTTTATGCCTGATCTTCTGGCATACTTTCTTACCGGAGAGATCGCTTGTGAATATACCATTGCATCTACCTCTATGTTGTTAAATGCAAAAACGAAAGATTGGTCTGATGAGATTTTAAAAGGCATTGGTTTTCCGAAGGAGTTACTGCCCGAAGTTCGCATGCCCGGTCAGATCGTAGGTCGTCTATTGGAGTCTGTTCAGCAGGAAACCGGTTTGGGCCCGATTCCGGTAGCTTTGGTAGGCAGCCATGACACTGCTTCGGCGGTAGCTGGTATTCCTTACACCGGAGAGAATCATGCCTTCGTCAGCAGTGGTACCTGGTCTTTGATGGGTATGGAACTGGATGAGCCTATGATCAATGAGGCTTCGTTAAGTGTTAACTTTACCAATGAAGGTGGAGCTGCCGGTACGATTCGTTTCTTGAAAAATATTTCCGGTTTGTGGATATTGCAGCAGCTGCGCAAAGAGTGGAAGACGGAGTTTCCGGAAATTATTCGTCAGGCACAGGAGAATATGGACTGTGACTTTATGATCGATCCTGATGAGGATCGTTTTACGGCACCTTATAGCATGGAAAAAGAAGTAAAGGCTTACTGTGTGGAGCATGGTCAGGGCGAGCCGAAGACCTGGGGCGAGATGGCAGCGGCTGTTTATAAAGGTTTGACCTATAAATATCAGTTGTGCATTGAAACAATGGAGAGAATTACCGGTAAGCAGATCGAAGCCATTCATATGGTGGGTGGCGGTATTCAGGATCAGTTGCTCTGCCGGTTGACGGCGGAAAGTACCGGTAAGCCGGTGATCACCGGACCTATCGAAGCTGCAGCACTGGGTAATATTTTAATGCAGCAGATGGCTTTGGGTGAGCTGGCTGAATTGAGTGAAGGACGCAAAAAGATTGGAGAATCCTTCCCCTTGTCCAGATATGAGGCTTGAAAAATTAACTGCGTTTGCGTATAATTAGGAAAGAATGTTTCGCGTCATTGGTTTACGCGCTGGCGCGTTTTAGGAGGGTATTATGACTCGATTTGAAAGTGCGAAAGAGCTGTATAAGGCTTACGGTATTGATGTGGAGAAGGCGATGGCGTTGGCTGCTGCAAAGCCGATCTCTATTCATTGCTGGCAGGGTGATGATGTAACCGGTTTTGATAATCCTGATGGTGGTGCAGGCGATGGTCTGGCTGTTACCGGTAACTATCCCGGTCGTGCCAGAAATTTTGAAGAACTCAAGGCTGACTTTTTGAAAGCGATCTCTTTGATTCCCGGTAAGAAGAGAATCAATTTGCATGCTTGCTATGCGATTTTTGAAGAAGGCGAGTGGGTGGATCGCGATCAGATCGAATATAAACATTTTGCTCCCTGGGTGGAGTTTGCTAAAGAAAACGGTATTGGCATCGATTTTAACCCCACTGTGTTTAGTCATCCTATGATGAAGGATGGTTTGAGCCTTTCTTCTCCTGATGAGAAGGTGCGTAAATTCTGGATCGATCATTGCATTGCCTGCCGTAAGATCGCCCAGAGAATTGGCGAAGAGCTGAACGATAAAGTGTTGAATAACGTATGGATCCCCGATGGATTTAAAGATGTTCCCTCGGATCGTTTGACTCCTCGTTTGCGTTTGAAGGATAGTTTGGATCAGATCTTTGCTGAAAAGCTTCCTAATGTAATTGACTGCGTGGAGAGCAAGGTATTTGCGGTTGGTATCGAAAGTTACACCGTTGGCTCTAATGAGTTTTATATGAGCTATGCAGCTACTCGCCCCGGTGTTTACAATCTGTTGGATAATGGTCATTATCACCCTACTGAAGTGGTTTCTGATAAGATTCCGGCTCTGTTGGCTTTCTTTGACAAAATTCCGCTGCATGTGACCCGTGGTGTTCGCTGGGATTCCGATCATGTTGTTGTTCTGGATGATGAGCTGAAAGAAATTATGAAGGAGATCGTTCGCAACGATGCTCTGGATAAGGTTCTGATCGGTCTTGACTTTTTTGATGCTTCTATTAACCGTATTGCTGCTTGGGTAATTGGTACCCGCAATGCACAGAAGGCTCTGCTATGGGCTCTGCTGCAGCCCCATGAGGCTATGAAGAAAATGCAGGATGAGGCTGACTTTACCCGTCGCCTGATGATGATGGAAGAAATGAAAACTATGCCCTTTAGCGATATTTGGACCGAGTACTGCAACCGTCAGGGGGTTCCTGCGGACAGCAGTTGGTACGATGTTGTTATGGAATATGAGAAAAATGTTTTGGAGGGAAGAAAATGAAAGATATTTTAACTGCACCTTTTATGGTGGAGATGGTTCGTACCATCACCAATATGTATAACCACGGCTGGGATGAGCGTAACGGTGGTAACGTAAGCTGGATGTTGGAAGAAGCTGATGTGGCTGAATATGTGGATGTAAACAACGTGCTGCGTGTGATCCCCACTGGTTTCGCTGCTCCTGAATTGGCCGGCCGCTACTTTATTGTGACCGGTACCGGTAAGTATTTTAAGAATGTTCAGTATGATCCGGCTCGTAACATGGGTCTGTTCCGTATTGCAGCTGATGGCGAAAATGCTGAGCTGCTGTGGGGTTACAGTGATGGTGGTCAGTTTACCTCTGAGTTGCCTGCTCATTTGATGAGCCATGTAAGCCGTTTGAAAGTAAATCCTGCTAACCGCGTTGTTATGCATTGCCATCCTGCTAATCTGCTGGCTATGACCTATGTACATACTCTGGATGAGAAAGAGTTTACCCGTACCCTGTGGCAGATGTGTACTGAATGTATCGTAGTATTCCCTGATGGTGTAAATGTACTGCCTTGGATGCTGTGCGGTACCAATGAGATTGGTGAGGCTACTGCTGAAAAAATGCAGACTGCTCGTCTGGTTGTATGGGCTCAGCATGGTATCTATGGTGCTGGTGTAGATTTGGATGAGACCTTTGGTCTGATCGAGACTGCTGAGAAGGGCGCTGAGATCTACATGAAGATCGCTCACCTGCCTTTGGTAAACACTATTACCGATGAACAGATGCATCAGTTAGAGAAGAGATTTAACATCAAGGGCCGTGAAGGTTACTTGGACTAATTAAATTTAATGCGAAAGAGAAATGCCCCTGAAGCTGAACGTGTTTGGCTTTGGGGGCATTTGGGTATAAGTGATGAAGTTTTTGGAAAAAAATCCCTTTATTATGATCGTCGTGGGAGTGATCGGAATATCATTGTCGTCAATATTTGTGAAATGGTCGGAGGCACCTTCTGCGGTGACGGCGGCATCAAGATTGCTTTGGACGGTGATATTGATGACACCGATCGTGCTTGGGAGAAGTTCGGTTAGAAAAGAGCTTGGAAAGTGCAGCAAAAAAACAGTTTTACTGAGTGTGCTGAGTGGTCTGTTTTTGGCGATTCATTTTGTGGTGTGGTTTGAATCGTTGCAGCATACATCGGTGGCTAGTTCTACGGTGATCGTATGTACTGAGGTGATTTGGGTCTCACTAGGGTACTGTTTGTTTTTGAAAGGTAAAATTTCGGTGAAAGCGATAGTAGCAATCCTGATCACGTTAGTAGGAAGTGTTTTGATTGCATATGCGGATTCCGGAAGCGGTTCTCATTTGTATGGAGATGTACTGGCGTTAGTGGCTGCAATGGCGGTGGTAGTCTATATGTTATTGGGAAGAGTGGTGCGGGAAACTACATCGACTACGGTATACACCTATATGGTATACATGGCCTGTGCAGCTATTTTAATATTGGTGTGTATTGTGCGGGGCGAGGGAGTGTTTGAGTTTGGCTGGAGCCCGATTCTGATGGGCTTCTTGCTCGCAGTCTTTTCTACAATTCTGGGTCATAGTATTTTCAGCTGGTGCTTAAAATATTTTTCTCCATCTTTTGTTTCCGCTTCGAAACTGTGTGAACCGGTGGTGGCGGCGCTTTTAGCTTCTGTTTTATTTGTGGAAATACCAACTTGGACGCAGGTAATAGGAGGCACTTTGATTCTGATGGGAGTTTTCTATTATTCGAGAATAGAAAAAGAAAATAAATAAAAAAGGTCTAATGAAGTGAATGGAATTCATTCGCTTTGTTAGACCTTTTGATTAGAATATAGGAATCTGAAAAACAAAAAACCGAGCAGTTTATGCTCGGTTTTGTTCGTGCGGATGAAGGGACTCGAACCCCCACGGTATTGCTACCACTAGAACCTGAATCTAGCGCGTCTGCCAATTCCGCCACATCCGCTC
The DNA here is from genome assembly GCA_045632125.1 of Bianqueaceae bacterium. Classification (GTDB taxonomy): domain Bacteria; phylum Bacillota; class Clostridia; order Lachnospirales; family Bianqueaceae; genus CALWPV01. The sequence goes on from JAZQWC010000089.1 coordinate 82,046, forward strand.
GGATGATCTCTTGTGAAACTGTCGTTCTCGCAAGGACGAGTATTATAATACCATAGGTTTATTTGAAAGTCAACACTTTTTTGAAAGTTTTTTTGGTTTTTTTTGTATTTTGAAGTCGAAGTGCTTTAAAGCCTTTGTTTGTGCGGTTTTTGAGTGAATCAACGATTGAAACATGTTTATAATAAAAGGAAAATGCATGAAATGAATAAATAAACATAAAAATGAATACTATGCATAAAATTGTGCCTAGAATGCGAAAAGCACGTGTAAAGGGCAAAAAAGAGAGTGGAAACATTTTATGCATTTATGCATGAGATTATGCATATTGTGCATTTTGTACCCTAAATGCCCAATAAAATGGGTGCCTTCATGTCAAAATTGTATATACTTTACAATTGATTTATGAGACGATTTGTGGTATCCTGTTAACATTCTTGTATTATTATACATTTTAGTTTTTCTTTAATGTAATATGTAATACAGCACTGAAAGGTGCGAAATAAATTTCCCCTAGGAGGAAGAGAAAATGAAGAACATCAAAAGACTGATGGCTCTGCTTATGGCTGTATGCATGATGCTTTCCGTAGTAGCTTGCGGCAGCGACGAAGCAGAAGAGGATGCTACCTATACTTATCATGGTACCACCTCACAGATTTCCACTTGGAATCCCACAGACTGGTTGTACTCCAGTGAAGCTGAAATCATTGGTTACACCACATCTCCTCTCTATGCCTTCAACATGAATGAAGACAAGACCGGATATGTAATTGAGCCCGAGGTTGCTACTAAGGCTCCCGAAGACGTTACTGCTGAGTATGCAGGTAACGAAACCTACGGCGTTCCCGCTGACGCTACCGAAGGTTATGCTTACAGAGTAGAGATCCGTGATGATTTCTGCTGGGCCGATGGTACCAAGATCACTGCAGATGACTATCTGTACACTGTATCTCAGTTCATCAACCCTGAAATGCAGAACTACCGTGCTTCCGGTTTCACCACCGGTTCCGGCGCTCTAGCTAATGGTCAGGCATACCTGGATGGCGAAGAAGGTGTGACCTTTGATCAGGTTGGTATCATCAAGAACGATGAGCATACCATTACCTTCGTTTATGCTAACCCTGTAAACCAGTTCAACTTCTACTACAACCATGGTTCTATGTACCTGTTGAACGAAAAATTGTACGAAGCTAACAAGACCGATGCTGACGGCTTGATCAAGTCTTCTTACAACACTGATGCTGACAAAGCTACTTCCTGCGGTCCTTACATTGTAACTGAATATCAGGAAGACAAGATCATCAAACTGGCCAAGAACGAAAAGTGGTATGGCTGGGATGATGAAAGCAAAGAAGGTCAGTACCAGACCACCAACATCGAACTGCAGGATATCGAAGAACATACTACTGTTGTAAATATGTTCCTGCAGGGTAACCTGGATACCCTGACCCTGTCTGTAGATGACATGGAAAAATACGGTACCAGCGATTATGTTTACTATTCTCCCAATAGCTATACTTATAACTTCACCATTAACTCTGACTTCGATGCTCTGAAGGCTCTGGATGATGAGGGTGAAGAGGGTAGAAATCGTACTATCCTGTCCTACAAAGATTTCCGTAAGGCTATTTCTTTGTGTATGGATCGTAGCGACTACACCGCCAGCACCACCGCAGGTTCTGTTCCCGGTTTTGGTCTGCTGAACGACATTTACATGAGCGATCCTGAGAACATGGTTAGATATCGTGACACCGAGCAGGCTCAGGCTGTTCTGAAAGAAGTATATGGCGTTTCTGATCTGGCTGATCTGACCGCTTATGACAAGGAAGAAGCTTCCAAGTTGTTCGTAGCTGCGTATGAGCAGTGCCTGGCTGATGGTAACATCTCCGAAACCGATACCATTTATATTGAGTACCATACCTTCGATTCTGAGGCTATTTCTCATAAGATGGTTGACTATCTGCAGCAGTCCGTTGAAGCAGCTGTAGAAGGCACCGTTTTGGAAGGCCGTATCGAGTTCAAGTTGCTGGAAGACCCCGATCTGTACTACAATCAGCCCAATGGTTTGGTTGATATCGCTCAGACTGCTTGGGGTGGTTCCGATCTGGATCCCTTCTCTATGATGGAGTGCTACGTAGATCCCGGTTATAAGGGTGAGTATGGTTACGATCCCATGACCGATGAGATCACCATCAATGTAAATGGTGAAGATCTGACCATGAGCACCAACGCATGGCATGTTGAGCTGATGTACGGCGCTTATGCTACTGCTGATATGGATACTCGTCTGGACATTCTGGCTGCTCTGGAAAAAGCTGTACTGCTGCAGTATGATGCAATTCCTCTGTACGCTCAGACCGCTTGTGTTCTGTACTCTCATCGTGTAGTACTGGGCAGCAGCGAGTTCATCAACAGCGTTATTGGTTTCGGTGGTATTCAGTACATGACTTACACCATGAACGATGCTGAATGGGCTGAGTATTGCGCTGAAAACAACAACCAGCTGACTTACTAAGATTTTGCGAAGGAAGCTTTCCTTTGCAAATGAGCAAAAAGTAAAAAGAGAATTCAGGCACAGAATACTCTCTGTGCCTGAGTTTTGTATTACTGACCGGTATTTTTGGTGAGTAAGTACGGGCCGGTAATACAAAGCTCAGGCACGTGATATCGAAAATTGAAAGGAGAGAACATAATATGTTTAAGTATGTGTTGAAACGTATTGGACTCATGCTGCTAAGTGCGTTTATCATTATGACTATGTTGTTCATTTTGATCAAGCTGCTGCCCAATACGGTTGTAAATGTACAGGGTGGTTTTGCGGAGCAAACCAAAGCCATGTATGAGGCATGGGGTTACAATGAACCCATTATGGTGCAGTACGGAATCTTTTTGAAAAAGGTTTTCCTGGAATGGGATTGGGGCTTCTGTACCAAAGTTGGTACCTTCCTGCAGCCGGTTACGGAGTATCTGGCCAGTAAGTTCCCGGCAACTTTGTATGTAAACTTTGTATCTTTGCTGATTTCCTTGCCTTTGGGTATTGTTTTGGGTATGTTGGCTGCAATCTTTAAAAACAAGTGGCAGGATCAGGTGATCAACGTCTTCATTATGATGTTTATTTCCGTTCCTTCCTTTGTATATGCTTTCCTTTTGCAGTACTTCATTGGTTTCAAATTGGGTCTGTGTCCTCTGGTAATGAATAGCGGTACCGATTATTTCACTTGGAGTATGTTCCACTCTGCGATTATGCCGATTTTGGCTCTGTCCTTTGGTACGATCGCCGGTGATATGCGTCTGGTACGTGCTGAATTGACCGAAACCTTGACAACTGACTACATGCTGCTGGCTCGTACAAAGGGATTGACAAGAAAACAGGCGACATTCCGTCATGCATTCCGTAATTCTTTGGTACCGCTGATGCCTACTTTCATGGCAGATGTAATTTATGTAATCAGTGGTTCTATGATCATCGAGCAGATTTTTGCTGTTCCCGGTATTGGTAAAACATATCTGTTGTCCATCAGCATGCGTGACTATAGCGTGTTCATGGCAATTAGTATGTTCTATGTAATTATTGGTTTGGCAGCAGGTATTATTTTTGACCTGAGTTATGGATTTATCGATCCTAGAATTCGCATGGGAGGAGGAAAGAACAATGAATTGTCCTAATGATAATTTCAAACATATTCCTGCGGAAAAATTCGCTTTTGTTCAAAAAGATCAGCGTTTGCATGACCGTGAGCTGGAAACAAAGCCCATCGGTTTCTTTAAAGATGCAATGCTGCGCTTCTCCCGTAATAAAGGTGCAGTAGTTTGTGCGTTTATTATTCTGATTCTGGCAATCTATGCTGTACTGGCCCCCATGGTTTCTCAGGTAGGCCCAGGTGCTAAAGATGCCTATTATTCCTATTCTCTTCCTAAATTAAGCAACAGTTTCGATTTAGGTTTTTGGAATGGCTGCTCAGATGAAAAGCTGAATCAGCAGACTTATGATTATTATAGCAACATTCCCGGTGCTGTAGCAGAGGTGTATGAGAAGAGCGAGGAAATGGTAGCGAACCGCAGACAGAAAATGTACCATATTTCTCTGGATTCCTATCGTAAAGTTGGCTACGTTAAAATGCTTTTAACTGCTTCTGAGTATCAGGCAGCTTTAGACTACCAGGAAGAAACCGGTATTCAGTTGCTGTATCCTTTGGTTGATGAAGAGCAGATCGTATGTCCGGCTTATAAGCAGGATCCGAATGCTTGGTTCTTAACTGACCAAAAGGGTGTAGCTCAGCGCAATATGGCCGGTGAAGTTATGAACATTTATCTGACCGACGAAAGCAGTCCCGATGGTTATGCTTATTATGTAACTCGCCAAAATGGTTCTCAGTACGAGATCCGTACCCTGTATTATGACTGGTATATCTATCAGAACGGCTTCGAGCCCTGCTTTGCCTTTGGTGCAGATGAATACGGCTACGATATTTTCGCCCGTCTGGGTTCCGGTGCACGCCTTTCTTTGACTCTGTCCATTACAGCAGCCCTGGTGAACTTGCTGATCGGTATTATTATCGGTGCATTAGAGGGTTATTATGGTGGTGCCTTCGACCTGATCTTTGAACGAATTAAAGATATTCTGTGGTATGTACCCACCATGGTATTCATGACTCTGTTCCAGATGTACTTCTCCAAGAGCATGGGACCGTTGGTAGCGATGTTCTTTGGTTTCATTTTCTTTGGATGGATCTCTTCCTCCTCAACAGTTCGTGCTCAGTTCTATCGTTACAAAGGCCAGGAATATGTTATGGCAGCCCGCACCTTAGGTGCGAAAGACAGACGACTGATCTTCCGTCATATCCTGCCGAATGCAGCGGGTTATATTATCACCGCTTCGGTATTAACCATTCCCGGAACGATCTTCTCTGAGGCAACCTATTCTTATTTGGGTATTGTAAACTTGAATTCAGCGACTTTGACTTCTGTTGGCGCTATGCTGAGTAACGGACAGGCAGCTTTGTCTACCTATCCTCACTGTGTATTTTTCCCGGCACTGTTCCTGTCTCTGCTGCTGATCTGCTTTAATATTTTTGGTAACGGTCTGCGCGATGCGTTTAACCCGTCGCTGCGTGGATCTGAAGAATAAGGAGGAAATCATGAAAGAATTACAAGTTAGAAATCTTCGGATTTCCTTTAAGACCAACAATGGTCATGTAAGAGCAGTTCGCGATATCAGCTTTGATCTGGAAAAAGGCGAAACTCTGGCGATTGTAGGTGAGTCCGGTTCCGGTAAGTCTGTTACTGCTAAAGCGATGCTTGGTATTCTGGCCGGCAATAGCGTAGTAGAGGGCGGTGAGATCATTTACAATGGTGATGATCTGCTGAAATATACTGAAAAAGATTTTAACCGCATTCGTGGTAATAAGTTCACGATGATCTTCCAGGATCCGCTGTCTTCTTTGGATCCTATTATGAAGATTGGTAAGCAGATGACAGAAGCCACTCTTTTGAATGGTAAGACCAATCAGGCGAATGCTAAGAAAGAGTATAATAAATATATGGCTCTTTTGAAGAAACTGATGAAGGAAGCAGGCTGTGACGATGCTGCCATCGCCAATTTGGATGCTTTTGATAAGCGAATCCGCGAGGGTAGTGTGGTTGAGAGTAAGTATCGCGAGTCTAATGAATATTTGGATTCTACTCTGCTGACCCTTCGTAAACTGGAAGTTTCTGTGTTTGGTGATGATAAGTCTCTGTTTGAAAAAGATTACAAAGAATACATCGATAAGCTGACCAAGGCCAACAATTTGTGGAAAGCCGGCGATAGCACTTTGGTTACTGATAGTGCGGCTGCTTTGGATGCTGCTGTGAAGAGCGGCAATGTTGAAAGCATTAAGAAGGCTATTGAAGAGTTGAAGGTGAATACTCGTATCGAAATCGAAGCGGAAACACCTATGTTTTATACCGGTGACTATGACTATGCAGCGCTAAAGGAAAATCTTGCTAAGGCAATTTCCTACTCGAAGGAAAAACAGGTTCCTTTGAAAGAGCAGGTAGTTAAAGATTTGAAGGAAACTCGTCACATTTTTGAAGAAGAGACCTTAGATATAAAACTGGCTCAGAAAACCATTGCCAAGCTCGCTAAGCAGGTTGATGAAGCAATCGACCGTGTAAAACTGCAGAAAAATAGTGATGCTTACACCTTCCGTTCCAGTATGGAGCAGGGCATTAAGCGTTATGCTGAAGGTGTAAAAAAGAATCCTAAGGAATTGAAACGAGTAGAAGAAGAAACTCAGAAACGCGACAAAAAGATTGCCAAAGGTATTGATATGCCTAAGGTAGTTCCTGCGCAGTTGGTGGATCTGGAACTGACTCGAAACAATATGTTGAGCGCACTGGATAAATTGGTTGTGAGTTATGAGACAGAACTGGCTGATACTCACGAGAGGGATTATGCTGCTCTTGCAAAAGAGATGATCGTATTCCTGGAAAATCAAGCGGTTGCCATGGTCAATAAAGTAACCAAACAGATGGCTTACGATAAAGCGATTCGCATTATGGAAGATGTGGGTATTAAAGATCCTGAAAAACGTTTCAATCAGTATCCCTTTGAGTTCTCCGGCGGTATGCGCCAGCGTATCGTAATCGCTATTGCTGTAGCTGCGAATCCTGATATTCTAATCTGCGATGAGCCCACTACCGCATTGGACGTTACCATCCAGTCTCAGATTCTGGAACTGATCAACGAAGTAAAACGTAAACGTAATATTTCTGTTATTTTCATTACCCATGACTTGGGTGTTGTTGCAAATATGGCAGATAAAGTTGCCGTTATGTATGCCGGTAAGATCGTAGAGTATGGTACCGTAGATGAGATCTTCTATGATCCTAAACATCCCTATACCTGGGCTCTGCTGGGTTCCATGCCCGACTTGGAAACTTCTGAAAAGTTGGAAGCGATTCCCGGTACACCTCCTAACATGATCTATCCTCCTAAGGGAGATGCTTTTGCAGACCGTAACCAGTATGCAATGCAGATCGATTATGAGGAGCAGCCGCCCATGTTTAAGGTAACTGAAACTCATTCTGCAGCTACTTGGCTGCTGCATCCGGATGCACCTAAGGTAAATCCGCCCAAGATCGTAACTGATCGTATTGAACGCATGAAGAAAATGGAGGGAGCTGACAAATGATGAATCAGGAAAACATTTTGGAAGTATCCCACCTGAAGCAATATTTTGGCAAGAATGATTTCAAGGCTGTGGATGATGTAAGCTTTTCTATTAAGAAAGGCGAAGTACTAGGTGTGGTAGGTGAGTCCGGTTGTGGTAAGACCACTACCGGTCGATCCATCATTAAATTGTATAATGCCACTTCCGGTGATGTATACTTTAAAGGTCAGCGAATTGTAGCCGGTACCCGTTCTTACACCGAAGCGATCGCTGCTGAAAAGAAGGCCAGCGATGAGCGTATTGCTGAATTTAAAAAAGCCGGAAACAGCGCTGCTGTCAAGGAAGAAAAGGCTAAGTTCAAGGTTTTTGCTGCTGAGCAGAAAAAATTGATCGAAGAAGCAAATCATGATAGCAAAAACTGTGTAAAGCTATATCGTGAACGCCGCATAAAAGAGATTCGTGAAGAGTTTGAAGCTAAAATTGCCGATGCCAATGGCAATGAAAAAGAAACTCTGATCAAAGAGCGGGATCAGCACCTGAAAGAGGCTGAAAAAGAGAATATTGTAACCAAGATCCAGATGATCTTCCAGGATCCTATTGCGTCCTTGAATCCTCGTATGACTGTGCGAGAAATCATTGCAGAAGGTCTGCGCATTCAGGGTATAAAAGATGAGAAGTATATCGATGAGCGCGTATACAGCGTGCTGGAAAAAGTAGGTCTGGTAAAAGAACATGCCAGCCGTTATCCTCATGAGTTCTCCGGTGGCCAGCGTCAGCGTATCGGCATTGCCCGTGCCATCATCATGAATCCTGAAATGATCATTGCCGACGAACCTGTCAGCGCTCTGGATGTTTCGATTCAGGCACAGGTAATCAATCTGCTGAATGAACTGCGTCAGGAAATGGGACTGACTATTATGTTCATTGCTCATGACCTTTCTGTAGTTAAATATTTCTCTGATCGCATTGCGGTTATGTACTTTGGTAAGATCGTAGAACTGGCAGATTCGGATGAACTGTTCCGTAATCCCATGCATCCCTACACAAAGTCTTTGCTGTCTGCGATTCCTTTGCCCGACCCCAACTACGAGCGTCAGCGTCAGCGTATCGTATACCAGCCTACTTTGGACCATGACTACAGTCAGGAAGGCCCTACTCTGCAGGAGATCGCTCCCGGCCATTTTGTAAGCTGTAATACAGAAGAACTGAAGCGCTATCAGAGCGAGCTGAAATAAGTGAGGCTATGATGAGTGATAAACGCAGATCTGCTTTAATTCATTACATTGTACTTGCGGCAATGGTTGTCGTGGTTGCTTTTGGCATTGCATGGTACGAGATTTCTCAATATGGTGCAGGTTATGTAAACTGGATGCGATTTCTCTGCGATGGTTTCTTCGTGGTGGGCATTCTGCTGCTTTGCTTTGGTGCTATGATGTGGATTTCTCAGGCTGGTGGCTTTCATGCTTTATCGTATCTGTTTTATACGGTAGGCTACATGTTTAGTGCCAGTAAAAGCCGCTTCAATAAACGCAAGAATTTTTATGACTACAAGATCGAAAAGATGGCTAAGGAAGAGGACAAAGACAAGTCTTTGCAACACCATATTTTGGTGGCTGGCGCCATAAGTTTTGCGATTGCAATCGTATTTTTGGTTTTGTTTTATCAGTGATTAAAAAAGATCGGAATTTTACAACTACAGTGGTATGTTGTAAATTCCGATCTTTTTAGTTGTTAATCTTTAGATGTTTACCTTGTTGTACTTGAGCGGAATCCATGGCGGTTTTCATTGCATTGAGAACTGCCTTTTTGTTACCGGTCCATTGAGGTTCAATCAAAATTGACTTAGGTCCATCGCCGGTAAGGCGGTGAATGACTAATTCCGGAGGAAGTACTTCGATGCAATCGAATAACACAGAAAAGTACTCCTCCATGGAGAGAGTATTAAACTTTCTGGCTAGATAATCTTCTGCCAGATCCGTGCCTTGCAGTACATGTAAAAGCTGCAGTTTTACGCCGTCGGCCGGAGACTGCCCGGTGGGAAGAGCCGCGAGCTTTTGGCGCGTGAGCGCTTGGCCTACATAAGAAGCAGATTCAATCATTTGCTCATGTGTTTCGCCGGGCAGACCAAGAATTAAATGTACGATGACAGAAAGGCCTCGGGTCTTAAGAGCGGCGACGGCTGTATCAAAAACGGGAAGATCATAGCCACGGCGAATATAGGAGGCAGTGGCAGAGTGAATCGTCTGTAGACCCAGTTCCACCCAAACAGGTTTGATTTGGGCCAGACGTTCTAATAAAGCAAGCACGGGTTCAGGCAGACAATCAGGGCGGGTGCCGATGGAGAGGGCAACGATATCAGGATGATTGATAGCCTCGGTGAAAATATGTTCCAAATGAGAAAGAGGAGCGTAGGTGTTGGTATAAGCCTGAAAATAGGCAATGTAGGGGCCACCTTTGGTTTTGGCGGAAACCTGAGATTTTGCGGCTTCAATTTGGACGGCGATGGGAGCCGGGGCGGCAGCGAAATCGCCGGACCCGCCGGCGCTGCAGAAAATGCAGCCGCGAGTATCCAAAGAGCCATCACGGTTGGGGCAGGTCATGCCGCCATTTAATGAGATCTTATATATCTTTTGGCCGAAGGTCTGACGTAGATATTGGTTCAAAGAATAGTAATGTTCCATGTGATCTTCCTTTGTTGAGTGATAGATTGATTATACAAGATTTGTCTTGACAAAGGAAGAGAGTTTCGCATAGAATGATGGAAAATAATTCGATGAAACGTAAGCTGGGTGGTTTTAAAAGCCAGCCGGCTAACAAAGGAGGAACATATGCAAGAATTGCGTTTTGGTACTGCTTATCATGGCAATCGTATGCTGCATCATGCAAGACAAGACTTTTTGGATATTGCCACGGCAGGTATGGATCTGGTGGTTCATATGTTTACCCATAACGATTGGGATCGTCATAAAGAAGTAATGAAGGAGACGTTGGCTATGTCGGCAGATGCCGGCTTGGAAAGCTGGGTAGATAATTGGGGAATCGGTGGTCCTCCCGGTGAAAAGTCTCATTTTTTGGCATATTATCCCGATAGTCATATGTATCTTTCCAATGGTGATATGGATCCGGTACATGCCTGCGTGAATAGCCCTGATTTTAGAAAATTTACCAGAGAATGGATCGATACGGTGTATTATATTGGCGGCCGTACGATTTTCTGGGATGAACCTCATATGCCCCAGAAAAAGGTCGGCGACAAGACCTATTATGGCTGTACTTGTCCCCGATGCCGGAAATTGTTTGAAGAAAAATACGGACGTCCCATGCCGGAGTTTTCTGATGCTGATGCTGAGGCATTCGGTACCGATTCGATTGTGGATTACTTCCGTGAGATGACCGAGTATAGCGCTTCCAAAGGAATGAAAAATGTGGTGTGTGTAATGCTGGGCACCTACGGTATGAGTCTGGAAGTTGTGGATAAGATCATGACTTTGCCTTATATGGATAACGTAGGTTCTGATCCTTACTGGTTGGGTAAGAAGAAGCTGAATCCGGATTTGAATGTATATGAGTTTGTTTATGAGGGGACTCGCGAAAACCTGCGTGTGGCAGCTGAATATAAGAAAGATCATAATATTTGGATCCAGACCTACGCTACACCTCGAGGACAGGAAGAGGATATTATTCAGGCCTATGAAGCTGCCTATGATGCCGGTGCCCGTACTATTTTGAACTGGGGCTTCTATGGAAGTGACGCCAATGACTATGGTGCCAAGAATCCAGCTGTGGTTTGGGCAAAGACCAAACAGGCGGTAGAGCGTGTACGCAATATGGAACGCGATAAGATCTTGGCAATGAATCGAAAACTGTATATGAAATAATGTATTCCTGTCTTTTAAATTGAAACTGAAATGAATAATATGAACGAAGAGAGCACCATTTCGATGCATACCACTGTAGCATCGGAATGGTGCTCTCTGAGATTTAGGCCCCCACGGAGTTTCGATAAGCTGTGGGAGAAAGACCGGATACCCGTTTAAACATTCTGGTGAAATGATGAATACTGCTGTAGCCAAGATGCTCAGAAATTTGGGTCATATTATGATTACCCTGACGGATGAGTTTCTTGGCTTCTGTGATTTTGAGGGCGATCCAGTAATCAACAGGACTGGTGCCGGTAGATTCTTTGAAGATTCGGCACAGATAAGTGCGGCTAATGGAAAAGTGGGAACAGAGAAGAGGAAGCGAAGGGGGTTCGGTCATGTGGGCTTCAATGAAGTTTTCTATGGAATCCACCAAGGAACTTTCTGCTCGGAGCCTAGCATCGGGGGTATGCTGCATAGCGCGAACCGATGCATCATCGCTTCGAATCAATGAAAACAAAAATTCAACCAGATAGCATTGCATAAGCTGCACAGAACCCTGCTTAGCGTGGGAAAAATCCAAGGGGGATTTATTTTCATATTCGCCGGGAAGCTGTCCCAAAGCGTTACGCGCTTCGGTTAAAAAAAGGGATAAAATTTTTTGGGAAGGACGTTCCAAAGAGAAAATCTTTTTGTTAAAAAAAGACATGAGAGAACTTAGACAAGCAAAAGACACCACCACCACGTTACTGGCATCTACGTGATTTGCAATGTGAGAATGCATTTCCATGGGCTGATGGAAGATCATCTGGCCTTTCTCAAGGGTAATACCAATACCATCTACAATGGCGTTGATGCGACCGTTGTCAACGTATACCATTTCCCAGAAGTCGTGGCGTTCTGGAGGATGGTAAAAGTTTTTGTCAAATTCAAAATAATAAAGAGAATGAAAGCCTGAAATCTCGATTTCGGACTGGATAGGAACTAATTCGAAAGCCATATAAACCTCCACATATAAAGGAATGGACTCATATCAAAACAGGAGCTGTGTACGATATGTTAAATATCGGGAATCATAAGCTAAAGACTTTTTAGCCATTATATCATACAATTACATCATGGACAAGTAACGAATACCCACAAGAGGTGGGGAAACATATAAGGAGGAAAGAACAAATGAATGTATTAGCAATTGGATGTCATCCCGATGATATTGAAGTGGCCTGTGCAGGTACTATGGCCAAATATAAAAAGCAGGGTCACAACGTAATCGTTTGCCATGTGGCAAACGGAAATCTGGGTCATGCGATCATTCAGCCCGATGAACTGCGTGCTATGCGTATTCAGGAAGCTAAAAACGCCGGTGCTTTGGCCGGAATTGAAGTTATTACCTGTGACGTGGGCGACTTGAAAGTATATCCCGATGAAGAACAGCGCAATAAAGTAGTGGAAGTAATCCGCTATGCAAAACCCGATGTGATTATCACCCATAGCCCTAACGATTACATGCCTGATCATACTGCAGTTAGCAAACTTGCCTTCGATGCCAGCTTTGCAGCCAGCTGCCCGCATTATCTGAACGGTGTAGGCGTACCGGTAACTCCTTTGTACTATATGGACACTCTGGCCGGTGTAAACTTCCTGCCCACGGAATATGTGGACATTACCGATACCATCGACCTGAAGTTGGAAATGCTGGAATGCCATATCAGCCAAATGAAGTGGATGCGTGACCACGACAACATCGACTTTGCTGAGTTTGTAAGATCCTGTGCTCGTTTCCGTGGCCTGCAGTGTGGGGTACAGTATGCAGAAGCTTTCACCCAGTGCTTGGCATGGCCGAAGATCACTACCAAGCGTATGCTTCCGTAAGATCTCCGAAAAGCAGTATATATGAGAAGTTTCGCGCGTGGCGCGAAAAAAGACGACACATCTCAAAATGACTCAATATTAGGAGGAATCAATTATGACATATCGTAGAATTCGTTTTGGCCAAATCGGTAATAGTAAAGTGGTAGATTTTGCTGTACAGGAATTGGTTAAGTACTTGAAACAGATGGATAAAAAACTGGTGGTTGATGTGCTGCAGCTGACCGAACTGGATGAGTCCTTTAAGGGTTTGATCTGGGTAGGCTGTGACGAAAAGTTAAATGCATATCTGCCTAAGGTAGATGAGCCTGCGCTGGATGATGGTATTGCCATCGACGTGAAAGAGGGCGAGGGTTACATCACCGGTACCAATGAGCGCAGTGTACTGCTGGCTGCCTATCGCTTCCTGAAAGCTCTGGGCTGTGACTGGGTACGTCCCGGTAAAGAGGGTGAGCGTATTCCGACTCAGGCTATTGAAAACGTGAACGTTGCCATCAACGAGGCTCCCAGCTATCGTCATCGTGGCGTATGCATTGAAGGTGCTGATACGTACGAGAATATTTACGACATGATCGACTATCTGCCCAAAGTAGGAATGAATGAGTATTTCATTCAGTTCTTAGTACCGGGTCAGTTCTTTGTACGTTGGTATGAACATCAGGGCAATCCTTACTTGGAGCCTGAAAATTTGACTCGTGATGATATCGCTGCTATGACAGTAAGCTTTGAAGCGGAGATCGCTCGTCGTGGTATTGGTTATCACAAGACCGGTCATGGCTGGACCTGTGAACCCTTTGGTATCGATGGAACGGCTTGGGATTCAGATCGTGATTATGGTTTGGATGAAAAGACCCGTCAGTATTTGGCAGAAGTAAAAGGCAAACGTGAACTGTGGGGCAATGTTCCGCTGAACACCAACCTGTGCTATTCCAACCCGGAAGTGCGCGGTAAGATGACCGATGCCATGACTGCTTATTGTAAAGAAAACAAGAATATTGATATTCTGCATTTCTGGTTGGCTGATGGAACAAACAACCACTGTGAATGTGAAGAATGTAAGAAGAAACGTCCTGCTGACTGGTATGTAACCATGCTGAATGAACTGGATGAAAAGATGACCGCAGCCGGTGTAGATACCAAGGTTGTATTCCTGATCTACGTTGACCTGCTGTGGGAGCCCTTGACCGAAAAGATCAAGAATCAGGATCGTTTCATTCTGATGTTTGCACCTATTACCCGTGTATATGGTGATAATTATTCCGATGCTTTGGAATATAATGAAGAGCTGCCGCCCTATGTGCGTAACAATCTAATCATGCCTCGTGCTTTGAATCAGAACCTGGAGCACCTGCGCCGTTGGCAGAAAGATTTCAAGGGTGATAGCTTCTCCTTTGATTATCATTTGATGTGGGCTCATGTATCGGATCCTGGTTTTGAGCGCTGCGCAAAGAACCTGTTTGAGGATATGCGTGATCTGCATAAGATCGGTTTGGAAGGTATGAACAGCTGCCAGATCCAGCGTGTATTCTTCCCCACTGCAATGCCCTTTAATATGATGGCTGCCGCTCTTTGGGATGAGAACTGCGACTATGACGCTGCCGCTGATGCTTATTATGCATCTGCCTTTGGTGAGGATGCTGCTCTGGTTCGCGACTACATGAAGACTTTGTCTGATCTGATGCTGGTATATAATGCTGCCGCTACCGGTTTTGCTGCTGGTCCGTATTGCAAAGACTATGAGGCATTCAAGGCTGCTGTAGAAAACTTCAAACCCATCATTGAGCGTAATGCTGCAGTAGAAGGTCCTTGTCAGGAAGATTGGCAGCTGCTGAAGCTGCACAGCGAGTACTGCCTGCTGTTTGCAGAGACCTTTGAAATGTTGGAAAAAGGTGAAGAAGAAAAGAAGATCGCCGCCGCTAACAAGCTGATGGATCTGATCTGCCGTAACGAACTGGATGCACAGAAAGTGCTGGATGTTCATAACTCTTCCAGAGTTTTGATGGGCAGATGGAAAATGACCAAATTTGAGGTTTAATTAGAAATCTAATTACTCTATAAGGAGGAACTATCATGACATATCGTAGAATTCGTTTTGGCCAGATCGGCAATAGCAAAGTTGTAGATTTTGCTGTACAGGAAATCGTTAAGTATTTAAAACAGATGGATTCTAAGTTGGTGATTGATGTATTGCAGCTGCCGGCCATCGATAAAAGCTTTAAGGGTTTGATTTGGGTTGGCTGTGACGAGAGTCTGGCAGCACAGCTTCCCAAGGTGGACGTTCCTGCATTGGATGACGGTATTGCTATTGCAGTGGAAAATGGTGAAGGCTATATCACCGGTACCAATGAACGCAGCGTATTGTTGGCTGCTTATCGCTTCCTGAAGGCTTTGGGCTGCGACTGGGTACGTCCCGGTAAAGAGGGTGAACGCATCCCTGCAAAGACGATTGAAAAGGCTGAAATTAATGTGTGCATTAATGAGGCTGCCAGCTATCGTCATCGTGGTGTATGCATCGAGGGTGCAGATACCTATGAGAATATTTACGACATGATCGACTACCTGCCCAAAGTAGGTATGAATGAATACTTTGTACAGTTTATGGTACCCGGTACCTTCTTCAAACGTTGGTACAATCATGAGTTCAATCCGAAATTAGAAGCCGAACCTCTGAGCCGTGAGGAGATCGCTGCTATGACGGTGAGCTTGGAAGGCGAAATCGTACGCCGAGGCTTAGGCTATCATAAGACCGGCCATGGCTGGACTTGCGAACCCTTTGGCATCGATGGTACTGCATGGGATTCTCAGCGTAAGTATGAAGTGCCGGAGGAAACTTATCAGTATCTGGCAGAAGTCAATGGAAAGCGTGAATTGTGGGGCAATATTCCTTTGAATACCGAACTGTGCTATTCCAATAAGGAAGCACGCGACAAAATTACCGATGCCATTACCGAGTACTGCAAGGTAAACAAGCATGTGAGCATTCTGCATTTCTGGTTGTCTGATGGCTACAACAACCACTGCGAGTGTGAAAACTGTATTACAAAACGTCCTGCTGACTGGTACATGGTCATCCTGAATGAACTGGATGCTAAACTGACTGCAGCCAGTGTAGATACCAAGATCGTATTCCTGATCTATCATGGTTTGTTATGGGAACCCGTGGAAGAGCGTTTGAATAATCCCGATCGTTTCATCATGATGTATGCACCCATTAGCCGTGAGTATGGTAAAGACTACACTGAGTCTTTGGAATACAACGAAGAACTTCCTCCTTATGTACACAACAAGTGTGTAGCTCCGACTTCTTTGAATCAGAATATGGCTCATCTGCGTCGTTGGCAGGATGGATTTAAAGGCGATAGCTTCTCCTTCGACTATCATTTGATGTGGGCCCATTGTTCTGATCCCGGTTATGAGCGCTGCGCTCGTAATCTGTTCAATGATATGCGTGATCTGCATAAGGTTGGGTTGGAAGGTATGAACAGCTGTCAGATCCAGCGTACTTTCTTCCCTACTGCACTGCCTTTCAACATGATGGCTGCAGCCCTGTGGGATGAAAACTGTGATTACGATACCGCAGCAGATGCTTATTATGCTTCTGCATTTGGTGAGGACGCCGCTCAGGTTCGTGAATATCTGAAAAAGCTGTCTGATCTGATGTTGGTATACAATGCACCCGCTCGTAATGTGGTGAAGCCTCCGTACTGCACCGACTACGAAGCAGTTAAGGCTGCTATTGAAAACTTCAAACCTATCATCGAGCGCAACGCCGCACTGGAAGGACCCTGCCAGGAAGATTGGCAGCTGCTGGCATATCATAGCGAATATGCTAAGCTGTTTGTGGAAGCCTTTGAGATGATGGAGCAAGGTGATGAAGCCAAGACCAAAGACGCAGCAGAAAGATTTGTTGAGCTGATGCGCGAAAATGAATTGTTTGCACAGAAGGTTTTGGATGTTCAAAATACCGGTCGTGTATTGTTGGGCCGCTGGAACATTCCTTTTGGTAACTATTCGTAAATTATCATAAAACTACGTGCACTGGGCCAATCATGGCCCGGTGCCGTGTTTCAAAATATCGAAAACACGAAAGATGTGTTTGAATTTCGGTAAAGTTATCATAACCGGACTTTAAATGATGAAGGAGTATAAGACAATGAGAAGTGCTGTTTTTTATGGCAAACATGATCTTCGTATCGAAGATTATCCGTTGCCGGAGTTGGGCGCAAAAGATGTGCTCATTCAGGTGAAAGCCTGCGGTATCTGTGGTACCGATGTACATATTTATGAAGGTGATAAGGGTGCGGCAGAAGTACATCCGCCGACAATTTTAGGTCATGAGTTTGCCGGTGTGATTGCTGCTGTTGGAAGCGAAGCTACTATGTTCAAGGTAGGCGATCGTGTATGTATCGATCCTAACCAATATTGTGGCTGCTGTGAGCCCTGCCGTAATGGAGTGGTACATTATTGCGAGCATATGATCGGTTATGGTACTACAAAGAACGGTGGTTTTGCTGAGTTCTGTAAAGTAGATGAGCGTCAGGTGTACAAATTGGGAGACAGCACGACCTTCGAACAGGGTGCTATGACAGAACCTGTGGCTTGCTGTCTGCATGGTATTGATATGTGCAACATTACCCCTGGTCAGCAAGTAGTTGTAATCGGTGGTGGTATGATCGGCCTTCTGATGATGCAGCTGGCTAAGTTGGCGGGTGCTGCTAAAGTAGCTTTGGTTGAACCCGTGGCTGAAAAGTTGGCAGTTGGCAAGAAGTTGGGTGCCGATGTGATCATTGATCCCATCAATGAAGATGTAGCTGCAGTTCTGAAGGAAAACGGAATGAACTGGATCAATTGCGTTATCGAATGTGTAGGTAAGCCCTCTACCATTGAACAGGCCATTGAGATTGCCGGTCCTAAGGCTGTTGTTATGATGTTTGGTCTGACCAAGCCCGACGAGACCATCTCTGTGAAGCCTTTCCAGATCTTCCAGAAGGAGATCGAACTGAAAGCTTCCTTTATTAATCCTTGTACCCAAAAGCGTGCACTGGATCTGATCGACTCCGGTCGTCTGGATGTAAGCAGCATGGTTTATGATGTTTGTGGATTGGATAAGTTGGAAGATATTCTGAAGGATCCGTCCCTGCGTGCAAAAGGAAAATATATTATTAGTCCTGAAAAATAATTTATCAAATTTGTGCACTGTTCGTATTTTTCGGGTTTAAAGTCATACAAATTTGAACTAGCTTATGTTTGCATGGACTTTTGACCCTCAATCAAATTATATAAAAGGAGATTATAATTATGGATTTCATGTCTACCGTTAATGGTTCTATGTTGGAAGGTTTCTATCCTGCAGGTTGGGATATGGCCAAGATCGATGCTTGCTGCGAAAAGGGCGTTGAAAGAGAAGATTTCTGGCACAAAGATTTCGAGCCTCTGGCTTGCGAAAACATTTATGAGTTCGACACCAAGATGGGTCACGAGATCGCTCTGCAGATCAAACTGGCTCGCGATCGCGGCGAGAAGCTGGCTATGATCATTCCCGTAGGTCCCATGGGTATGTATAAATGGGCTGTATACTTCCTGAAAGAGTGGAATGTATGCTGCGATCACGTATATACCTTCAATATGGATGAGTGGGCTGATGGAGAGGGTAATACCCTGCCCAGCGACAATCCCGCTGCTTTCGAATACTGCATGAAGGAAGCTTTCTTCAACAAACTGGGTGACCTGACTGTTCCGGAAAATCAGCGTAACTTCGCTACCAAAGAAAACCTGCCCACCTATCCTGAAAAGATCGCTAAGCTGAAAGCAGAAGGCGCTAAGCTGATCCTGATCTTCGGTATCGGTCGTATGTGCCATATCGCTTTCTGGGAGCCTCACTTTGCTGCTGAGTTTGCCACCGAGGAAGAATGGAAGGCACAGTGCTATCGTCTGGGTGCTAAGCTGCATCCTCTGACCATCGAGCAGAACGCTATCACCAGCTTCAAGAGCCGTACCACTTTGGTTCCTTGCCGTGCTAACACTGTAGGCCCCGGCCTGATCCTGCAGGCTGACTACATCATCGGCGGTGCTGACGGTGCTCTGGGTCGTGGCATGGGCTGGCAGGGCATGAGCTTCCTGACCACTCTGCATCATGGTCCTTCTACTTGGATTACCTCCAGCTATATTCCCACTATGCCCGGTAAGCTGTTCTACCTGAGCGAACTGGCCGGTCCGTTGGTGGCAGACGTTAACTAATTTTGAATCATATCAGAAACTGAGTGAGATTCAGCTATGAACGAAAATGCAAAAATTCTGGGAGCAGGCGCAGCAGCGTCTGCTTCCGACATCTTATTAGCCGGTAACATTTTGGTGGATATTGTAAAAAACATTGATTGTTATCCGGAAATCGGTATGTTGGCCAGCATTACCTCTGTGAAACAGGCAGTGGGTGGCTGCGTAACCAACACCGGTATCGATCTGGCCAAGATGGATCCTTCAATGAAATTGGGCGCCATCGGTAAAGTAGGACAGGATGCTTATGGTGACTATGCGGTTGAGCAGATGAATCTTCATGGCATCGACACCAGTCGTGTGCGTCGCAGCCAGACAGCCCCCACCAGCTTCAGCGATGTAATGAGTCAGCCGAGCGGTGAGCGTACCTTCTTCCATGCCCGAGGTGCCAATGCAGAATTCGCTCCTGAGGATATCGATCTGTCTAGCTTAAACACCAAGATCTTCCACATGGGCTATATCATGCTATTGGATACCTTTGATCAGGAAGACTTTGAATACGGAACCGTTATGGCCCGTCTGCTCAGTCAGGTACAGACCATGGGCATTAAAACATCCATCGATGCGGTCAGCGATAGCTTGGGAAGTTACCAAACCAAGATTCCCCCGGCCCTGCGCTACAGCAACTATGCCATTGTCAACGAGATCGAAAGCTGCGGTATTTACGGGCTGTCGCCCCGAAATGCTGACGGCTCCCTTTCTGAGGAAGCCATCCGCGAGGCTATGGAAAGAATGGCAGCAGCAGGCGTTAAAGAGAAGGTCGTAATCCATTGTAAGGAAGCGGGCTTCTGTTTGGATGTTCCGACCGGAACCTTTACCCGCGTGAATTCGCTGAAAGTGCCTAAAGAAATGATCGCCGGCAGTGTAGGTGCAGGCGATGCCTTCTGTGCAGGCTGTTTGTACAGCCTGTCCCAGGGATATAGCGATGAAGAAATGCTATCCTATGCTTCTGCAGCTGCAGCTTGCAATCTGTTTTCTGAGAATTCTGTGGATGGTATGAAAACAAAGGATGAAATCTGGGAAATGGCCCGGAACTGGGAAAGACTAAAGTAATAACTGAAACGGAGCAACACACTATGTTAGCAAATTTGTATGATGTATTACCCAAGGCTCAGGCAGAACATTATGCCGTAGGCCTGTTCAACACCACCGATTCCGATATGCTGCAGGCAGCCATCGAGGCTGCTGAGGAGCTTAGATCTCCCATCATCATCGGTACTGCAGAGGTGCTTTTACCCTATGGCGAGCTGAAACTGATCGCTCCCTCTATTATTGAAGCTGCTAAGCGTGCTACTGTGCCGGTCGTTGTACACTACGACCATGGACTTACCTTCGAGCGTTGCATGGAAGCCTTGAAACTTGGCTTTACCAGCATCATGTTTGACGGCTCTGCCGGCGATGTAGCTCAAAATATGGCGGAAACCCGCGAAATGGTTAAGATCGCCCATGCCATGGGCGCCACCGTGGAAGGTGAGATCGGCCATGTAGGTCAGGCTGCCAGCGGCGACGAGGCTGCCAAAGATCGTTATACCACCGTACAGGAAGCTCAGGAATTCCTGGCTGCCACCGGTGTGGACGCTCTGGCCATTGCCATTGGTACCGCTCATGGTGCTTACAAAATGAAACCCGAACTGGATCTGCAGCGTCTGCGCGAGATCCGTGCGGCTGTGGATGTACCGCTGGTACTGCACGGCGGTTCCGGTCTGTCCGACGATGATTTCAAAAACACCGTTCGTGATGGTATTGCGAAAATCAACATCTTTACCGATATGTGCGTAGCCGGTTCTCAGGCCAGTGCTCAGGCTTTGGCTGAAGGAAAGGACTATTTGGAAATGCGCAACGCACGCGTAGCTGCCATTAAAGAGACCGTAATGAATAAAATGCGTCTGTTTGGTTCTGTCGGAAAAGCATGATCGAAAAAGCGTAAAGCAAAAAATTACCTTGCAAATTGCATCAAAGCGATGTAACATAAGAAGCAAGAAGGGCGGCATCGCGTGTGTCGCCCTTTATTGTAAAGATGGGAGGTCCCCACTATGAAATTGTATTTTACAGGAGCAGAAAGCGTAATGGATGGAATCCGCGCTCTGGCTCCCGAACTATGTTTTGAAATTGATGAACAAGCTAATTACCGCGTAGCGGTAAAAGAAATCGAAGAAAATGCTTTGAACTTGACCATTCAGGGAGAGCAGATTACCATCACCTATGGCGGAGGCAAGAGTCGTTTCTTCCGCGCACTGGGAATGTTGGTACAGGCTCTTAAAGATGGTGAAACCGAAAAAACGATCAGTGAAAAACCGCTGTTTGCCACCAACGGCACCATGGTGGATATGTCCAGAAATGCCGTTATGACGGTGGATACCGTAAAATTTATGCTGCGCAAAATGGCTCTAATGGGCATGAATATGTATATGCTCTATACCGAAGATACTTATAAAGTGGAAAATCGTCCGTACTTTGGTCATATGCGTGGTCGTTATTCTAAAGAAGAAATTAAAGAGATGGATGCTTATGCGCTCATGTTGGGAATTGAACTGGTACCTTGTATTCAGGTGCTGGGACATTTGGGAACTCATCTGCGCTGGGCAGACGCTGCTAAATATAAAGATACTGAGCGAGTGGTGTTGGTAGGAGAAGAACAAACCTACAGTTTCATCGATGATTTGATGAAAAGCATTGCAGAATGCTTCACCAGTCGCCGAATTCACATGGGTATGGATGAAACGGCCGATCTGGGTCTGGGCGGATACCTGAAAAAGAATGGTTTTATAGAGCATACCGATATTTACTTTGAGCATCTGGCCAAGGTAACGGAAATGGCCCAGAGCTATGGCTTTACTCCCATGATGTGGAGTGACATGTTTTTCCGCATGGCGGGTGAAAATCAAGGTCTGAAGAACTATCGGGATTATGACCCCAGAGTACAGCTGCCGGAAAATATTGCTGACCGTTTGCCCGAGGGTGTGGAACTGGTATTTTGGGATTATTACAATCCTGATGAAGAGTTTTATGCAGTCAATTTGGATAAGCACATTAACATCATGAAGCGATATACCCTGTTTGCAGGCGGTGTATGGGCTTGGAGTGGACATGGTATGCAGTATACCCGTTCAATTCGCAATACCATTCCTGCACTGGAAGCCTGCAAGAAGGCGGGTACTAAAGAGGTGATCGCCACAGTATGGCATAATGGTTCAGAGGCTTGTCATTTGATGGCCTTGGCCGGCTTTGCTATGTATACGGAATTCGATTACTCCGGTCATTATGATGAAGAGGCTGTTAGAGCCTGTGTGCGCCGAGTACTGGGTATTGAGTATGAGGACTTTTTGAGAACCGAAGACGTGGAATATCCTCATGGCAATAACTATTATGCCGGTGTATCCCGTGCTCTGCTATATAATGACCCGTTGCTGGGTCTGTTTGATCGTCATATTCAGGAATTCGAAACAGAGAACTATTATAAGAGCTGCAGTAATCGTTTAGCAACAGTGGGTGAAACGGTAGCTGAGGCAGCTGCACAGGATGGAGCTATGTTTGCTCCGGCCTTTGAAATGATGCGCCGGTTGAGTGCTGTTCTGGAAATGAAGGCTGATTTTGGCGTTCGCTTGAAAGAGGCTTATGATGCGAAAGATACGGCGACTCTTGCCCTGCTTTATAAAGAGTGTGATACCATCATGGCACGCATTGCCGCTCTGCGGCTGGCACATCGAAATGCCTGGATGAAATACTACAAGAGCTTTGGCTGGGAAGTGCACGATATTCGTTACGGCGGCTTAATGCAGCGTTTTGATACGACTAAGATGCAGCTGGGTGCTTACATCCGTGGTCTGCAGCCGAAGATTGAGGAACTGGAGGAGGATCGCTTGTGGTATGATGGCGGTCATCCGGAAGGTGAATACATTGGCGGTGGCTTCCTGTGGCTGAAGTACGATAAGATTGCTACCACCGGCATTTTGCCGTAAGAAAGGATTGTAACAATGACAAATGCAGAACTGATTATAGAAGCTAAAAAGGCTCGAGAGTTTGCCTATGCTCCCTATTCGCATTTTATGGTGGGAGCAGCACTGGAGACTAAGGACGGAAAAGTTTACCGTGGCTGCAACGTGGAGAATTCTGCCTATGGTCCCACCAATTGTGCAGAACGCACGGCCTTTTTTAAGGCGATCTCGGAAGGTGAACGTGAATTTACCCGCATTGCCATTGTAGGAGCAATGGAGGGAATCGAAGCAGATCAACCCTGTGCTCCCTGCGGTGTGTGTCGGCAGGTCATGAACGAATTTTGCGACCACGATACATTTGAAATCATTTTGGCAGATGGAAAGGGCGGCGAATTGGTATTCACCTTAAAGGAAATGCTTCCTACTGTATTCGGCGGTCTTCCAATTCCAAAGGAAGGAAACTGATGACATGATCGATACTCGTAAATTTGATATGAAAGAAGCCTACGATGTAATCGTAGTAGGCGGCGGTATTGCCGGTGTAGCTGCAGCTGTGGCAGCCTCTCGTCATGGCGCGAAGACCTTACTTATGGAAAAACAGGTGGCTTTAGGTGGTCTGGGCACTGTGGGTCTGATCAGCTGGTATGAGCCCTTGTGCGATGGTATGGGTAAACAAATGGTGTATGGCATCGGTGAGGAACTGATCCGCCTGTCCATTAAGTACGGTTTCGATGATCTGCCGGAGGAATGGGGCGGTACCAGTGGCTTTGTCAATGGTAAAGGCCGATTTGCCACCCACTATTCTCCCACGATCTTCGCGTTAGCCATGCAGAATTATTGTAAGGAAAATGGCGTAACCATTCGATATGATAGTTTGGTGACCTATCCCGATATGGAGGGTAACCGCGTGAAGGGCATCATCGCCGAAGGTGTAGGAGGAAAAGAATATTTCCCCTGTAAGGTCTGTATCGATGCCAGCGGCACCGCTGTGCTGTGCCGTGAGGCAGGCATGGAAACTGAGGTTGGAGAAAACTTTTTCTCTTATGTAGCCCATGGTTTTACCGATAGCGGTGTACAGAAATATAATGAAACCGGCTATATGCGCCGTCTGCGTGCCTGGGAGTGGTGTGGCAGTGACTTGTTCGGAAATGGACATCCGGAAGGTTTCGGCATGATGAAATGTGAAAATGGCGATGATGTAAATAACTTTATTCAGATTGGTCATGATCGTCTGTTCAAACGAGTGACTGACCGCATTGCCAATGGAGAGGATAAAAACCGTCAGGATATTATGACCCTGACCACTATGCCTCAGTATCGCAAGATTCGTCGTATGGTGGGCGACTATACCTTCACCGGCGAGGAAGAAGGTCAAACTTGCGAGCGTTTGGTAGGTCGTTTTGGCGATTTCCGCAAAAAGGATCGCCACTTTGAACTGCCCTATGAAACCTTGTACAACAGTAATTTCCCCAACATCTTTGCGGCGGGCCGTATCATTTCTGCCACCGGAGACGGCTGGGAAGTAACCCGAGTGATCCCGGTATGTGCCCTTAGCGGCCAAGCCGCAGGAACGGCGGCGGCTCTTTGTGCAGCTTCCGGCTGCGAGGCAGGCAGTCTTGACATTGCCGTGCTGCAGCAGGTTCTTAAAGATGACGGCGTGATCGTGGATTAAGGAAAGAGAAATCAATTATTTTTCGGCTGCGCCGAAGAAAAGAGGTGCTATATGAAACAATTAAATTGGGGTGTAATCGGTGCGGGCGGTATTGCCAGAAAACGCACGATTCCGGGAATTATGATGGCGGAGAATGCAAAGCTGACCGCTATTATGGACGTAAATGAAACCGTTTTGGCTGAACTGACAGCCGAATATAATGTTAAGGGCTATAAGACTGTGGAAGAGCTTTTGGCAGATCCCAACGTGGATGCAGTGTACATTGCATCTCCGGTGTTTGCTCATCTGGAGCAGGTGAAGCTGGCAGCTGCAGCAGGTAAGCACATTTTGTTGGAAAAACCTTTGGGACGCAGCACGGAAGAGTGCGAAGAAATGATCCGTATTTGTGAAGAGGCCGGTGTAAAAGGCGGTACCGCTTTTATGATGCGTTTCCACACCTATCATCAGCAGATCAAAAAGCTGATCGAAGACGGTGTGCTGGGTAACATCGTATCTGCACGTGTACAGCAGATTTTCTGGTATCCGGATCTGCCCAACTGCTGGCGTCAGCAGAAGGCTCTGTCCGGTGGCGGTGCTCTGATGGATGTGGGCGTTCATAATATTGATGTAGCGGAATTCATTATTGGCAGCCGTACCAAGCGTGTGACTGGATTTACCGATACCCGTACTTTTAGTTACGATGTTGATGATTGCTGTCAGTTGCTGATTCAGCTGGAAAACGGTGCAGTGGCTTACATTGACGGTGCCTTCAATATGCAGGGGACCCCTGGCGGCATGCTACTGGAAGTATATGGCACTAAAGGCAGCATCTTGGCTCAGGGAACCGTTGGTCAGTTGGAGGCTGGTGAAATTTCGGCCTTTGTGATTGGTGCCGATGGTAAAAGAGAGGCTTTGGAGTTTGAACCGAACTTCAGCAGCATGTATGCAAAAGAAATCGCAGCTTTTGGCGAGGCGGTTATGAATGATACGGTTCCTCCGGTATCCTTTGAAGACGGACTGTGGATCCAGAAGGTGGCAGAGGCTGCTTATCTGGCACAGGAAGAAGCAAGAGTTGTGGAAGTAAAGTAAAATTCCCTGTTGACAAAATGCAGGAATAGTGGTATGGTATTGCAAAACCTAGAACATAGGATCACGGAGGAAAGGAGAACCTCATTATGAAGAAACTGGTTGCAGTTATGGATATGGCTATGATGATGTACATGTGGGCTATGGACATGTGCATGCGTCGCTATGCAATCGTTTCCGATAGGTTCTTCACCGTGGGTTAAAGCTTGAAACCGCAAACAAAGCGAGATCACTTAACAAATCACCGGAAGACTTGATCGGAAAGTCTTCCGGTTTTTTAGTTTTGAAAGGTTGAAGAAAGTGAACTTTTTTGAAAGCGGATAAAGCACAAATTTCATTTTACATATGTAAAGGAGAATTACATCATGAAAAAACTGTTATCTGTAGTACTGGCATCCATTTTGGCACTGAGCCTGGTAGGCTGTGGCGGATCTGACGACAAGATCACCATTGCGATTCCCAATGACACCACCAACGAAGCAAGAGCATTGCTGCTTCTGGAAGACAAAGGCTACATCAAGGTAAAAGATGATGCCGGCATCACTGCAACTATTCTGGATATTGAAGAAAACCCCTATGACATCGAATTCAAAGAAGTTGAAGCTGCTCAGCTGCCCAACGTACTGAAAGATGTTGACTTTGCCATCATCAACTCCAACTACGCCATCGATGCAGGCATCAATCCTGCTGAAGAAGCCCTGGCTTTGGAAGGTGTAGCTTCTCCTTATGGTAATGTTTTGGTAGTTAAAGAGGGTAACGAACAGAACCCCGAAATTCTGGCTCTGAAGGCTGCTCTGGAAAGCCAGGCTGTAGCCGACTTCATCACCGAAGAATATGACGGTGCAGTAGTGGCTCTGGTAGAAAATGCTACCGATGGTTACGATGCTTCCATCGATTATGCCGCTCTGGCCGGTACTGAAATCAGCGTAGCTGCTTCTCCCACTCCCCATGCTGAGATCCTTGAGGTGTGCAAAGACATCCTGGCTGAGAAAGACATCACCCTAGATATCGTAGAATTCACCGATTACGTACAGCCCAACAACGTGGTTGAAAGTGGTGAGATCGATGCCAACTACTTCCAGCACACTCCTTACCTGGAAGACTTCAATGCTGAGAATGGCACCCACTTGGTAGTAGTATCCATTCCCCATGTAGAGCCTCTGGGTATCTACGGCGGTCAGGCAGAGTCTCTGGACGCTATTAAATAAGGAAGAAACTCATACAACTTCGGCCCTGGCGGAGCATAGCACTCTGCCGGGGCGAACGCATATATAAGCGCCGAAGGCGCTAATACACAAAGGGTATTGTGAAACGGAAAAATAAGGAGATTTGGACCAAATGATCGAAATCAAAAACCTATCCAAGACTTACGAAACAGCTGACGGTATTGTAACTGCGCTGAAGGATGTTTCTCTTACTGTTGAGGATGGAGATATTTACGGTATTATTGGTATGAGCGGTGCCGGTAAGAGTACACTGGTGCGTTGTATCAACTTGTTGGAAAAGCCTACTGAGGGCAGTGTGATCGTAAATGGCTGTGAACTGGGAAGTTTGACGGAAGCTCAGCTTCGTAAGGAGCGCCAGGAAATCACCATGATCTTCCAGGGCTTTAATTTGCTGATGCAGAGAACCTGCTTAAAAAATGTATGTTTCCCCTTGGAATTGGCAGGCATCAAGAAGCCCGAAGCAGAGAAAAGAGCTTTGGAACTTTTGGATACAGTAGGCCTGAAAGATAAGGCCAATGCGTATCCGGCGCAGCTCTCCGGTGGTCAGCAGCAGCGTGTGGCCATTGCCCGCGCACTGGCTACCAATCCGAAGGTGCTGCTCTGCGATGAAGCTACCAGTGCTCTGGATCCGACCACAACAAATTCTATTTTGGAATTGATCCGAGAGATCAATGAAAAAATGGGCATCACAGTGATCATCATTACTCACCAGATGAGCGTGGTGGAACAGATCTGTAAGCATGTTGCCATTTTGGATGGCGGACGTGTAGCGGAAACCGGTGAAGTGGCTGAGGTGTTTGCGCATCCCAAGTCACAGGCGGCTCGCAAGTTAGTATTCCCTGAGGGCGATAATGAGATCCTTGTGAACGATGACGATACCCAGTGTTTGATCCGAGTTGTGTATAACGGTGCCCGTGCAGCCAATACACCGAGTATTGCCCGCATGGCGGTGGAAAAAGGAATCGAGGCCAACATTGCCTATGCTTCCACAAAGAGCATTGGCGGTAAGGTGTATGGTTCCATGTTGCTGGGATTGCCGAAGGATAAGCGGCTGGTGCTGGAGGCCATTGAATATTTGACACAGATTCAGGATATTATTGTTGAGGAGGTGGACAAAAATGTTTAATGATTTATTTTCTGCGGAGACTTTGCAGGAGACCTGGGAGATCATTGAAACGCAGATTCCTTTGGCGATCTGGGAGACGGTATATGTAACCGTATTGTCCACTGCCTTTGCCATTATATTGGGCTTGCCGCTGGGCGTACTGCTGGTGGTTGGAGAAAAGGGCGGCGTGCTGCCTCTGCCGAAATGGTTTATGAAGGTGCTCAATGTGGTGATCAACCTGCTGCGTTCGGTTCCGTTCTTGATTTTGATGATTCTGGTGGTTCCGCTGACCCGTTTGATCGTGGGTACTTCTGTTGGTACCACTGCATCTATTGTACCTTTGGTGATCGCGGCCTTTCCCTTTATCGCTCGTTTGGCGGAGGGCAGCCTGCGTGAGGTAAATCCCAACACCATCGAGATGGCTCAAAGTATGGGTGCTTCTCCTATGCAGATCATTACGAAGGTGATGATTCCGGAGAGCGTGCCTTCGTTGCTTTCTAATGCGACCATCGCTATCACCACCATTTTGGGTTATACCGCTATGAGTGGTATTATTGGTGGCGGCGGTCTGGGTAAGATCGCCATCAACTATGGCTATTACCGTTACAAATATATGATCATGCTGGTGGCTGTAATCCTATTGATCCTTTTGGTGCAGATCTTCCAGAGCATCGGCACCCGCTTGGCAGTGAAGTCGGATAAGCGACTGAAGAATCAGGCAAAGTGAGAATTTTCGATATAAAAGAATAAAATGCGACGAATATCAAGAGTTTCTTGTATAAAAGAAACTCTTGATATTTTTTGGTCGTGGTGCTAGAATAAAAGAAAGAAAGTAGGTGATTTGTATGATTATTCGTGAAAAATATATGCAGCAGATTTGTGACTTTATGGATAAACCTGTTATCAAGGTAATTACAGGTATGCGACGTTGTGGGAAAAGTGCATTACTGGAACTAACGAGAGATGAATTAAAAGCAAGAGGCGTTCCAAATGAGAATATCATCTACATCAATTTTGAGTCATTAAGATATGAGCATTTGAAAGAATATCGTTCCTTATATCAAGAAGTTTCTAAGAGAGTAGAGGGTGTGGAAGGAAAGGTTTATATTCTGTTAGATGAAATTCAAGAGGTTTCTGGATGGGAGCAGGCGATCAATTCATTCCGTATTGATTTTGATTGCGATATTTATATTACCGGTTCTAATGCAAAATTGTTGTCGGGAGAATTAGCTACACTTTTGGCAGGAAGATATGTTGAGATAAGAGTGTACCCGCTAAGTTTTAATGAATATCTTCTGTTTGCCGAAACAAACGAAGATGAGAGGGATCTAAGCAATCAGGAACATTTTGTAAATTACTTGAAGTTTGGGGGACTTCCTGGTATTCATCAAATGAAATGGGATGAGTCACGAATCGTACAGTACTTAACAGATATATATAATTCTGTTTTGCTGAAGGATGTCATTTCTCGTAACAAAATTCGAGATACAGCCTTATTGGAAAGTATAGTTCATTATTTAATGGATAATGTGGGAAATACTTTTTCCGCAAAAACGATATCAGACTTTTTAAAGAGTCAAGGTCGTAAATTGAGCACAGAGACAGTGTATAACTATATTGATGCGCTGGAAGGAGCATTTCTGATTTATAAGGCTTCTCGCTTTGATATTAAGGGAAAGCGCATATTGGAGACACAGGAAAAATATTATTTAGCGGATCTGGGCCTTCGGCATGCAGTGATAGGGTATCGTGATAATGATATAGCAGGAGTTCTTGAAAATGTAGTATATCTGGAACTTCTGCGAAGAGGATATTCGATTCATATAGGAAAACAGGATGTAGCAGAGGTTGATTTTGTTGCAAATTATCGAGACGATCGGCTGTATGTCCAGGTGTGTTATGTTCTGACAGAGCAAAATACGGATCGTGAATTTGGATCGCTGGAAGCAATATCTGACAATTATGAAAAGGTAGTGTTATCGATGGATAGCTTATTGAGTATCAATCGTGGTGGAATCCGGCAGAAGAATTTGATAGATTTTTTGTTGGGATGAGGTGAAAATCTGCTTGACAATAGTGTTGAGTGGTTTTATAATCTACAACAACTGAATACCGCAATCGAAAAGGCTATGACAAGAAAGAGTAGCAATGGAGAAGGCTTACAGAGAGTTGCCGGTTGGTGAGAGGCGCATGGATATCCGTTGTGAATACATCTTTGAGCTGCGCACCGAAAGGAGTTTGAAATCTCAAAAGGATTTCCAAGTAGGCTGCGACGGAGAAGCACGCCGTAAAAAGGTGCAAGGGTATCGCGTTTTAGCGCCGTACCTGATGAGGCAGAAAGTGTAAGCTTTTTGTGAATAAAGGTGGTAACACGAGTAACAGGCTCGTCCTTTAATTAGGACGGGCCTTTTTTGTTAGGTTTTTTCCGTTGGGTGGTTCAGAAATAATATTCCGTCAAAGGGCGGAAAATAATGGAGGTTTATTGATTATGAAACTATCTGAGGAACTGATGGCGCGGGGGTTCATCGCGCAGATGACAGATGAGCAAGAAATTTATGATCTCATCGACAATGGAAAAGCCGTTTTTTATATTGGGTTTGATCCCACGGCAGACAGTTTGACGGTGGGACATTTCCTGCAATTGGTATTAATGAAGCATTTGCAGCGAGCTGGAAACAAACCCATCGCATTAGTGGGAGGCGGTACCGGCATGGTGGGTGATCCTTCGGGACGAACCGATCTGCGACAGGTGATGACTGAAGAGAAGGTACAACAAAATGTGGAGTGCATCAAAAAACAGATTGAGAAGTTTATTGACTTTTCTGATGACAAGGCACTTTTGGTGAATAATGCGGATTGGCTAATGCATTTGAATTATGTGAGCTTTTTGCGAGAGGTGGGTGCCTGTTTTTCGGTGAATCGAATGCTGACAGCAGAGTGCTACAAGCAGCGTATGGAGCGTGGTCTTAGCTTCCTGGAATTTAATTACATGATCATGCAGAGTTACGACTTTTATATGTTATTTCAAAAATTTGGGTGCAATATGCAGTGTGGCGGCGATGATCAGTGGTCTAATATGCTGGGAGGTACAGAGTTGATTCGTAGAAAGCTAGGAGCCAATGCATATGCGATGACCGCTAATTTGCTGATGACCAGCGATGGTAAGAAGATGGGAAAGACAGCGAAGGGTGCAGTATGGTTGGATCCTAATAAAACGACGCCCTTTGAATTCTACCAGTACTGGCGAAATGTGAATGATGCGGATGTGATTAAGCTATTGAAATGTCTTACTTTCCTGCCGCTGGAGCAAATTGCTGAAATGGAATGCTGGGAAGGTAGTCAGCTAAACAGAGCAAAAGAGATTCTCGCGTTCGAACTGACTCGAGACGTACACGGGGAAGAAGAAGCAATCAAAGCTCAAGAAGCAGCCAAAGCACTTTTTGCAGATGGCGCTAACATGGAAAATATCCCGAGTGTGGAAGTATCAGAAGATGTTTTCGTGGATGGTTGTGTAGACGTGATTACATTAATGCAGAAGGCAGGACTTGCTACTTCCCGTTCCGAGGCACGCCGCAACATCGAACAGGGCGGAGCAGAAGTGAACGGTGTCAAAGTGACGGAGTTTGGATACAAAGTGGAAAAAGCTTCCCTGATAGGAGAAGGTATTATTCTTCGGCGTGGTAAGAAGAAATTTGTAAGAGTACATTTATGATAGAAAGGATTGTGAGACATGGTACGCTATGCAAAACGAGAAGATCTTTCAAGAGTTAATGAATTAAGACGACAGGTGAATGATGTGCATGTGGAAGGCCGACCGGATATTTTCAAGCCTGGTTTTGATCAGGAGATGCAAGATTTGCTGTATAAGATCTTTGAAAGTGACAATATGGATGTGATTGTGGCGGAACGCGCGAGCGTGATCTGCGGCTTTGCCTGTGTGCAGTATGTGGATAAGCCAGAAGGTCCCTACTCATATGGTCGTCGATTCTACAATGTGGATGAGTTTTGCGTGGATGTTGCCTTTCGGCGGCAGGGGGTGGCCACAGAAATGTTTGATTTTATTAAGCAGGAGGCTAAGGCGAAGGGCTTTGATCGTGTCGAACTGAACATGTGGGAGTTCAATGAAGGAGCCCTGGCTTTTTATGAGTCGGTGGGGTTTGCAACCTACAGACGAAACATGGAGATGGAGGTTTAAATATGTGTGTATTTTGCAAAATTGTAGCAGGAGAGATTCCGAGCATGAAAGTCTATGAAGATGAGCATTCGCTCGTCTTCATGGATATTGTAGAGGATGTAGATGGTCACATGTTGGCGGTACCGAAAAAACATGTGAAGAATATTTTGGATTGTGATTTGGAGACTTTGACTCACATGATGGCAGCGGTGAAGAGAGTATCAAATCATTGTGTGGGAAATTGCGTCTATGACGGGATAAATTTGTTAAATGCCAGTGATGAAAGCGCAGGGCAATCAGTACCACATTTTCATATTCACATGATTCCACGAAAAGTCGACGATGGTGTGAATGCCTGGCCAAAGTTCGAGGGGGCTAAGTATGAAATAGAAGAGGTTTGGAAGAAGATTAGATTGTAAACTTGAACATGAAAATAGCCCAAAATGTTGAGTAACGTTTGGGGCTAAAACATTATATCAGTCGTCTATAGTATTGTACTGTAACAACGTAGATGGTTTTAGTATTTTCATCGCCACGAAAGATAATTATATAGTTTTCGATGAGAAGTTGACGGTATACTTATCCAAAATGTTTTTTCTCCAATGCTGTAAAGGCCAGCTCGGCATCTATGGCTTCAGCACCATCCAAAAGTTCCTGTTCTTTATGGGCAGAATTTGATATTTCAGTGGCATTACGAAGATCTTTAATTGGAATAATCAAAGGCATAATTAATCACTCCTTTCTAGCGTGATTATAGTATAATTATGCTAAGATGGCAATGTGAATATTCAGTAAGGTAAATATAATAGTTGAGTAGATTGAATTTCCAGACCCGCTATGCTAAAATGAAAAAAGTAGGAATATTGAGTGGATGTGGTCAATTCTTTACCAAGGAGTGACGATATCGCCTTAAATGTGGGAATGATTGAATCATGTTTTGCGACTATATTGATAGAAGAAAATAACTCTTAAACTGTAGAATATACTAACCAATGTTTTGGGAGAATGAGTAAATGAAAAATCGTAATATGTTATGGTTTCTTCTGTTTGTGATCAGTGTGGTCCTTTTGGTTGCTTGCAGGGCAGAACGAGATACGAACGTAGAGCCAGTTCATCAGGCTTCCTATTTTGAGTTGCTAGGTATTGATAAAGACGAAATCGACAAAATTATTTTCGTCTATCAACCTGAAAGGGTAGATTCAAGTATAGATTCTCAAACGATTATGCAATTAAATCCCGATGATTCCTTATTTGATGAAATCATATCCAATTTTGATAAAATGAAACTGACATTGGATGAAAATCAAAATTGGGACGAGATGAAGGCGCGATATACATTAGGATATACACAGTTAATTTTTGAAGTTGATAATACAGAATATCGACTGCCTATACTGGATGTATATGAAAAGCAGTTGAGTAAACCGGATCCTGTTTCATGGGCGGTATATCAGGATTCATTCATCTACACAATAGATTTTACTCAGTGCTGGAGTAAAAAGGAGTATCAAGGAGTGGCTCTTTATTTGAATCGCTTGGTAAAGGATCAAATTGCTGAAAATGAACTTCCTGAAATTAATACTCCATTATATTACGGATTGGTACAAAATTCCGCATCATGGAATTATGATTGCAATGCATCCACTATTTTTGAAAAATCCGATTATATTTTCAAAGGAAGAGTATTAGAAAATGATCTTTATTCCGGTTATCAAATTAAAGTTCTAGATTGTTATAAAGGCGGATGGGATACAGGTTATGTATTTCGTTATCAAGATGGTACGGGATATGATAAAGAAAAGAAGGTTTACCATGCACTGGTCAATGAAACGGAAAGACCGCTGGTGCCGGATAATGAATATATCTTTTTTATGAAAAAGAATTGGATGGTAAAACCCTCGCAGTTAAAAGAAGGATATGAAGCAGTTTTTCTAACAGATCGGCAATGCGGAGTCTGTCAAGTTATAGACGATCAGGTATGGCCCATATTCAATGCACTGCCCGGTACATCTTGGTATACTGGGCAATCAGTGGAGGAAATACGTGCTGCCGTTGTCGAAGTAAAAAGTTTTGAAACAGCTAACACGGCAATTACAAATTTTGGCGTTGAACTTTTAATAAGAAATGTGAGTTCAGAAGAAAATTTACTGGTTTCACCTTTATCTGTGATGACGATGCTGGCCTTGGTAAACAACGGGGCAAAAGGAGAAACAAAATCACAGATGGAAGATGCGATTGGAATTTCCAGCGAGAAGCTGAATGAATACTTTGAAGAATATTTAACCGAGATATATGATGACCGAGAGTCTGCCGTCAACATCGCCAATGCAGTTATATATAAAGAAAATAGCTTACAATTGGATGAAGAATTTGCAGAACAAATGGAAGAGATGTACCATGCACGGGTCAGTGCAGAAAGCTTCGATGAAGCAACATTGGAAGAGCTGAATCAGTGGGTATACAAGCAGACGAATAGAAGGATTCCACAAATTTTAAATCAAATTGAAGAGAATGAAGTTATCTACCTAGTCAATGCGCTTTCCTTCGATGCTAAATGGGGGAAAAAGTTTATTACCGTAAAACCGAGCCAATTTACAACAGAAACCGGTGAGGTCAAGACGGTTAACATGATGCTAGGTGATGCAGAGTATTACATAGAAGAGGAGGGGGTGAGTGGCTTCGTTAAGAATTACGAAGATAATCGATATACTTTTGTAGCACTGCTGCCGGAAGAAGGAACAAGTATCTCTGAGTACATGAATTCCTTAAGCGGTGAGAAAATTACTGCTTTACTGCAAGGCGCACGAGAAGTGCGGGTAGATGTAACGATGCCTGAATATGAATACGAGTACAGTATTGGCTTAAAAGAAACACTGAGTGAAATAGGTATGATTGATCTGTTTGATGAGGTGAAGGCGGATCTGTCAAAGATGGGAAAGGGAACGGACGGGAATCTCTTCTTAAACCGTGTGATCCATAAAACCTACATTAATGTAAATACTAGTGGAACTAAAGGCGGAGCTGCAACTTTAGGTGGCGGCATGAGCGGCGGCGGGACAACCCAGGAAGTTAAATTTGTCAAGTTAGATCGCCCCTTTGTTTATTTGATTATGGATCAGGAAAACGAGTTCTCCATTTTTATGGGAACGGTAATGGATCCTGGAACAGAGGACGGGAATAAATAACTTAAAGATTAAAAAAGCAACAATACACGTTCAAACAAAACGTATATTGTTGCTTTTGTTATTTAGATCAAGTGAAAGTTATAAACCTTAAGCGCGGATCTCAATTTCCAGCTTCTTATTCAGCTTTCTCAAAATAGTCTCAACCATTTCGTCTACAGACTTGGCGGTGAACTCTTCAGCCTTGGGAGTGAAAACGATGGTGTAAGCCATGCTCTTCTTGTCTTCCGGAATCGGCTTGCCTTCGTAAACGTCGAAGAGGGTAACCTTGGTTACATAGCTGCAAGCTTCCTTGATGACATCCTCAACTTCACCATTGGTGATAGACTTGCTCATTACCAGAGCCAGGTCACGTTTTTCTTCTGCGAACTGAGGCAGGGGTACGAACTTCTTTACGTTGGTGTAGTACTGCTGCAGTACTTCCATATCGAGTTCCATAATGTAACCGGAATTACGCATATCTTCTGCTTCCTGAACCGGATAGGAGATCTTACCCAAATAACCAACCTTCTCACCGTTGCAGATGATGGCAGCGGTCTGGAAGGGATGCAGGTAAGGCAGTTCACAGCGCTCGTAGGTGAATTTCACATCCAGATTCTCAGCCACGGTTTCAGCCAGACCCTTCAGGGTGAAGAAAGATTCCTTATCGCCCCAAACACCGGCGCAGAGCATGCTCTGTTCCTTGGGGTACTCGGTCAAAGGCAGAGCCTTGGGAACGAAAATGCTGCTCATTTCGAACAGACGGCCTTCCATGTTGCCTCTCTTCTGGTTGCGGGCGATGGAATGGATCATGGAAGCGGCCAGAGTGGTTCTCATGATGGACAAACCTTCATTGATGGGGTTCATCAGCGGAATAGCCACGCGCTCGGGAGCATCTTCAGCATAGCCCAGCAGATCCAAATCAGCGGGAGAGAAGAAGGAGTAGTGGATACATTCATGAGCACCGGCAGCACACAGGGCGCGTTTCAGGCGAAGCTCAGCTTTCTGCTTCGGATTCAAACCACCGGTGGTAACCTTAGCGGTGGGCATGAAGGTGGAGATTACATGATCGTAACCGTACATACGGATGACTTCCTCGGCAACATCCGGATAGTTTTCCATATCCTCACGGAATGCAGGAATCTGCAGAGTCAGCTCGTCGCCATTTACAACAGGATTCATGTACAGGCTGGTCAGAATACGAACGATATCTTCGGTGGGAACTTCGATACCCAGTACAGCATTTACTTTATTGATGCTGACTTTCATTTCACGAGGTTCTACGGAGTTGCCGGTGTTCACATCACAGTGAGTACAGGAAACTTTACCGCAGCCCAGCTCTTCAATCAGATGCAGGGCACGCTTCAAAGCCATAACGGTGGCATACTCATCCACGCCCTTAGCATAACGGGAACTGGAATCGGTCACCTGACCATGAGCACGGGAACTCTTACGGATGTTGTCGCGGGCGAACTTAGCGCACTCGAACATTACCTCGGTGGTGGTGTCCAGAATCTCAGAATTCAAACCACCCATGATACCGGCCAGAGCAACAGGTTTTACACCGTCGCAGATCACCAGGTTGGAGTTATCCAGAGTGAATTCTTTGCTATCCAGAGTCACGATCTTCTCGCCGTCATGAGCGCGGCGTACATTGATCGCATTACCCTCTAAATAGTTATAATCGAAGGCGTGCATGGGCTGACCCATTTCCTTCAGAACATAGTTGGTAATATCAACAACGTTGGAGATGGCATCGATACCCACCAGAGCCAGACGGCGTTTCATCCAAGCGGGAGATTCGCCGATCTTTACATCATATACATAGTGAGCCATGTAGCGAGGACACAGATCGGGAGCATCCACGGTAACGGTGAACCCTTCTTTAGCAACAGCGGTTTCGGTGTAATCCAAAGCGGGAGTCTTCAGCTCTTTACCAAGAGCAGCAGCCACTTCACGGGCAATACCGAAAATGCTCTGGCAGTCTGCACGGTTTGCATAGATGGAGATGTCGAACATCCAATCATTCAGACCCAGCAAAGGCTTAACATCAGCACCGATCTCAGCATCTTCAGGCAGAACCAGCAGACCGTTGTAACCGGCACCGGGATACAGGTTCTCGGTCAGACCAAGCTCAACACCGGAGCATAGCATACCATGGGACTCATAGCCGCGCAGTTTGCCTTTCTTGATCTTCATAACACCTTCGATGGTCTTATGATCTTTAGCAGTTGCGTATACAGAAGCACCCACTAAAGCTACGGGGAATTTGCCGCCGGCGCAAACATTATCGGCACCACAACAGATCTGCAGGCTTTCACCCTGGCCTACATTTACTTTACAAACATGCAGGTGAGTTTCCGGAATGGGTTCGCATTCTTCCACCAAACCAACAACAACACCGCTAATATCTTTACCGATCTCCCAGGATTCTTCTACTTCGAAACCACAGTCGAACAGTCTTTTTTCCAATACTTTAGGCTCAACGTCAATATCGACATATTCTCTCAGCCAACTCAAAGGAACTAACATCTTATATATACCTCCGTTATCAGTCTTTCAACTGGTTCAATACGCGCACATCAGATTCGAAGAACATCTTGATGTTATTGATACCATACTTCAACATAGCCAGACGCTCAATACCGATACCAAAGGCCAGACCGCTGTACTCCTCGGAGTCAATGCCGCAGTTCTCCAGAACCTTCTTATTTACGATACCGGCACCCAGAACCTCGATCCAACCGGTGCCTTTGCACAGCTTACAGCCTTTACCGCCGCATTCGAAGCAGCTTACATCAACTTCTACAGAGGGCTCGGTGAAGGGGAAGTAAGAGGGACGCAGACGGGTAGTGGTGCCTTCGCCGAAGATCTTCTGCACCAGAACATCCAGCATACCCTTCAGGTCGCACAGGGTGATTCCTTTGTCAACAACCAGACCTTCCATCTGATGGAACATGGGAGAATGGGTTGCGTCATCATCGGAACGGAATACCTTACCGGGGGACAGGATCTTGATCGGAGGCTTGGTGTTCTCCATAACGTGGATCTGACCGGCAGAGGTCTGAGTACGCAGCAGGAACTCGGGTGACAGGTAGAAGGTATCCTGCATGTCACGGGCCGGGTGGTCCTGAGGGGTATTCAGTGCGGTAAAGTTATAGTAGTCATTTTCAATTTCGGTGCCTTCGAACACTTCGAAGCCCATGGAAGCGAAAATGTCGATCAGTTGATTACGAATCAAGGTAATCGGATGCAGATTACCGGGCTCCACAGTCTCAGCGGGCATGGTGATGTCGATCTTTTCAGCTTCGTAGCGCTGTTTCAGCTCTTTCACCTTCATTTTTTCATCCAGCTCAGCAAACTGTGCCAGTGCCCATTCTTTCAAAACATTGACGCTCTTACCATAAGCGGC
Source organism: Bianqueaceae bacterium (assembly GCA_045632125.1). Lineage (GTDB taxonomy): Bacteria > Bacillota > Clostridia > Lachnospirales > Bianqueaceae > CALWPV01. The sequence goes on from JAZQWC010000089.1 coordinate 120,949, forward strand.
TCTGTCCTGAGGAGCGATGTTTTTCATTTCCTTCATTAAAGCACCGATCTTGCCGGTTTTGTTATCCATGAAGGATTTTTTGAACTCATACACGGCCTTGGAGCTTTCCAAAGCTTCCATGCCGTCGATAATTTCCTGCTGAATCGCAGAGAGTTTCTCATTCAATTCCTGCATTGCTTTTTCCTGCTTTCTATTCGAATTTGTGTTGTATGAATCGGGACCCGAACCTGGAAATTAAAAAAGCCCCATAATCATTCATACAGAATCATTATGGGACGAGCTAACCCGCGGTACCACCCAAATTCAGATATCCTAACAACATATCTGCGCTTTGTTATTCAGTTCATGGCTCCAATGCTGAACTTCGTTTACAAGGTTCCTACGCGCTCACAGCCAAGGCGCGACTCTCTGGGAGGAATGATCCGGCAAACTACTTAAGAAACGTTGCTTTTCGAAAAGCAATATTTCTCGTAACATCTTCATAGCCAATAGATGGATTATAGCGTATTTGCCCGGGAAAGTCAAGGGGCAAGGTCCGTCCCTTTTACCAAATATTACTTCTGTACAGAGGGCAAAAAGAGTAGTATAATGTGTCATAGTGACACATCTGTGAGCATAAATTGAAGTATCACAGCGAAGAATCAAAACGTAGGGGCAGTACATAGGAGCAGCACCGGGACACTCGATCAACAGCGATCCGTCCCCATAACACATATTCGCCGCGCCCGACACCAAGGCGGTCATGGCCGCAGGGGCAAGGCATCATTCGAAAATTCAAGCTGTCTCCGGAAAGAGGGTATGTAGATGAAACAGTACAAAACAATCCAAGTGCAAAAGCAAGTGCCCAATCGTATGATCTGCAATTGCTGTGGTCAGGAGATTCAAATTACAAAGCAGCATCCGTACCCGGAGTACGTAAGCATTCGAAAAGAGTGGGGCTACGACTCCCCCTACGACGGCGAAGTACACGAAATCGATCTGTGTCAGGATTGCTACGCCAAGTGGATCCGTACTTTTAAATTTGCACCACAGGTAGAAGACAACGATATTTGCGACGAAGCTTTTGAAGAGGTTTACGAAGAAGATCATTAAAACAGCGGCAAAGCCGCAAAATGTCGACAGGAAAGCTTTGACAAAACGCTTCAAAAAGGGTACAATAAGAAGAAGTCTGTATTCATACAAACGACGACCTGAAAAGGTATAGAAAGGAACTGTCAAATAGTATGTTCGATATTTGTTTGCTGGGCACCGGCGGCATGATGCCGCTTCCGGGACGCTGGCTGACTTCTTGTTTAATACGTTATAACGGAACTACCGTTTTGATCGACTGCGGCGAAGGAACTCAGGTTACCATGCGCGAGACCGGATGGAGCTTCAAAGCCATCGATTATATTTTGTTTACTCATTACCACGGTGACCACATCAGTGGTCTGCCCGGTTTATTGCTTACTATTGGCAACTGTGAGCGTACAGAGCCCCTTACCCTGATCGGTCCCCGAGGTCTGAGAAAGATCGTGGAGGGCCTTCTTTTGATTGCTCCGGGCCTTCCATTTCCCATTGAATATGTGGAGTTGACCCGTGAACAGATCCAGGAACAACAGGAACTACAGCTGGGTGAGTTATTTGTACGTCCTTGTCAAGCCGATCATGGCATTCCCTGTGTGGGCTACAGTGTAGAAGTGAAGCGCCAACCCAAGTTTGATCCCCAGCGTGCCAAGGAAGCTGGTATTCCCTTGCCTTACTGGCGCCGCTTGCAAAATGGTGAGACTGTCACTGAAGCAGATGGAACGGTGTATGAGCCATCAATGGTTTTGGGGCAGGCCCGAAAAGGTTTGAAACTGACCTACTGTACCGACTCCAGACCGAAGGAATCCATTGTACGTGCGGCTCAGGAGGCGGACCTGTTCATCTGCGAGGGTATGTATGGAGAGCCTGATAAGCAGGACAAGGCTAAAGAACATAAGCATATGTCCTATCAGGAGGCGGCTCAGATGGCTAAGGAGGCGGGAGTCTCTGAACTGTGGCTAACACATTTTAGTCCGGCTATGCCAAATCCACGGCAATATTTAAGTGAAGCAACGGCGATCTTCCCCAACACCAAGGTGGGCAAGGATCGTATGATAAAAGAGTTTAAGTTTCGTGAAGATGAGTAGGTGATCTTATGAAATATCCTGTGATTTTAGGAATTGAGAGCAGCTGTGATGAGACAGCTGCTGCGGTGGTAAGAAACGGCCGCGAGGTGCTGTCTAACGTGATCTCTTCACAGATCGCTCTGCACAAGGTGTATGCCGGCGTGGTGCCGGAGATCGCATCCAGAAAGCATATTGAGAATATCGACGGAGTCATCATGCAGGCGCTGGAAGAGGCGAACATGGGCTGGGACGATATTGATGCCATTGCGGTGACCTATGGCCCCGGTTTGGTAGGAGCTCTGCTGGTGGGCGTGGCGGAGGCCAAAGCTTTGGCCTACAGCTTGCATAAGCCGCTGCTGGGCGTGCATCATATGAAGGGCCACATTGCAGCTAACTACATAACGAACAAAGAATGGGAACCGCCCTTTTTGTGCTTGGTGGTGTCCGGTGGACATACTCACATTGTAATGGTGGATGATTATCAAAACTATCGAATTTTGGGTAAAACCAGGGATGATGCAGCGGGTGAAGCCTTTGATAAGGTCTCTCGTGCGATCGGACTTGGATACCCCGGTGGTCCGCAGATCCAAAAAGCTGCCGAAAAGGGAAATCCTGAGGCGATCCATTTCCCCAGACCTTGTTTGGAGGAGGAAGGCTATTCCTTCAGCTTCAGCGGCCTGAAGTCAGCGGTGCTGAACTATTTGAATCAGCAGGAAATGAAAGGGGAAGCCATTGTGCCGGAAGATGTGGCAGCCTCCTTCCAGGCAGCGGTGGTGGAGGTTTTGGTAACCAAGACCATGCAGGCAGCCAAGGCAATGGGAGTGAAGCGAGTTGCTATTGCCGGCGGTGTTTCTGCTAATAAGCCTCTGCGTGAGGCGCTGGAAGCGGCCTGCATCAAAAATGGCTACGATTTTTGTCGGCCGGAGTTCATTTTCTGCACCGATAATGCAGCCATGATCGCCTGTGCAGCCTATTATGAGTATGAGCAGGGCGAAAGTGCGGATCTTTCTCTGAATGCGAATCCCAATTTAACATTGTAAATGTTGCCATGTGCGTTATGCACAAGCAATGCTATAAATCATTTTTCACTTATGAAAATAAAAAAGAAAGGGGATTTCAATCATGTATTGTACCCAATGCGGCACTAAGTTGCCGGATGGCACCCCTGTGTGCCCCAACTGTAATGCTACTTTTGCTCCTAAAAAAGAAGTAAAGGTAGAAGCAGAAGCTCCTGTAGTGATGGAGCCTGTTATGCAAGAGCCTGAAGTTCAGGTAGAAGTTCAGCCCGAGGCTGCTCCCCAGCCCGTAGCTCCTGAAATGCCTGAAGTTCAGCCTGAGATCGTGCCTGAACCGGTAATGCCGGAAGCACCTCAGATGCCTGAGGGCGGTTTTGATCCGATGACCGGTCAGCCCGTAGCTCCTCAGCAGCCTAAGGAGAAAAAAACTCTGCTGAAAAACAAATTGTTCCTTGGCCTGATGGCCGGCGGTGCAGCACTGCTTCTAGCGATCATTATCGTAGTGATCATCATTCTGCAGCCTAAGAAAGTGGATGTATCCAAGTATGTATCCATTGAGTATTCCGGTTATGACGGATATGCCACTGCTGATGTGTATCTGGATGAGTGGGGCCTGTATGCTGAAATTATGGAAGCTACCGGTAAGAGAAACTTTAACTACTCTGATCTGGATGATTACACCGACCTGTTGGGTAATGGTATTACCGTTGCAGCAGCCATGGATACCATTGAGTTGACCTTGGATAAGGAAGCCAACATTTCCAATGGTGATGTGATAACAGCAACCATTACATATGACAATGAAATTGCCAATGAGGTGGATATTGAATTCGAAGGCGAAACCGTTAGCATTACTGCCGGCGGCCTGGAGACCGTACATGAAGTTGATCCTTTTGACGGCCTGAATGTAACCTTTACCGGTATTTCTCCCTATGGTTATGTGGAATATGAATACACCGGAACCGACAGCTATGTTGAGTCCTATTACTTTAGCGCTGATCAGTATAACAATCTGAAGAACGGCGACAAAGTAACCATCAAGTACGATACCACCGATGAAAACACCATGTGGTATGGCTATGTAGCAACTGTTAAGGAAATGACCTATGAGGTAACCGGTCTGCAGGAGTATGTTACTGCTTATGGTGATATTAATGAGGACTTCATTACTAAGCTGAAAGGCGAGACCGAAGACACCATCTATGCCTATGTTGCAAACAACTATTCCAATTCTTATTCTTTAAGCAATCTGGAATATGCCGGTTACATCTTCAGCTACACCAAGCATCCGGAGGACTACCCCTGGTATACCAACTGCATTTATGTTATCTATAAAGGTGACGTGGCCAAGGCAGATAACAGCATCAGCCGTAAAGTATACTTCCCTGTATGCTTCCGTAACCTGATGGTTCAGGAAGGTACCTTCTCTTACGATTATAAGGAAGGTCTGACCGGTTATTGCTATGTCGATGGTGTTGGTGTTTGGACCGATGGTTATGTAAATCCGCTGAGCTGTTATATGGATCTGGTAGCTTACTATGAAGAGGATTATAACTTTGAATGCGGTGATGGTTTTGAAGAGTATGCTTCTTATACCAGCATCTCCACTCTGGAGGATATCAGCGCCGAGTATAAGACAACTCTGCAGACCGATGCAAAAACCAGAGTTGAAAGCTATATTACCGATAGCTACGATAAGAAAAATGAAGTAAAAGATTTGGCACTGTTGGGTGAATATCTGCTGATCGCCAAAGAACAGGGCAGTGATTTCACTTACAATAACCGCTACATCGCTGTATATGCCGGTAAGGTGACCAATCAGGATGGTAAGTTTGAAGAAACTACCGTATACTATCCCATTGTATATAATGGTATTGTTGCACTTCCCAATGGCGAGTATATGTACATGGAATGCGATGGCCTGCAGGGCTATAGCAACCGCATTGGTTCCAGCTACTACTACACCAACGGTTATTTGGATGGCACCAAGATGTTCTCTGAACTGGTAACCGGTAACCGTGAGAGCTACACCTACGTAGTTTCCGAAGGTCTGAAGCAGTTCGGCGAATAATAGCTGAAACAAAATTTAATTAAGAAGAAATCCTGTTCGTGGGTATAAAAGCCTGCGGACAGGATTTTTTTGTAATCAGCATCTATGAATAAAATGCCCCCTCTTGAGCCAATATATGCTCATACAGCAATCTGCCCAGACAGCAGGTTCCTGAAGAAAAGGGAGAGGAGCAATTGCTATGAATCAGACAGACAAAAAACAAGCTGAGAAGCAGGCGAAAATATATTTAACAGTACTAGCCAGCCTTTTGGTGGTGGCCATTATGGTGACGGTATTTACCCTTTACCGTGAGGAAATTCCATCAGCTGAGGGGGAAAACTCTGAGGCGGTGCAGCAAAACAGTTACAGCGCCGAAGTCGAAAAGGTAGCGCCGCAGCAGGATGCGCAGTCGATGCAGCAAGAAGTCAAACCGGTGGAGCAGGATTTCAACGACGTCAATAGCAAGATCGAGACAGAGACACCTAAGGAAAGCAGTGAGCCGATAACACCGTCTTTGGAGGAAGAAGAGCCGGAGGATGCGGCCATTGAGCCGGCAGATGACTGGCAGCAGAGCGATATGCAGGAGGAGTTTGCGGCCGAGCCGCAAAATATGACGGCGACCTTTGATCCTGACGTGGACATGATGGTATGGCCGGTGAGTGGTGCAGTGCTGATGGATTATAGCCGGGACGCACTGATCTACGATCGGACATTGGACTTGTATCGTACCAATGAGACGCTGTGCATTGGAGCCGGGGAAGCGGAGGAGGTGCTTGCTGCGGCTGATGGTATTGTAACCGAAATCGGCAAATCCGATGCGCTGGGCAACTTTGTAGTTTTGGATAATGGCGATGGCTGCGAGACAACATACGGTCAGCTTTCCGATGATATTTGGGTGGCTTTGGGCGAGTATGTAGATCAAGGCGAGGTGCTGGGTTGTGTGGAACTGCCCAGTTGGTACAGTTCTGCATTGGGGACGCACTTGAGCTTTACAGTGACGGTAAATGGTGAAACGGTGAACCCGCTGGAGTTTTTGGAAAATGTATTAGAGGATGAATGAGAATGAGGTGAGGAGCTGATCCGGAAGGGCGGCTCCTTGTTTGCTGTGGATCTATGGAATTTTGAGTTGACGAAGTTTGGATTGTTTCTTATAATGAAGAAAAGGGAGTGGTGGGAATGTGTATGATAAATCATATGTTTTTCTTATTGAAGGGCCAATGGTCGATAGTGTCAGACCGATCTTATTTTCTCAATCAGGTTGCTTGGGGCATCATTATTGCCGGTTTGATATTTTTCATGTTGGTTGCCCTGTGGAGTATGATTCGCAGACCTTTATCGCGGTTTATGAAAGTTAAAGAGGCCTATGTGGAGATCGTATATGTGCCAAGAGGAGTTTTGGATCGAGATGCAGTGGGGGTACGCTTTTTGAAACCTAGAAAATTCGGTCGAAAAGGGTTTTTGATGAAGGGAGACGATCTGGTAATTGGCGACAAAGGAATCCTTCGCTATCAGGGAGTTTATGGCCTGAGTTTTCAATTAGAAGCACATATCATTAAAAAAGACTATCATCAAAAATTTGGTTTTATGGTACATAAACAGCGAAAGGCCCAGCAGCAAATGGAGAGGCCGGAACGTAAGAAACGAAAATATTGGTAATGGGAAAGCCCTGCAGCTATAGTGGATTTGCACCACATGACTGCAGGGCTTGATTGATTTTAAAGTTCAGCTTGCGTGAAGTTTCAACCTTCCCGATCCAATTCCATAATGGAACCGTCCAGGGCACTAATTTCAAAATCATATTCTTTATTGTCCACCAGGAATTTGATCTCATAGAAGGGTTCACCGGTGGTGTCATCGTAGTCCAGATGGTAGGTCAGCTGAGAAACGCTGTCACGGCTGGCACCGGCCTCGTGTAAGGCAATATCGATGGCTTCATCTTCGGTCAGTTGCTGCTCGTTGGTGGCGGGCATGGAGTTTTCGGTTCCGGTAATTTCGTTGGTGTGATCACCGTTTTCATCAGCTGGATCGCTGCCGTCGCCGTTGATGCCGTTGGTAGTACCGGTGGCACCGCTGGTATCACCATTGTCATTCACCATGCCGGGCAGGCTTTCGGTATTATTGAGCTTTGAGTTTTCCAGACGGGAATCATGTGGGTTTGAGTCATTCATCAGAATACCCTGAGAATTCTCATGGCCGAGCAGCGAAGATTCCAAGTCGTTCATCATGGATTCTCCCTCGTCCACTACTCTGGAAACGCAGGCACAGCCCATTAGCAGACCACAGCACAGAGTCAGCAGTAAGGCTGTAGAAAAATTTCTGTGTTTCATAGTGTTTCCTTCCTTTTAATATTAAAAGATTTGCACTGCATTCGTCACATGAACAGACGCAGCAATGGCAAAGCCATTATTATACTTTGTTTTTTTGCATAAAAATATACGCTTTTCAAACAGGGAATGATTGCTGGTTGAAAAGCGTATTTTTGTCGATTTTTGAAGTTTAAATCAAAGGAGAGAGGCCGTCAAACTTGTCCGCCCTGCGGGTATTTAGCCAAAGGGCAGAAAGGCCCAGATGACGGCGAACACGATGGTGGGCAGCAGGTTGGCGACTTTGATTTTTTTGCCCCAGACCAGATTGATACCCACGCAGAAGATGAGGATATTGCCGGTGAGGGACAAATTCGAAAGGGCCTGCGGTGTCATGATGGGCTCGATGAGGGTGGACAGCAGGGTGATGCTGCCTTGAAACAGAGCCACCGGAATGGCGGAAAAGATGCAGCCCTTGCCGAAGGAGGCGGTCATGATCATGATGATGATCAAGTCGAGTACGGCTTTGGCGGACAGCGTGGAATAGTCGCCCAGGGTGCCGTCCTGAATGGAACCAACCACCGCCATGGCGCCGATGCAAACCGTAAGGGAGGCGGTGACGAAGCCGCCCACAAAGCCGGTATCGCCCTCGCTGCCGGTTTTGCGCTTGAGCCATTCGCCGAATTGTTCGAAGCGGCTTTCCAGGTTCAGCAGCTCGCCGAAGAGCGCACCTAGCGCGAAGCAGACGATCATCATCATGGTGCCGCCGGCTTCCAGACCCGAAGTGGTGATTTTGTACATTTCGGAAAGACAGCCGGAGATGCCGATGAAGAGCACGCAGATGCCGTTGGCGCTCATTAAGGTATCTTGAAAACGCTGCGTGAGGCGTTTTCCAAAGAGCAGACCGCCTAAGCCACCGGCAAGAATGCCGGCCACGTTAATGATGGTTCCAAGTCCGATCATGGGTTGGTTACCTCCTTGTTAGGATGATTTAGGCAGACCAGAGAACGCTCGGGTACACCGATGTCGTTGGCAATGACTTTGCATTTGGTGATGAGCATGAAGTAGATGTTTTGATCGAGGCGGTCGCTGAGGGTTTCGTAGTTAGCTTGACCTTTGGCGATGACCAGATCGGCTTTGTGGTAGATCTCCTGAAATTCGGGGCTGGTATGTTCGATCACTGTGCCTTGGGAGATGTCACCATTGCTGATGATGGTGGCATATTCATTCATGCCTACTTTATAGGCATCCTCCTCGGTGGAATCGTTGACCACCGGGGCGCCGCGAACGCCGAAGTAGATTTGCAGATTAGGGTTTTGGTGCTTGATATTTTCGATGAGGAGTTTATCCAGACAGATCTCGCCGCAGTTGTCGCCCAGGTAGAGCAGGGTTTTAGCCTGATTCAGATCGGTTCGCAGCTGGGCTGTGTGATCGATGACGAAGGGCAGAGTGGTGGCTTGATCCAAAAGTTCCATTACATTTTCAGTGGTGACCAGTTCGCCGCTGTGAGCGGGGCTGAAGTCGATGATGTTGGCGGCAGAGGCATATTGCAGGGCTGCCTTAAATGGGTCATCGGCTGCTTCGATTTTGCTGCGTATGTCGGGCAGCAGCTGTAGGATCAAGTTGTTGAAGTAATCGCGTACTTCTTGATAAGGATCCTCATTGCCAATGTGTTTTTTGAGCATGGCATAGGTGTCGCCGGCTACTTCCGGATTGGTTTTGTTAAAGTCTAAAGTAGCCATGTAGGCGAAGACTTGTTTATATAAGGTTTCGCGATCCTGTGCGCCGGTCAGGTGGGCGGTCTTAATGACCTGACTGACCAGGCAGGGGATGCATTCGTCGTGCATTTTCATGGTGGGTTCCTCGAATTCGTGGTTAAATAGATCTGAATCGTCATGTTCCGCCGCCCGGCAATCGAGTGCGATTGCCGGGCAAAGGCGGCGATGAAAGTATTATATCATAGCTTTTGCCGGCTGTCATTGGGGAATGTGACTAAGGTTATGGAGTCTGATTTTGTAAAGAGCATCGGCGGCATCAAAAACACCGTTGATATCGCGGGTGATGATAAGACCATTACCTTCGGAAATTCCATTTTGCATGTAGATATTGCTTTTTTTGGCCCAGTTTCGAGAATAGGTTTTGTCTTCAAGCATGCCAAGATGTTCCCAGTAGAATATGCGTCCATCGGGAGCGATGATGGTGAAGTCCGGGTAAAAGGTGGTGTTACCAAGTTTGATTTCTTTTTCGTATTCAAAATGAACATTGTAGGAGAAGAAGAGGTTGACAAGCAAAGCTTCAGATTTAGATCTAACTTTGATACCGGCAAGGGTGTTGTGGCGAAGATTTTCCGGAAAGGGGACATTGGTGTTCTGCATGGCGGTATACGTAGTTGTCTGCTGTAATTTTTCATAGGCAGCTAAATCGAAATGAATTGCTTTCATGCATTTTTCAATTTTGGCTAATTCTTCTTTGGTATGCTTGAGGGCTTGTTCTCGCTCCTTTAAGGTCTGGATTTCATTTTGACAGGCTTCGAGGTCGGCGGGATGGATGCGTTTGGAACAGCGTTGATTGCCTTGGCGAAAAATGTAATAATAATCTGGTGGAGCTCCTTTTTTGCGAGATTTGAATAAGCGAAGACCACCTGCAGTGTGTGGAAGATTTTGTTCAAGTGCCTGCTGAAGTGATAAGTGCTGAGTATATGCATCATACAGCATTTTCTCAATAGAGTTAAGTCCGTAATTCATGTGAAACCTCCTAATAGTTTTATATTGCATACCCACGATTATTTATTTTCACGGGTTTGGGTTTGCAGTCATAATGAGTGCAAACCTATGTAATGAGAAAATGCTGGAGTTTGGGTTTGCAATTTGCGGTATTGCAAACCCATAAGACTAAAAATATGATGAAAGTGTGTTTGCAATTGAAGCAAGTGCAAACACAAATGACGGAAAAGTGCGGTAGATGGGTATGCACTTGAGAAAACTGCACACCCATACTGAAGAAAAAAGTAAAGAATGTGTTTGCGATTTGCCGTCACCTTTCAAAAAACTCTCCCCAAACTGCAGAATCCGTGCTATAATATCTCCATCAATACCAGAAAGAAGGATTTCAAAATGCAAGACCCGACCATTCAAATGATCAAAGACCTCTCCGATGCCTTTGGGGCCTCCGGATTTGAGGATGATGTAACAAAAGTAGCCAGAAAGTATGCTGAGGACTTTACCAGCCATATCGAAGAAGACAGCATTCGTAATATTTATCTGCACAAAGCAGAAAATGAAGGTAACAAGCCTGTGATCATGCTGGATGCTCACAGCGACGAGACCAGTTTTATTATTCAGGCCATCCGTCCCAACGGAACCTTGGAGTTCCTGCCTTTGGGCGGTTGGGTGCCCAATACTGTGCCTGCTCATAAAGTGAAGATCAAAAATAAAGAAGGAAAGCTCATCTCCGGCGTAGTAGCCAGCACGCCTCCCCATTATACCTCCGGTCCCTTGGGCGGCGGTGATACCCGTATCGACCAGATGCTCATCGATGTGGGTGCTACTTCGAAAGAAGAAGTGATCAGAGACTTTAAGATCGGCGTGGGCGCACCTGTGGTGCCCGATGTGGAGATGGAATACAACGAAGTTAATGGCGTGTGCTTAGGCAAGGCCTTCGACTGCCGTATCGGCTGCGCTGTGGTACTGGAAACCATGCGTCGTTTGAAGGGCAAACAGCTGAATCTGGACGTGGTGGGTACCTTGACTTCACAGGAGGAGATCGGTGACCGTGGCGCCAAAGTTGCGGTAGACAATGTAAAACCCGCCATTGCCATCGTGTTCGAAGGTGCTCCTGCTGACGATACCTTCATGCCGGAATATAAGATCCAGACCGGAATGCACCGCGGACCCATGCTGCGCCATATGGATCGCAGCATGATCACCAATCCCAGATTCATTCGCTATGCCATCGACATGGCAGAAGAGCTGGGCATTCCTGTACAGGAAGCGGTACGCAGCGGCGGTGGAACCAACGGAGCCATGATCCACGTGGCCAACGGCGGTGTTCCCACCATCGTACTCAGCGTACCCGTACGCTATACTCACAGCCATCATTGCTACACCGCTATGGATGACTTCGAAAAAGCTGTGCAGCTGGCTGTGGCCATTGTGGAAAAACTGGATGCCGAAACCGTGGCTGGTTTCTAAATAAGTTCACCATAACATAATTAAAAAGAAAAAAGAAGAACATGGTATGTCAAGTTTGGCGAAAACTTAACATACCATGTTATATTTTGAAAAGAAAATTTAAGTTATTAAATAGTTTTGTAGAGCGGGCCAGACCTCGTAAAATCGTTGGTAGCCTTGATCATACAGATTGCCTAAAATCATTGGATCACCTTCCGTACGCTTAATATCCAATTTCGCGGCAGGAGCGATCACAAAGACACGGCCCTCTTCTTCCAAATGCGCCAAGCGTTCAAGTTCCGCGTTATAAGTTAAGTGGCGATTTTTCAGCGCCAGTGCAAATTGTGGATATCGGCCATGACGCCTTCATGCTCCAGTGCTTCCAGAATACCGCAGGAAAAGTAGCCTCTGCTGGCACCGCCCTCTAAAATCAACCCTAATTTCATAAATCCAGCCTCCAAGCTTGCTATTTAGGTCAAAAAAGAATATACTTAAATCGTGATGTATAGAAAGGATACCATATTTTGAAATGAATGAAAAGAAAAAATATTGGACGATCATCTTGATTGTAGGTATGACGGTATTCATCTGGTCAAATTCAATCGTCAACCGAGAAAACTCCGCCCAAATGAGCGGCGGCGTAGTCGCCTGGTTGGAAAGTTTGCTTCATACGGAAATTTCGGAATTGTTCATCCGAAAAGCAGCTCATTTTTGTGAATATGCAACCTTAGGTTTTTTGTATGGAATTCAGTTCCGGCACGGCCGGAAAAATGGACAATGGCTCTACAACTATACCATGGCAGGGCTTGCCACGGCTGTGGCCGATGAGTCGATCCAGATCCTCAGTGGACGGGGCCCTATGGTGGTGGATGTGCTGTTGGATTTCAGTGGTTTTATCGTAGGTTTTGCAGTGATGCAGCTTGTGGCAAAGCTGGTGCAAAAATGCAAACGGTCTTGACGGTGAAACGAACGAGTGTTACTATAAAATATATTGATAGATGGGACTGAGAAAATGAAACTGAAACACAGACGAGAAATTCGGCCGATCCAGATTTTGCCCATAGGCTTTTTTCTGGTGATCGTAATTGGTACACTGCTGCTGAAACTGCCTGTTGCTACGCGAAGTGGTTCCATCGGTTGGTTCGATGCAGTATTTACAGCCACATCGGCTTCCTGTGTGACCGGTTTGACGGTGGTGGATACCTTTGGGTATTTTACCGATTTTGGACATGTCATCCTTTTGCTGCTCATTCAGGTGGGCGGCTTGGGCTTTATGACCATGACCACCTTTTTATTTATGGTGGCGCGGCGTCATATTTCCCTGCGCAGCAGGGTGATACTAAAAGAAGCCATGGGAGAAGATAACATGGTGAGCGCCCAGCGGATGATGAAAACAGCGGTGACATATACCTTTGCCATTGAGGGCGCCGGGGCGCTGTTGTTGGCGCTGAGGTTTGTGCCGCGATTTGGCTGGGGTAGAGGGCTGTGGTACAGTGTGTTTCATAGTATTTCAGCTTTTTGTAACGCGGGCTTTGACTTGCTGGGAACGGAAGGATCGCTGCAGGGATATGTGGGAGATCCTATTGTGAATACTACGGTTATGCTGCTGATCATTTTGGGTGGCCTTGGTTTTGTGGTGATCCATAATTTGGTAAACTTTCGCAGTCAGCATAGATTGTTGATGCAGACGAAGGTCGTGCTATTGGCATATGCCTTTTTGATCGTGACCGGCGCGGTGCTGTTTTTTGTATTTGAGTATAATAATGAAGCGACTATGGGAGGGCTGAGCCTGGGAGATAAGCTTTGGGCATCGCTATTCCAGTCGGTGACCTGTCGTACGGCTGGCTTCTTCAGTGTAAATCAGGCGGGGCTGACCGACGCCAGTAAATTGGTATCCTGTATTTGGATGCTGATCGGTGCGGCACCCGGTGGTGCGGCCGGTGGTCTGAAGGTGACTACCATTATGGTGATCCTGCTAACCATTCGTGCTTTTATGCAAGGTAAGGAAGATGTGGAAGTATTTGGACGGCGCATCGAACTGAGCAGTGTGCGAAGAGCCTTGTGTTTGTTTGTCTTTGCTCTGCTGTTTATACTGGCGGCAATGCTGGCGATCTCGGTGGCAGATCCATATTTGAATATGCTGGATATTGCATATGAGCTTTGTTCAGCGCTGGCAACGGTGGGCTTGACGGATGGTGTGACTGCCATGGGTGGTATGTTTACCAAGAGCATTTTGTGTATCTTTATGTACTTTGGCCGCGTGGGTCTGTTGACTCTGGTGGCATCGCTGGGGCGAGAAGAGTGTCGCAGTGTGATCAAATATCCTTCCGGGAATATTATGATCGGTTAAGGAGGTATGAATATGAAAAAATCTTTTGCAGTACTGGGCCTGGGACGTTTTGGAAGCAGCGTTGCTGAGGAACTGTTTGAAAGAGGTCAGGAAGTATTGGCCGTAGATAAGCATGCCGCTAATGTGGAGAATATAAAAGATAAAGTTACAGTAGCGGTGCAAGCCGATATGAGGGACGAGCGTGCCCTATCGCAGTTGGAAATTCAGCGATTTGATGTGGTGTTGATTACCATTGGTTCCGATGCCCAGACTTCGATTTTGGCAACGGTGCTGTGCAAAGAACTGGGAGCCAAGTATGTGATCGCTAAGGCAGCAGATCCGCTGCATGCAAAGCTATTGAGCAAAGTGGGTGCCGATAAGGTGGTCATGACAGAGCGTGAAGCCGGTGCACGGCTGGCTCATTCGCTGGTAAGCGAAAGTGTAATTGATTATCTGGAACTTTCAGAAGAATACAGCGTTAGTGAATTGAATATTCCGCCTCGATGGGTGGGACACAGCCTGGATGGGCTGAAAGTCCGCAATACCTACGATATTTCGGTAATGGCCATTCGACGCGGCGGTGGGATCATCATTCGCATCGATCCATATGCACCTCTGCAGAGCGGAGATGTGCTGGTGGTCATCGGTGGAAATGATGACATTCAAAAAATAGCGACTTTAAGATAACATAGACTGCAAAAATCGCAGGAAAAGGAGGCAGCCATGGAGCTCTGGGATTTATATACTCATGATCGAAAATTGTCGGGCCAAACTATGGTCCGAGGCGAAGCAATACCTGCCGGACTTTACCATCTGGTGGTAGGAATTTGGACTGTGAATAGCCAAGGCCGCATACTGTTGACCCTGCGTCATCCTGAAAAGGAAGTGTATCCGAATACTTGGGAGAATAGCGGCGGGGCCGCAAAGGCCGGAGAGACTAGCCTTGAGGCTGCGCAGCGTGAGCTTGCGGAGGAAACCGGCATCCAGGTGACGCCGGAGGAACTGATCTTTTTGGGCGCAGAAGGTAAAGAAGGAGCCTATGTGGACTGCTACTTAGTACATAAAGATGTATCCTTATTTGACCTAGTGCTGCAGGAAGGTGAAACGACGGACGCCCGCTGGGCAACCCCCTACGAAGTGGAAAAAGCTTGCGAAGATGGTACCATGGCACGGCCGGTGGCCAGACGTTGGTACCAGATGCGGGATAAAATACTGGCAGAGATTCGAAAAGGAGAAACAAAATGATCATATACGGAACACACCGCTGCCCGGATTGTGAAAAGGCGGAGCGTGTATTAAAAGCGAAGGGCATTGCATATGAGTATGTGAATATCTTTGGCTCAACAAAAGGCATGAAAGAATTTTTGAAATTAAGAGATAATCGCAGAGAATTTGATATTATTAAAGAAGCAGGCAGTATTGGTGTGCCATGTTTCTACTTTCCGGAAGAAGATCGAATCGAATTTAATTTGGAGCGTGTGATCGAATGAGTCGGGCTGCAGGAATTTTATTGCCGATTACCAGCTTGCCTTCCAAGTATGGAATCGGCTGTTTTTCAAAGAGTGCATATGACTTTGTGGACTGGTTGGAGAAGGCTGGTCAGACGTTTTGGCAGATTCTGCCGCTATGTCCCACCAGTTTTGGCGATTCACCCTATCAGTCTTTTTCTACCTACGCCGGCAACCCGTATTTCATCAGTCTTGAGGAACTGGTGGAGGAAGGAGTGCTTACGGCTGAGGAGTGTGACGCCGTCGATTTTGGCGGCAATGCCGCTGAAGTAGATTATGAAAAAGTGTACTTCGGACGGTATCCGCTGCTGCGAAAGGCCTATGAGCGCAGTGACATCAGCAAGAACGAGGAATATGTGAAGTTTGTTGATGAAAATGGCTGGTGGCTGCATGATTATAGTTTATTTATGGCGCTGAAGAATCATTTTGAAGGCAAGTGCTGGTACGAGTGGCCTGAGGAGATTCGTTTGCGTAAGCAGGAGGCGATGGATGCGTATCGCCGAAAGCTGTATTTTGATATTGAGTTTCAGCAATATATGCAGTTTAAGTTTATTCAGCAGTATCGTAAATTGAAGAAATATGCCAACGAGAAGGGTATTCAGATCGTGGGTGATATTCCGATTTATGTGGCGATGGATAGTGCCGATACCTGGGCGAATCCGGAGCTGTTTCAGCTGGATGAGGAGAATATGCCCGTGGCAGTGGCTGGTTGTCCGCCGGATGGTTTTTCGGCGACAGGTCAGCTGTGGGGCAATCCGCTGTACCGCTGGGAGTACCATCGCGAAACAGGTTATCGGTGGTGGATGTCACGGCTTTGGTATTGTTTTCAGCTGTTTGATGTGACCCGAATCGATCATTTTCGTGGATTTGATGAGTATTATTCGATTCCTTACGGGGCTGAAACGGCCGCCGGTGGACATTGGGAAAAGGGTCCGGGGATCGAGCTTTTCCGTTGTGCGGAGGAAAATCTGGGTTGGCATGAGGTGATTGCCGAAGATCTGGGCTATATGACGGACTCGGTGCGTCAGATGGTGAAGGACAGTGGTTTCCCGGGAATGAAGGTAATTGAGTTTGCCTTTGACTCTAGAGATTCAAGCTCGGCTGCGGATTATCTGCCCCATAATTATCCGGAAAACTGTGTGGTCTATACCGGTACCCATGATAATGAGACTTTGGTGGGCTGGTTTGACAGTATTAAAAAGGAAGAAGTGCAGATGGTGCGTGATTATATATGTGATCAGCGCACGCCGAAAAAGTATTTGTATCAATCCTTGATTGCCTTGGCAATGCGCAGCGTTGCAAAGTATTGCATTGTTCCCATGCAGGACTATTTGGGTTTAGATAATAGTTGCCGCATCAATCAGCCGTCTACCGTGGGTATTAACTGGAAGTGGCGTGTGACGCAGGAGCAATTAAGTGAGGCGCTTCAGCAGGTTGTGCTAGCGATGACGCAACTGTACGGACGTGGACGTTAGTGAATAAGAAAGCTCTTGCCGATGTGGTGGGAGCTTTTTGAATATGTTGATTTTTTTGCTTGACCTTGACGCTGGGTCAGGGCTTAGAATGAGGCAAATTTATAGAAAAGGAAGTGTTATATAATGATTCTTCATGAATTTGATCCGAATCCGGTTGCGATGATCAACCCTGTGGATTTTCATCCGAATATTACCAATGTGCCGAAGGTTGCAGTGTCTTGTTTTTCCAAGACGACCTTCGATCGTATGCTGGCGGAATTGGGTAGCGGTGTTCAGATAACAACGATCCAGTATGCTAATCTGGCGGTACCGATTTACATATCGAAATACAAAGGAATGGAGCTGGTACTTTTTAATTCTTATGTGGGAGCACCGGGCTGCGTTTCTCTTCTGGAAGATGTGTATGCTATGGGTGTAGAAAAGGTAGTTCTGTTCGGAACCTGTGGAGTACTGGATGCCTCCATTCAGGACTGTTCCATCATTATTCCTGATAGTGCGATTCGCGACGAGGGTACCAGCTATCACTATGCGCCGCCGTCGGATGAGATTGCGGTAAATGTGAAATATGTGGATACTTTTGTAGAACTTTTGGAAAAGCACGGCTGTAAGTATCACATTGGAAAAGCTTGGACCACCGACGGTTTCTTCCGGGAGACTCGTGATAAAGTGCTTCGCCGGAAGGCGCAGGGCTGTATCTGCGTGGAGATGGAGTGCTCTGCAGTGGCTGCGGTGGCGCAGTTCCGTGGTAAGGAGGTATTTCATTTCTTTTATGCCGCCGATAACCTGGATAACGAAGTATGGGATGAACGCAGTTTGTCAAATGAGGCGAATGTGGTGGAGAAAGATCGAATTGCATATCTGGCGTTGGAGCTGGCAAAGGTGATTGAGAAATAAGAGGACCATTGCATACACATGATATGCAATATAATAGAATTTGGGTTTGCAAAATACATGAGCGCAAACCCGCAGGACGGTTTGTTTGGTAATTTTGGGTTTGCGTTTTTGTGATTCGCAAACCCATTTTATATTACTTTAAGGTTTAGAGGGTATGCAGATAGCGAAAGTGCACACCCAAAGACAAGCACATCGATGATGATGGGTATGCAAACGATGCAACTGCATACCCAAAGACGGGAAAATCATAGAGACAAGGGTGTGTATATTATTACATATTGTCATCCTTGACAGGGGAAAGGTAGATACAGTACAATTAAAGGAGTAAAAGGAGTGATAGAAAATGATCAACTACGCAAATCAAGAAGTACATTTTACCGGCTGTCCCGGTTGTGCCTATGCCCGGCATGAGTTTGAATTGCCCTGTGGGATGGCGTATGAGAATGATAGATTTACTTTGTCGCAGGACTGGGAACTGCCGATCCCGGGATTCTTCATTGTGTCGCCGAAGCGTTGCATAGATACGCTCAGTGGGTTAACAAAGGAAGAGCGAGACGAAATGTTTGAAATTACCGATCGGGTGATTCGGATTTTAAGAGAAAATGGGATATGCGATCGTTTTAACGTGCTGTTCGAAGAAAAAGAAGGGCGGCATCTGCATGTGTGGATTATGCCGCGGCACGATTGGATGAAAGAGGTTGCGCCCTATATTACCGATCAGCTGGGAGAAGTGCTGGATTATGCGCTGGCACATATGAAGACGGAGGAAAACTATAAGCGGATCAACGAAATTACGGCAATCGTAAGGAGAGAATTTAATGAGTGAGATGTTATTTACAAGACGGGATTTGATGAGAATTACTGTGCCGCTGATCATTCAGCAGGTACTGGCAGTGACCATTGGTATGATCGATACCATGATGGTATCCAGTGCTGGTGAGGCAGCGGTATCGGGTGTTTCCCTGTGTACTACCTTGGATATTTTGCTGATCAATGTATTTACGGCATTAGTTTCCGGTGGTGCTGTAGTCATTTCTCAGTTCCTTGGAAGACGCGATATGGATCTGGTAAAGGATTCCTCAAAGCAGCTTTTGTATGCTACAACGGGTGTGGCTGTTATGATCACCGCTCTGGTACTGATCATTCGGGTGCCGCTATTTGACCTATTGTTTGGCGACGTGGAAGCAGATGTTATGAGCAGTGCACAGAGTTATTTCTTCTTTATTGCGCTGTCTTTCCCCTTCCTTGGCTTGTACGATGCCGGTGCAGCATTGTTTAGAACGATGGGTAACTCGATGGTGTCCATGGTGGTATCCATCGGAATGAATATTTTAAATGTTATCGGTAATGCCATTTTGATTTTTGGTTTCGATATGGGAGCAGCCGGCGCGGCTATTTCCACGCTAATTGCGCGTATCATCGGTTCCATCGTGATTATAGTACTGCTGCATAATAAGAAGAATGTGATTCATGTGGAAAAGCTTTTCCATTATCGCCCGGATTTTACGATCATCAAAAATATTCTGCGGATTGGTGTGCCCAACGGAATTGAAAACAGTATGTTCCAATTTGGTAAGTTGTTGACCCAGACCTTGATTTCTTCCATGGGTACGGCTATGATCGCGGCTAATGCAGTGGGCAGCACCCTAGCTAATTTCCAGTACATGCCCGGCGGTGCCATTGGCGCGGTTATGATCACTGTTGTAGGTCGCTGCATCGGTGCTCAGGAAAAGGAGCAGGCCAAGCATTATGCGCGTATTCTGGTGGCAGCAACGTATGTTTGTCTTTGGATTGTGGTACTGGGAACCTGGATTTTCGCAGAGCCTTTGATTGGACTTTACAATCTGTCAGGTGAATCTGCAGAAGCGGCAAAAACATTGATCTTAAGCCACGCTGCCTGCGCAGCGGTGATCTGGCCCGTATCCTTCACCCTGCCCAACGCCTTCCGTGCAGCCAGTGATGTAAAGTTCTCTATGAAGATCTCGGTGTTCTCCATGTGGGTATTCCGTGTGGCTCTCAGCTATGTATTTGCAAAGGGAAGTATTAACCTGTTTGGATTCACCATTCCCGGCTTTGGTATGAGCGTGTTGGGCGTATGGGTTGCCATGTACGTGGATTGGGTGTTCAGAGCGATCTTGTTCGTGATTCGCTTTGTGAGCGGAAAGTGGCTGACGAAGTATAAAGCAATGGCGAAAAATGCATAAGAAAATTGGATACCTCTTGACCTTGACGTAAGGTCAGGGGGTATACTGTTTTCATCATAAAAAAGAGGAAATAATGCCATGTACACCATTGGAGAGTTTGCAAAATTAGCGGGGGTGACCCAGCGGACCCTGCGATATTATGATAAAATCGACTTATTAAAGCCGAATGCCCATAGCGAAAAGGAATACCGATTGTATTCGGATCAGGACCTAATCAAACTGCAGAACATCATTGCCCTTCGGTATCTGCGGTTTAGTTTGGCTGAAATCAGAGAGATGCTGCAAAAAGAAGGGGAGAACTTTACAGCTCAGGATTCATTGAAAAAGCAGAAGGAAGCGTGTTTTAAAGAAAAAGAGCATTTAACTCGCATTTTAAATACCCTTGAACAGTTGGAGAACGCAGACGAACTGAAATGGTCTGATATGACCGACTTGATTCGCCTGATCCAGTCGGACGAAGAAGTTCAAAATCGTTTCAGTGAGGTGTGGCGACGGGATGCAGGAACCGATCTTTTTGGAAAATACAGTGTGAATAAGGAAAAATGGACACCTTTTCTGTATCGAAATATTCAGCCGCAGACACAGGAAGAAATACTGGAATTGGATATTGGGAATGGCGGATTTTGGATCGAGAATGCATCTCAGGTACCCAATTGCCACATCACTATTAGTTCCATGCATCAAAGGGTACTCGACGAAGTGAAGCTACGATGGCAGCAGGCAACCTGGTCCAATTCGGTGGCCGTATCCTTCTGTCAAATACCTGCTGGCGACTTTGCTCTGCCCATGAAAGCCTACGATAAGGTATTAGCCCTACATCTTTTTGTCCGCAGCGCGGAAATTCGATCGACACTTCGAATCTGTCGAAAAGCTCTCAAGCCGGGTGGAATTTTCTATACTACAGCGATTGGACATGACCATATGAAAGAACTGTGGGATCTGGCGCGGCAGCTGGATCCACAGATCCATTTTTATAATTTAGATAGTTTGGATCAATTCAGTGTGGAAACCGGCGGGGCACTGCTGAACGAGTTCTTTGATGAAGTGAGCTGGCGGCCCTTTCATACCCATATTGAAACGGAAGATGTGGCAGTTTTAACGGAGTATTTGTGGGCAACCTACAGCAATATTCAAACTGTGCTGGAGGGACGCAAGGATCGCTTGGCGGCCCATATTAAAAAGCGGCTGAAGGGAAAGCCGCTCTATATTTCGGAGAATACCGGTATCTTCGTGTGTCGGTAAAAGGAGTAAGTAAAAATGTATAAAGGTATTATGATTTGTGGTCTGAATGGCTGCGGCAAAACCACCACCGGTCGCTTAGTGGCGGAGCGGCTTGGGATTTTTCGGATGGATGTGGAGGATTATTATTTTCTGCCTTCGGAGGTTCCATTTTCGGTGAGCCGCACCAAGGATGAAGTACGTCAGCTCATGTGGGCGGATATTCAAAAACATAAAAACTTTGTGTTGTCCTCGGTAGGTTGCGATTGGGGCGATGAGATCGAAGGGAGTTTGGTGCTGGCCGTGTTTTTGACGGCACCGAAGGAAGTTCGGCTGGGACGCATCGACCAAAGGGAAATACTTCGATTTGGTGAGCGCGTGCAGGCGGGCGGTGATATGTACGAGCAGCAGAAGCGCTTCCGAGAGTTTGCGGCGGGCCGCACAGAAGAACCGTATCGCAAACAAATGCAGCGGCTTGCCTGCCCAGTGTTGGAACTGGACGCGATGCAGCCGCTGGAGGAAATTGTAGAGAAAATATGTCAGGCATATATTGAATTAACCCATTGACCTTTACGCAGGGGAAAGCTTTATAATAGGGGTATCAGTTGAAAGGAGAATCGCCATGACCTACTACACCGCTGGAGAATTTGCCAAACGCGTCGGAATCACCAGCCGCACCCTGCGCCATTACGATACCATTGGCCTGCTGAAGCCTTCCGGTTACACCGAAAGCGGATATCGTTTATACAGCGAGGCTGACATGGTGCGCCTGCAGCATATTCTGGCACTGCGCTATCTTCGCTTTACCCTGCCGGAGATCCAGCTGGCGTTGGAAAAGGCTGGAACCACCGATGTGGATCAGTCGCTTCAAAAACAGAAGGAAGCCTTCATGAAGGAACGGGAGCATCTGGACTGGATTATACGTGGAATTGAGCGATTGCAGGAAAGTAAGTCTGCCGGTTGGGAAGATATGACAGAGCTGATCAAACTGATCAGTGCCGATGAAAAAGTGCAAAAGCAATTTATAGAGTATTGGAATCGAGGCGGAAAGCAAATTAAATTGTTTCGGGAGTGTAGCGCAAATCCGGAGACCTGGCGTCAGTTTGTATTTCGTCAGTTAGAGGTTCAGGAAAACGAGCGGATCTTCGAACTGGACGTCAATGTGGGAGCTATGTGGCGATACAATGCTGCTAGGGTACCTAAGTGCTACATCAAGCAAACTGCGCTGACCGAAAGTTCAATCCGATATTTAAGACAGCGGATCGAGCAGGTGGAGTGGCCTGCAACCCCTGAGTTTGATTATGAAGTGATCCCCGCCGGGAAACTGAATCTGACACCGGACGAGTATGATGTAGTCTTTGCAGGTCATCTATTTATCCGCAGTGCGGAGATCGATCATGTGTTGGAAAGCTGTCGAAATATTCTGAAGCAGGACGGTCGATTTTATTGTACGGCCGTGGGTAAGGATCACATGAAGGAGTTGTTTCAGCTGGTACATCGGTTTGAGCCAACAGTTCATTTTTTCAATATGGACAGTATTGGGCATTTTTCCTATGAGGTTGGTGCAGAAGTGCTGGAACGGCATTTTTCGGATGTGCAGTGGCATCGATATGAGAATCATTGGCAGACTGATGATGTGGATACGCTATTTGAAGCGATCTGGTGGACTTATAGCGATGTGAGAATCGTATTGGCTGGTCGGGAGGAGGAACTACAGGCGTTTATAAAGAAAGAAGTGGCGAAGAACGGACCGCTGCATATTACAGATTTTGCCGGAGTATTTTCGGCACGAAAGGGTTGATCGAATGGGTAATGAGAAAAATTACATAAAGTGGCTGCGCAACAAGGTAGGGCATGAGAAAATCATCCTTAATTTTGCGGGCGGATGTATTTTCAATGAGAAAGGTGAAGTACTGCTTCAAAGACGAGGGGATAGTAACAAATGGGGATTTCCGGGTGGAGCGATTGAAATAGATGAGACACCGCAGATGGCGGCAATACGTGAGGCGAAGGAAGAAACAGGCTTAGATGTTGAAGTAGGTGAACTGATCGGAATTTATACTGATTGTAATATAGAGTATGCGAATGGTGATAAAGCGCAGAGTATTGTGATGGCCTTTGAATTAAACGCTGTGGGCGGGTCATTATATTGCGATAAAGAAGAGACTTTGGAACTGAAATATTTTTCATTGAATAGCATGCCTGAATTGTTTTGTAAACAGCATGAAGATATACTGTGTGATATTAAGAATCGTAAATTGAATATGATCAACAAGAAAACGGAGTCATAATGTGGCTTCGTTTTTTGGTTAGATTTTGCAATTTACATATTGACCTTTCCGCGGCGTAAACCCTTAGAATGGAGGCATCAATTGGAAAGGATGTGAAAAAATGATCATTGAAGCGAATCATTTATCAAAGGATTATGTGATCAGTTTAAAGGGAAAGGGTTTGAAAGGAATGGCCAAGTCGCTGATCCATTCAGAAAAGAAGATCGTGCATGCGGTACAGGATGTGAACTTGAAGATGGAAGAAGGCGAGCTGGTGGGCTACATTGGACCCAACGGGGCGGGAAAATCAACTACTATCAAGATGCTATCCGGTATTTTGTCCCCTACTGGTGGTGAGGTAAAGGTCTGCGGCATCGATCCGGCGAAGAAGCGAATCGAAAATGCACTGAATGTGGGAGCGGTGTTTGGTCAAAAGACGCAGCTCTGGTGGGACCTGCCGGTGAGAGAGACCTTCGAATTGCTGCGCCGTATGTATAACATTCCGTTGGATCAATATAAAAAGAACGTGGCGGAGTTTATGGATTATTTGGATATGGGTTCTTTTGTGGATCAGGCAGTGCGGCAGCTGTCGTTGGGACAGAGGATGCGGGCCGAGATTGCGGCTTCACTTTTACATAACCCGAAGGTGCTGTTCTTAGACGAGCCGACTATTGGTCTGGATGTGAATGTGAAAGTCAGTGTTCGTGACTTCATCAAAAAGATCAACAAGGAGCGTGGCGTGACCATTTTGCTGACTACCCATGATCTGCAGGATATTGAGCAGCTGGCGAAGCGCATTGTGGTCATCAATCATGGTCAGGTGGGCTTCGACGGATCCATGACGGCGCTGGCTGAGAAGTATGCCGGTGGAAAACATAGTGTGCGATTTACATTGCAGAAGGATGTGGATCAGATCGAACTGCCGGGGGGAATGGAAGGGCACTATACACTGAGTAAAAACGGCCTGCATGTGCAGATTGAACATGATCAAAACATCAGCGCTTCCGACATGATGGGTGCATTATTGGCAAAGTATACTTTAACAGATATCGATATTCGTGGCCCGCAGATTGAAGATGTGGTGATGGAGGTGTACAAGTCATGAGAGTGCTGCAGCGGTATTGGGGACTTCTAGTGGTGAATCTGCAAAAAGCCATGGTCTATCGCTTTTCTTTGTTGACTTCATTCGTAGCGGATGTTGTGAAGACGGCGGTCATGTTGGCGGTGTGGATAGCGGTGTATCAACAGCGCAGTACTATTGCAGGTTTTGACTATCCTATGATGATTACTTATCTTCTGATCTCCCAAGCTTTGAATAATATCTACGGTTTCCATAATGCAGCGGAGCGATTGATCACCAGCAAAATTTCCAAGGGGACCATCGGTTTTGATCTGTTAAAACCGGTGCGTTTTACAACCGCCCGCCTGGCGGAAAATATGGGGCAGACCGTTCTTCAGGTAGTATTCACAGTGTTGATGCTGCTAGGGTTCAGGTTGTTTTTGCCAGAGCTTTCGCTTCCGGCTTCAGCAGGGCATGCGGTTTTGTTCGTTCTTAGCGCCTGCATCGGGTTCTTTATCATGTTTTCCGTATCGCTTATGAGTGGGTTGCTGGCCTTTTGGACCATGAGCAGCTGGGGGCTGCGCAATGCGAAGAATGCCATTGTTAATTTCTTCAGCGGTGCTCTGGTACCGATCGCACTGCTGCCGGGCTGGCTACAGGGAATCGTGGATGTACTGCCCTTTAAGAATATTATTTATGTACCTACTATGATTTACATGGGGCAGTATTCCTTGCAAGAAACGGTTATGAACCTTGGAATGCAGCTGTTTTGGGCGATTGTTTTATGGTTGTTGACGAAAGTGTTGTTCGGACTGGCGATTCGAAAAGTGAGTATTAATGGTGGTTAATCGTTCGTTTATTACATTAAATGAACGATGCAAATTTGACCTACGGTCAAATTTTGCGGAAAGGAAGAAATGGGTTTATGAAAAGACTATGGTTTTATATCAAATTGTATCCGTACTTTGTATCGCGCAGCGTACAGGCAAGGATGTCTTATAAAGGCGACTTTATTTTAGGTGTGGTGGCATCGATCTTGATGCAGGCTCTGGGTTTTGTATTTCTGTGGACGATCTTCCAAGGCGTACCGGAGGTGAATGGCTGGAATTTTGACCAGATGATCTTCGTGTATGGCATGTCGGCAATTTCATTGGGACTTAATGAATTTTTGTTTGCCGGCACATGGAAAATCACCGGCTACGTGCAAGAAGGCGAACTGGATCGCTTGCTGCTACGGCCGGTGAGTACGATGTTTTCTATTCTTGCGGCAGACGTGACTTTACACGGACTCGGCTCGGCGCTTTTCGGCTTTGCCGTTTGCATTACTTCGCTGGTGAATTTACAGATCAGTCTGTCGGTATCGATGGTGTTGTTTTGGATCGTGGCAATTGCCTGTGGGGCGTTGATCTTCTTTGCAGCGAATATGCTGATGGCGACTTTGGCGTTTTGGGTGACCAATAGTCAGAGTGCGATGATGGTGCTGCAGAATGTGTCGGAGTTTGGTAAATATCCGGCGGCAATCTATGGCAAATGGCTACGGATCCTGATTTCCTTTGTGATCCCTTTTGCATTTACTAGCTACTATCCGGCGGCTTTTTTACTGGGAATAAGTAACCGGCCGATTTATTGGATCGGGCCGGTGGTGGCCGCGATGCTTTGCGTGACGGTGGCCGCGTTGTTCTGGCGGTTTGCATTAAGCCGGTATCAGAGCGCGGGGGGCTGAGAGGGATTGAAACGAAAGCGTCTTTGAGTTCTGTAGCTTTCGATTAAAAGCCATACACAGCCACGCCGCAAAGGGCTGACACAGCGATCAGCAGCAGGGGCGAGAGCTTTTTGTGCCGCAGGAAGCGGTAGCCGATGGATATGGCGACGAGCAGCAGGGTGATCAGGCTGGCTTTCAAATTGAGGACCGGAGCCACAGGGCTTCCAAAGCAGTTGGTGAAGATCATGAACAGGCCGGTGGCCAACACGATGCCGATGACGCAGGGCTTAAGGCCGCGCAGAACGGCTTGCACATATTTGTTTTTCAGTGCAGTCTTCAGCAGGATGGTAACCAGCAAAATCAAAAGAAATGAGGGCAGCACCACCGCTGTGGTGGCGATGAGAGAGCCGAGAAGACCGGCGTGACTGCTGCCCACGTAGGTGGCCAGGTTGACCATGATGGGACCGGGGGTGCTTTCGCTGACGGCGATCATATAGGTGAGGGTTTCGTCGCTGATCCATCCGTAGGAGAGCACCACATCACGGATCAGCGGAATGGCACCGTAGGCACCGCCGAAGGAGAAAAGTCCAACCTTAAGAAAGCCAATTAACAATTCAAGATAGATCATTTTTGGGCACCTCCTTTAGACTGAGGTGCTTTTTGTATGGTAAAAATAGTGAGGCTGATAATGGCAGCGATCAGCATCAGGGTGATGGAGGAGAAGTTCCAGGAGAAAATGTTGATGAGCAGCATGGCGATGCAGGAGCCGATCATGATGGAAAGGGGCAGCCACTTTTTCTGCATTTTGCGGATCATGGTGATGGCAGCATCTAAAATGAGCAGTCCCACAGCGATTTTAATTCCTTTGAAGGCATTGGCAATCCAGAGGATTTCTAAAAATTGATTCAGAAACATAGAAATCACATAGATAATGATAAAGGAAGGCAGTACTATGCCAAGGGTAGCAATCAGTGATCCAAGAAGGCCAGCCTGTTTGTATCCCACGAAGGTGGCGCAGTTGATGGCAATGGGGCCGGGGGTGGATTCAGCGATCACTGTGATGTTCATCATTTCATCGTGGGTGAGCCATTTTTTTCGTTCTACACATTGGTTTTCGATGAGGGAGATCATGGCGTAGCCACCACCAAAGGTGAATAGACCGATCTTGGCAAAGGTAAGAAATAGATTCAGTAAAAGAGACATGGATTTTGTCCTTTCTAGATAATAGTATTATTGTAGCATATTTTTGGTTTTGGTCAAGCGAAAGGAAAAGGGAAGCGTTCAGTTTGAGCGTTGTCATGACACTGTTTTGGAAATGGCTACATGGTGAGGAACTCTGCGGAGGACGACCAGATAGTCTAAAGTGTAAATATCTACTGGGGGTGGCGCTTAAAAAACGTATACCATGGTCACATTTGAAGAATGTCTATATGGTATAGGTCAACAGCATGAGTGACCAAGTAGTCAAAAAGAGAAATGTATACATGGTATGGTTTTAGAAAGTAGAATACCGTGTAGTAAATATTTATGGTCAAAGGCTCAAGTGAAATAGACCATGTAGCATTGACTTTAGGATGAATAGGTCTGGAAAGGTTAACCATGTAGCAAATCACAGAATGACTGCAGGGTATATGATGTCATGACACTGTACCATGGAGTAGAAGATTATGGCATGATCAAAAATGCAAAAACGAAAGTCGAAAGGTTAAAAAAATGCAGATCCCCCTTGACTTTCCTCTAACATCAAAGTATATAATTACTTATCACGAATCATTACGAGGTAAACATCATGGAGCTAACGGATATCTATAACAAAAACTGGGAAAAGACCGGTCGCATCATCGATCGGCATGACAGCAGCGTGATCCTCAGTGACGAGGAATACATTTTAGTCATCGGCTGCTGGGTGTTCAACAGCAAAAAGCAGATTCTGCTCACTAAGCGTTCGCCGGAGAAAAAGTTTGCGCCCAACCTGTGGGAGAACACCGGCGGCCATGCAGTAGCAGGAGAGACTGGTCCCGAAGCTATCGTACGTGAACTGGTTGAAGAAACCGGTATCGAAGCCAAACCCGAAGAAATGATCGAGATCGGTCGTGCTGTAAAGCCCGGTGCACTGGCTCTGGAATATGTTATATTCAAAGATGTACCGGCAGAAGATATCAAATTGCAGCCCGGCGAAACCTGCGAGGCCCGCTGGGTCAGCGAAGAAGAGTTTGATCATATGATCGAAACCGGCGAAGTGGCTCCGTCGGTGGCCGCAGGTTTAGAACCTTTCCGAGAGGCCTTCAATAAGACATTGCATGAAAATTAAAAAGCAAAGGGTGACCCCGACGGGCCACCCTTTTTCATATGCTGATTAAATCGTTCCGGTCACTGTGATCACGGCCACACCGGGATCCACGATCCAAACTCCGGTGGTAGGATCTTGGGTGTAGGTGGCGGCGGGGACGGTGATATTGCCGGGCACAGTGGCGAACTGACCGGTGGCTTCATTATAGGTGTAGTTAGCCGGAGAGGTCCAAACAGCACCATTGTAGGTCACCGTCAGATTCGACAGGATCGGATCGAAGGTGTCAGTCACCACCACAGCATCGGTGGCATCGGCGGGAACATTACCGGTGTTCTGAATCACAAAGGTATAGGTCAGCTGGCTGTTTTCGGTGACGGTAGTGGGAGATACTGACTTAGTGATAGTCAGTCGAGGCTCGGCCTCG
Source organism: Bianqueaceae bacterium (assembly GCA_045632125.1). Taxonomy (GTDB): domain Bacteria; phylum Bacillota; class Clostridia; order Lachnospirales; family Bianqueaceae; genus CALWPV01. The sequence continues at coordinate 149,993 of JAZQWC010000089.1, forward strand.
GCAGAAACAGTTTCAGTGGCAGTCAGGGGCGTTATACCACCGCCATTGATGGTCACGGTGTTAACAATAGTGCCCTCCACGTTTAGCGGGGCAAAATTATTGGCCCGGGCTGCATAGAGAATGGTGGTAGTGCCACCGGCAGGAACGTTAATACCGGAAATCACCAAAGGTGGTCCAATCGTTACTGCGGGAGCGGGCTGCAATACGCCGTCAATAAAATAGCGGACTGAACCAACTATATAATCCAGCGGCTGCAGAGTAGAGGTGCCCAAAGTATATGCACCTAAATCATCGGTGATGGTAAGTCCGGTGAAGGCGATGGTGCCGGAGTTCACAATATTCACCGCATAGGTGACATCGGAACCGGGAGAATATCGATCGTACACTGCGGTCTTGGTGGTAGATAGTACCTCCAAAATCTCACCGGTGGTGATATTGGAGTTAACGGTACCGCCGCTGTAGGATAGGGTTGCCTGGTTGAAAAAAGTTGCCATAATGATCCTCCTTTCTTGACAGGGAGGCCGACAGGTGGCGAAGGACAAATATGCTGCCGGTCCTCCTGTCAACTTAGTATATGCCGGGCGGAGGCAAAGTGTATCTAAGGAGTATGAAAAGGTTGGAATGTTTTATCTAAACCACTTGTAAAACCCTACCCGAAAAAGGTATAATAGGAACATATAATTGTAAATAATCGGAGGTAACTACCATGCATAAATACACTGGAGCCGAAAAAGGCTTGCAATATCATTTACAGATCTGTCCCGGCGATGTAGGCCGTTATGTGATCCTGCCCGGCGATCCCAAGCGCTGCGCCAAGATCGCTGCCCACTTCGATAACGCGGAGCTCATCGCTGACAGCCGCGAATACGTAACCTACACCGGCTACCTGGACGGCGAAAAGGTAAGCGTAACTTCCACCGGTATTGGAGGCCCCTCTGCTTCCATCGCCATGGAAGAGCTGGTACGCTGCGGTGCCGACACCTTCATTCGTGTGGGTACCTGCGGTGGTATGGACCTGAACGTAATGGGCGGTGACGTTGTTATCGCCACCGGCGCTATTCGTATGGAGGGTACCAGCAAAGAATACGCTCCCATCGAGTTTCCCGCTGTGGCCGATCTGGAGGTAACCAACGCCCTGGTACAGGCCGCCAAACAGCTGGGCCTGCGCTATCACACCGGCGTGGTACAGTGCAAAGATGCCTTCTACGGCCAGCACGAACCTACAAAAATGCCCGTTAGCTACGAACTGCTGAACAAATGGGAGGCCTGGAAACGTCTGGGATGCAAAGCCTCCGAAATGGAATCTGCCGCCCTGTTTATCGTAGCCAGCCACCTGGGCGTACGCTGCGGTTCCGACTTCCTGGCCGTGGCGAACCAGGAACGCGCCGCTGCCGGCTTGGAAAACCCCGCCGTGCACGACACCGAAGACGCCATCCGCGTGGGCATTCAGGCCCTGCGCAACCTCATCAAGGCGGACCGCGAACAATGAGCCGTTTTAAACGAATCTTCACCATCGTCATCGACTCGCTGGGCATAGGCGAAGCGGCGGACGCCGCCAAGTATGGCGATGCGGGTACCGATACCTTAGGGCATATTGCCGACGCAGTGGGAAACCTGCAGATCCCCAACCTACAAAGACTGGGTATGGCAAATCTGCATCCGCTGAGCGGAGTGGAGCCAGTGGCTCAGCCTTTGGGATATTTTATGAAAATGAACGAGGCCAGCGTGGGCAAAGATACCATGACCGGCCATTGGGAAATGATGGGTCTGCATATTACTACGCCCTTTAAGACCTTTACCGACACCGGTTTTCCTAAAGAATTATTGGATGAATTGTCTCGCCGTACAGGCCGCATTATCATCGGAAATAAGAGTGCCAGCGGCACCGAAATTTTAGATGAACTGGCAGAAGAAGAGATCGCCACCGGCCATATGATTGTATACACTTCGGCGGACTCGGTACTGCAGATCTGCGGTAACGAGGAGACCTTTGGTCTGGATGAACTGTATCGCTGCTGCGAGATCGCCCGTGAGATCACCATGAAGGATGAATGGAAGGTGGGCCGCATCATTGCTCGCCCTTATGTGGGACGAAGAAAAGGTGAGTTCAAACGAACCAGTAATCGTCATGACTATGCACTGAAACCCTATGGTAAAACAGCACTGGATGCTTTGAAAGCTGCGGGTTATGATGTAATTTCCGTAGGAAAGATCAACGATATCTTTGACACCGAAGGAATCACGGCAGCACATAAATCAAAAAGCTCTGTGCATGGCATGGAGCAGACCATCCAGCTTGCCCAGACTGATTTTGAAGGTCTGTGCTTTGTGAATCTGGTGGATTTTGATGCTCTGTGGGGCCATCGCCGCGATGTAAAGGGCTATGCGGAGGAACTGGAAAAGTTCGATGTGAAGTTGGGAGAACTGATGCAGCAGCTGCGGGAGGATGATCTGCTGATGATCACGGCTGATCATGGTAACGATCCCACCCACATCGGTACCGATCATACCAGAGAAAAAGTTCCCTTTATTGCATGGTCACCGTCCATGAGAGGAAGCGGACACCTGGCTGATGCTCAGAACTTTGGAACTGTAGGTGCCACCATTGCCGAGAACTTTGAAGTATTTATGCCGGAGGGCACCATTGGAAGTTCTATTTTGAATCAATTAATATAAGGAGATTTTTGTTATGAATATTCAGGATATTATGAATAAAGTAGACCACACTTTGCTGGGTCAGGCCGCAACCTGGGAGGAGATCCGTCAGATTTTGGACGATGCCATGAAGTATGAAACTGCTTCTGCCTGCATTCCTGCTTCTTATGTAAAACAGGCGGCTGAATATGTACAGGGTAAGCTGCCCATTTGCACCGTAATCGGCTTTCCCAATGGTTACAGCACCACTGCTACTAAGGTGTTTGAAACAAAGGATGCCATTGCCAATGGTGCTGCTGAGATCGACATGGTAATCAACGTGGGTATGCTGAAGGATCAGCGCTACGAGGAACTGGAAGCAGAGATCCGTCAGATCCACGAGGCCTGTGATGGAAAGATTTTGAAGGTGATCATCGAGACCTGTCTGCTGACCGATGAAGAGAAGATCAAGATGTGTGAGATCGTGACCAAGGCCGGAGCGGAATTTATTAAGACTTCCACCGGTTTTAGCACTGCCGGTGCTACTTTCGATGATGTAGCCCTGATGCGTAAGCACGTTGGCCCTGAGGTTCAGGTGAAGGCTGCCGGTGGCATTTCTTCTTTTGATGATGCGGAGAAGTTCGTCGAACTTGGCGCTGCGCGCCTGGGCACCAGCCGTTTGGTAAAAATCATGAAGAACAGCGATAACGGAGCTGGTTATTAATTATGAAACAGTACGATATTTTAGCCCTGGGCGAGTGCTTGGTGGATTTGGTTTGCACGGAAGCAGACGGTAAGATTTTTATGGAGGGCAATCCCGGTGGTGCCCCGGCCAACGTGCTGGCGATGGCGGCAAAGCTTGGAAAGCAGACGGCGCTGATCAGCAAGGTGGGACAGGATAATTTTGGTCCGTTTTTGTGCGGTCATGTGGCTGCGGCCGGTATTGATACCGATTATATTGTGATGGATACAGAGCATCCCACTACTTTGGCGATCGTGAAGCTGGATGAGACTGGTAACCGGAGCTTTAGTTTTTATCGGGATCGCAGTGCCGATGTTATGCTCAGCGAGGAGGAATTGCCGAAGGAGGCAATTGCTTCGACTAAGGTGCTGCAGTTTGGTTCGCTGTCGCTGGTGTGTGAACCGGTGCGTTCTGCTACTTTTGCTGCTTTGGCGTTGGCAAAGGAGGCCGGTGTGAAGGTGGCCTATGATCCTAACTGGCGGCCGCCGCTGTGGCCTAGCGAGGAAGCGGGTCGTGCGATGATGCTGCGGGGCATGGAGTATGCGAACTATGTAAAGGTTTCTGACGAGGAAGTTGTGCTTCTGACCGGTGAGACCGACCTGAAGGCTGGTGCGGAGAAGCTTTTGGCTGCGTATCCGATGGAGTTCTTGGCGGTGACCATGGGCCCGGCGGGTAGTATGGTGTTTAACCGTAAGGCTTCGGCCTTTGCTCCGGCGTACAAGATCGACTGTGTGGATACCACCGGTGCGGGCGATGCTTTCTGGGGTGCTGCGCTGACATATATTTTGGAAGGTTCTAAGTCTGTTGGGGAGTATTCTGCTGAGGAACTGCGTGCCTTGGCTGACTTTGCCAATGCGGGCGGCAGTTTGGCTTCCACGAAGAAGGGCGCAATTCCTGCGATGCCCAGCCGAGAGGCGATGCTGGAAGCGGTTGAAAGCGGCGAGCGGATTTTATAATTGAATTTGTGATTGGGTAGCCTTGGGGGGCGGCTTTTGTCCTGCTAGGGCTACCTGATTTTGCATTTGGGCCACCAATAGAGGTCGTCAATTGCGGTATTATTTCATGAGGGTGAAAAATGAACTACGATAAGATCGTTATTTGTTTAGATATGGCGGGCTGCCCCAACCGGTGTAAGCATTGTTGGGTGGGACATTGGCCGAACGGAAAGCTGACAGAGGTGGATTTACGGTACGTGGCTGATCAGTTTCGTTCCTATACATCAAGTCTGGTGGTGGATGATTGGTATAGGGAACCGGATTACCGTGATAACTATCGGGAAATGTGGGAGCTGTGTCAGGAGCTATCGGATGAGCACGAAGAACATTATGAGTTAGCCAGTTTCTGGAGATTGGTGAGGGATGAATCATATGCCGATTGGCTGGTCGAGCGTGGTGTGAAGAAAGTACAGCTGACATTGTTTGGTGGTCGGGAAAAGACAGATTATTATGTGGGACGCCGCGGAGCCTACGATGAGATCCTAAAATCAATTGATATTTTGTTAGAACATAAAATGGTACCGCGTATTCAATTTTTTGTAAATCAGGATACGGTGGTCGAGCTGCCGAAGGTGGAAAAGCTGATCGATGAACTGCGATTGGAAGAACGATGCCGAGCGTTAGGAGAAGAGTTTGTTTTCTTTATGCATCAGGGTGACTGTGATGGTGAAAACGAGCAGTTTTATGATATATGGATCACACCGAAGGATATAAAGCAGTTATCCAAACGTATGGTGGGCTGGACTCTGAAACATTTTGAGGCCTCTAACTTGGATGAAGTATTTGGTAGAACAGAAGAAGAGTTATACCATGAATTGACAACAGATACCTCCACTCAGGAGTTGGCAGAAAAGGAGCCGGTTTTCTTTGTGGATCAGTATTTGAATGTGTATCCAAATCGATCGACACCGCGTGATTATTGGTGTTTGGGAAATTTGAAAACAGATGGGGTCGAGAATATATTGAAAAATTATGCTGAAAACAAAAGTCCTGCGCAGCAGGCGCGTCTAACAGTGCCAATTTGTGAAATAGTAAAAAAAGTGGGAAATCCTGAGAGTCAGCGCCTGTTTACCAAGGGCGATTATGTGGACTATGTGTTGAATCAGTATTGTAAGAAGAATTGAAAAGAAAATGCAATTCAATAACGATAAATAAATATACGGAGGGAAAATATGAGAAAGTGGGTTGTGGAAGATTGAAGTGGAGATAGTTGGTTTAAGCATAAAAGGAGTGAGCAATTATCATGGAACGTATGGTGAGAAATGCTGCTAAGGCATTGATTATTAAAGATGGTAAAATGTTGGCGATTAAACTCAAAGATGAACAGGACGAATGGTATATCATGCCCGGCGGCGGACAAGATGTTGAGGAAATCTTACCCGAGACTGTTTGCAGAGAGGTGGCAGAAGAACTGGGTTTGCAGGTGGAAGTAAAGGATTTGGTGTTTGTCATAGAAGGCGTGCATGGAGAAAGCTTTCATCGGGTTGATCTTGTGTTTTTGTGTGAATACATAGGAAAGATCGAAAATGCTGTTTTGCAAAGTGACACCTATCAGGTCGGATACGATTGGCTTGATATCAAAAGTTTAAATACCACGCCGCTATATCCTTCTAAACTGCGCAGACAAATTATGAATCTGTATGAAGGGAAAGCATATAAGGTGTATTTGGGAAATGAAGAAATGGGAGATCCGGAAGTAGTGGATTGAGAAGGAATATCATGATGAAAAAAGTATATTTGATTGGCGGTACCATGGGCGTTGGAAAAACTACCGTATGCCAAAAACTTAAATTAGCTCTGCCTAATAGTGTATTTTTGGACGGAGATTGGTGCTGGGATGCCAGTCCCTTTCAAGTGACGGACGAAACCAAAGCAATGGTAATTGATAATATTTGCTACATGCTGAACAACTTTATTCATTGTTCGGTATATGAAAATATTATTTTCTGTTGGGTAATGCATGAGCAGAATATTATAGATTCCATCATTAGAAGGTTAGATCTTGGTAATTGTGATGTGGAATGTATATCACTCATTGCAGATGAAAATCATTTGCGTGATAGACTGTCTAGAGATGTAGAAGCGGGCATTCGCAGTGAAGAGATTATTGAACGAAGTATAGCTAGAATACCTCTGTATGCATCGCTCGATACTTTTAAGCTCGATACCAGTTCGAAAGAAGTGCCGGAGATTGTCGATGAGATCAAACGGATTGGCAGCAGAAAGTGAGAACACTTTTTATGAATAAAGAAGAATTACACGATTTAATTGCAAAGCAACAGCCCAATATATGTCAAATTGTGGCATATAGAAATAGCAAAAAAGTATATTCTGATTGCTGGAATGACTATAAAGCAGATGATTGCACTCATATCATGTCAGCTACCAAAAGTATAGTATCTCTGCTTATTGGAATTGCTTTGGACAAAGGACAAATAAAGAGTGTTGATGATAAGGTTTTAGATTATTTTCCAGATTACAAAGTTAAAAGAGGAGAAAAAACGATCTACGATGTTACCATTAAACATTTGTTGACTATGAGAGCACCTTATAAGTGTAAAGGTGACCCGTGGTCAAAAGTTTGTTCAAGTGATAATTGGACATATTCATCTCTTGATTTTTTGGGTGGCAGAAAGGGGTTAACCGATGAATTCAACTATCAGACGGTATGTCTCCATATCCTTTCGGGGATTTTGTATCAAGCAACGAATATGAAAACGGTTGATTATGCCAACATGTATCTGTTTGAGCCCTTGGGTATTAAGGCACACGTAAACTATTTGGCAGAAAGTGCTGAAGAACATAAGCAATTTACAATTAGTAAATTACCGAAAGCTAACATCTGGTTTTGCGATACGGATGGATTAGGAACGCCGGGATATGGATTATGTATGTCGGCAGAAGACATGGCTAAGATCGGGCTATTATGTTTGAATAAGGGTCGTTATAACGATCAACGAATCGTATCATCCGAATGGATAGAAGAGATGACGCGCCCTCGAAGGGTTGAAAGCAACAACTTCAGAGGAATGGAATATGGTTATCTGTGGTGGATTATTGATAACGAAAAAAATATATACGCAGCTATAGGCAATAGTGGGAATGTTATTTACGTGAATCCCGAAAAGAATGTGGTAATATCTGTAGCTTCCTATTTTAAGCCAACGATATTTGATCGAATTGATTTCATTCAGAAATATATAGAGCCGTATATTACGGAGTAAGTCCGTTTGTGTAGATATATTTTTTACTTTAGGTATTGACTCTCACGTTTCGTCATAGTGTATACTTTGATTTGTGAGGTGATAAAATTGAAAATGCAGATTAAAGAATTTGCCGAAGTTACGGGCGTAAGCGTACGTACGCTTCATTATTACGATGAAATAGGATTGTTGGTGCCGGCCTTTGTTGAACAAAATACCGGCTATCGCTATTACGATGAAACCTCTCTTCTGCGTATGCAGGAGATCCTCTTTTATCGTGAACTTGATTTCTCTTTAAAGAGCATTGGAGAGATTTTGGCAGCCCCGGATTACAATAGAAACAGGGCATTGGAAGAGCAAAAGAAACTGCTCATGCTCAAAAAAGAACGATTGGAACGGTTGATTTTGACTATTGACGATGCAGTAAAAGGAGAATACATCATGAGAGCGTTTGATAACAGTGAATTTGAATCCTATAAGTCTGAGGTAAAGGCGAAATGGGGTCAGACGGATGCATACAAGGAGCATGCAGAAAAAACGAAGCATTACTCTAAGGAAAAGTGGAACGATCTGGCGGAAGGCATGAACGATATTTTTGCAGAATTTGCGTTGTGTATGAAGAAGAGCGAAGCAGCCTCTTCGTGCGAAGTGCAGAATCTTGTAAAAAAGCTGCAGGATCACATCAGTGAAAACTACTATCGGTGTACCAATGAGATCTTAGCAGGTCTGGGGCAGATGTATGTTGCGGATGATCGCTTTAAAAGCAATATTGACAAACATGCGGAAGGAACAGCTGCCTTCGTCTGTGCAGCCATAGGTTCTTATTGCAAAGATAGAAATTGAATTATTGAATGACAGTATTCGATGCAATGGGAATATACCTCTATGTGTGTCATAATTCTGGTGATAAGAAAACGGAGTTAGGAGAAACAGAAGTCCAATGAAATTTAACTCATTAATACCGGAACTGACTGTATCAGATATTGAGCGGACAAAACATTTTTATATTGATATCCTGCAGTTTAAAATAGAATATGAGAGACCGGAAAATCAATTCGTTTTTCTCTCGCTGGAAGAAAATCAATTGATGTTTGAACAGGAGAATGGCAACTGGAGCGTCGGAGCACTTGAATATCCTTATGGACGAGGCATTAATTTTGAGATGACTGTTTCCAGCGTAAAAGCCATATACGAACGAGTTTTGGGGGCAGGAATCAAGCCCTTCCGTGAAATGCAGATCAATTATTATCGAAATGGCGATACCAACATGGTGCAAAAGGAATTTCTAGTGCAGGATCCTGACGGATATCTTTTGCGGTTTACGGAATGAGAAAATATAATTATTACGGTATTCTGAAAAGAATGGAGCAAATATAGTTATGAAAACAGCAAAAGTTATCGTTCTCCCGTATGATACGGCATGGAAAACTGCGTTTGAAGAAATAAAGAAAGAACTCGAAGGGGCGATCGGCGATCTGATTATTGGAATTGAGCATGTAGGAAGTACAGCGGTGGAAGGATTATCAGCTAAACCATGCATTGATATTGATGTGATTATTTGGGATTACTCCATATTCGATGCAGTCGTTTGTAAGCTGAAAACGATCGGATACATTCATGAAGGTGATCTTGGATTCAAAGACAGAGAGGCATTCAAATATTCGGACAAACCTCATTTACTAAATCATCATTTGTATGTGTGTCCTCAAGATTCCGAAGAATTACATCGTCATATATCGTTTCGAGATTTTTTGAGAAGTAATCCGGAAGCAGTGAAGAAATACAGTTTAAGTAAAGAAACAGCTGCACAGTTATTTCCGGATAGCATTGATCAGTATATTGAATATAAATCTCCATGTATTGAAGAGTTGTATAAAATGTGTGGTTTGAAAAAATAGCAATACCATTGATAAAGGTGCGGTATTTACCTTTAAGCAGATTGATATGTGAAAAACCCGATCTATGAATCAAAATCATAGGTCGGGTTTATTTGTTACAAAAAAAGAAAGTCCGTTGCCATCAAAACGCCATTCTCTGCCAGCCTTCGCCGCATATAGGGCCAAGCCCCAGCATTTCACGGCCCAAATTCACATAATAACGATAGTTTTCGATGGTCACTCCATTGGGAATGCGATGATCCAGCGCAAAAATGGTTCCGCCCTTTAACATAGGGACAGACATTTTATATTCCAGCTCTTTTCGGATCGCTTCGGGACCTTCCCGTAAAGCATGTTTATTGAGACCACCTTTAAAATACAGGGTCTTGCCATATTTTGCACGAAGCTGCACCATGTCCATACCGCCGACAGGCTCGCAGGGATAAAAACACTGTACCCCGCAGGCAATAAAGTCATCCAGCACCGGTGTCATATCACCATCGGAATCCTGAGAAAACAGCACCGCACCGGCGGAGCGAGCCGCATCCCAGATCCGCTGATAATAGGGAGCAATAAATTCGCGCACCTGTCGCGGTCCAATCAGTGGTCCTGTTTTTCCGGCCAGATCCTCGTGAACGATCAAATTATCGATGGGCACAATATCTCGGATCCGATCAATGATTTGCGTGGTAGTATCCGCAATGGTATTCAAAATATCTTCGATCAGCTCCGGCTCCTCATAATAGGCAATGCACAGATTTTCCTCGCCCATGAGTTCGCGGCATTCATCGAACCCACCGGGAAAGGCGAAAAGTGTCAAATATCCCAGATCCCGCAGTTTTTTCTGCTCCCGCAGCCTGTCGTAGTCGATGCGGTCCTCCGAAAACTCATACCAGTGCTTGATCTTCAGCCAGTCATCCATGGTTTCCACCGGAAATTCCAGCGGCAGCGGAATGGTTGCACTTTGCTTAATGAGCTTACTCTTGCGTCCCTTGCTATCGATGAGCAGAGTGATCTCATCATTATCCTCTAAAATCACATCGGTCAAACCCGTCATCGCACCGGTATTCACGGCAAGCTCCGTCTTCAGCACATAATCCCAATCGAAGGCCACCATGGAGATCTCCTTCTCCGACGCACCCTGCCGGCGCCACTCCGCCTCCAAAGGCAGCAGAGGACAAAACAATTCACAAAACATCTCCCGACCGGTGAACTGATGCTGACAATGGGAAATATATTGATCACGTTTCCAAATCATAGTGAACCTCCTAAGTGCGCAGAGCGCAAAACCAATGTTTTGAACTGTTTTCATAAGTGTATCATAATTTGGTCAAAAAGTAATTGAGTTTTGGTGAAAAAAGCAAGAATTCGTGATATACTGAAATCACTTAAAAAGATGAAAGAGAGATATACTGATGGACTCGCTATATGGCGAAGAGTCAGGAATCACGATTAATCGATATGATTTGAATTTATGATGAGGAGAAAGTGCAAATGAAAAAGCTGATTGGAATTTGTTTAGTTCTGTGTTTAATCTTATGCGGCTGTCATATGGTGCGGCCAATCATGGAACAGGGAATTTTGGAAGAAGATTCAGTTGTAATTGAGAATTCATTACCTGCAGAACAGACGAATGAAGTCGAAGAAGAGGATTCATGGTCAATTGAAGCGGAAGATTCTTTGGGCGAAAGTGTTGAAGAGGAAGTACAGCAGGAAAACTTTGATGATACATTTGAGGAAGTTATATATACCGGCAGTTTAGATGTGTATAGTATTTCACAGGAAACCTTCATTCGCTCTGGTGAAAAGATGGGAGATCTGGGTGAACTGGGTGAGGATGAGTACTATAGTTTAGTGATGCATTTGCAATATAATGGCGAAGGAACGCTAAGCTGGTCCGAGGCCTGTGTGACAGTTGACGGCGGTGAACCTTGGCACTGGAATGCTGGATCTTTGGATAGCGGAAAGAGTACATCATTTCATATTTACTATGTGAATATGCAGAAGCTATCGGAGGGGAGTCACAATGTGTCTTGGTTTATGGATGGGGTAGAAGTTTACAGCGATACCTTCATGATTACGCGAAATTTGAACTGGGAGCAGCTTACAGACCTTCCCAGTGAAGAAGAGATTGCGGCCTATACGAATCCAACCAATCTGCGGTCACCCTATATGTCAGTGTGGTTGTCGGTTCCGTCTAATACTCGATACACCGAATATGCCATCGAGTTTAAGTCCGATCATTTTCCTCTGGGGAGTTACTATGCGATCGGCAACTGGAAGATGGACTATTCTTCGCTGGAACAACAGTATGCCGAGGTAAAAACGGAATACGGAATTAGTGCCTATGCCGGATTTCAAAATATTTATAACGGCGATAAAATTGCGATCATGTCCTTCTGGGATGTATACTGCACCGATGCAAATGGTACGGTAACCACTATTCGTCCGGAGGTTACGTATCCGGTGGATCCTTATCAGAGCGGTGAGTTTGGTGGTGAGGGTACCGGTGCTCAGTGCCTGGTTCCTTATGAGTGGGAAGAAAACCACTGGTATCGGGCGCATCTGCGCTGTGTTGAAAATGATACCACCGGTACTACACAGGTGGAATTCTGGGTATGTGATTTGGAAACCGATGAATATACACTGTTGTGTGCCTACGACACAGGAGTGATGGATTCAGCCTTTAAAGGAAATATTGCGATCTTCCTTGAAAACTATTTGAAGGAGCATGCTGGAGAGATCCGAACTATGGAAGTGCGCAACGCGCAATATCTGGACGAAGCGGATGGAGTATGGCACGCAATTGTGGACGGCAATATGTATCCGAATAGCGGCGCGCTCAGTTCGAGTTATGCGGGAAGCTATGACTACGGTGTGGAAGGTGATCGGTTGTGGATCATGACCACCGGAGTAGGGAATAATTGGGATGATGGAGCCGGACAGTATCTGTATTGGGGAGAGTAAAATTAGCTACTAAGGAGAAAAAGTGAAACTGAATTGTGATTCGAAAGATTGAAGTGCAGGAAATTTCGTGATACAATAAAAAGAAAAAACTGTTTAATAATAACGTTTTGTGGATTGAGTTAAAAACCTAACATATATGTTAAATTTGGAACAAAACTTAACATACCATGTTCTGGACTTAGGATACTGACTATGCTAAGCTTGCCTCGTACCGAAATAATGATAAGATATGTCGGTAAATTGTATAGGAGGAAGACTAAGGGTGGGGTATCAAGATAGCGCGATGAAAGCGTTTTTTAGCGATTCATATGTTTTTGCGGATGTTTTTAATTATTGGCTTTATGATGGAGCGCAGATTCTTGAAGCGGAAAATTTCAAGGAAGCATCGGAAAGTTTGATCAGTTTTTCAAGCAAACAGAAAAATCGGATAGGAATGTCAAAAGAATCGGTTGAGACGGAAACAAAGCAACTGAAAAGCACTGAAAAGTTTCGAGATATGGTGAAGTACTGTATCTGTAAAGAGGATGGAAAGTCAATATATGCAATTATGGCTATAGAGGCCCAAACCGATGTGGATTATAGTATGGCAGCTAGAGCTATGATTTACGACGGACGACAGTATGAAAAACAGCTGAGTGGGATACGGAGAAAACGTGAACGGGCCATAAGACAGCTTGGAGAACAGTGGACATTACGAAAATTTACAGAAGATGACAGGCTAACACCAGTGATCACGTTGATCGTTTATTTGGGAGCGATGGAGTGGAATGGACCGCGTACCTTACATGATTTGTTAGCACCGCAGGATCCAGTGTTATTACGGTATACGGCAGATTACAAATTGAACTTGATCGAACCATTTGCTATCGATGAAGAGGAGCTTGATAGATTTCAATCGGATATGCGCGAAGTCATTCTATATATTAAGGCGTCTGAAAATATGAAGCATCTGAAGCAATTGTCAGAGAATCAACGATTTCGTAAAGTAAGTGTGAGTGCTGCACGAGTGATCAACGAAGTCACTAAGTCACAACTGACGTTTAACGAAGAAGAGGAGGAGATTGATATGTGTAAAGCGATTCAAGGAATGCGTGAAGAAGAACGTATCGAAGGACGCACAGAAGGAAAGGGAAGTATAATTTTGACTTTCATGGAAAAGAGTAAATGTGATTTGGAAGCGGCATTGGAGTTCTTTAATATTGAACATGAGGAACGAGAAGGAATCATTCGATTTGTGGAAGCAAATCGATGAGACAATGATATAAGTGAATAATAAATGATAGTTATGACAGCAGTGCAAGTTAAGGGCTTGTGCTGCTGTTTTGTTATAAGCAGTTATTAAATGAAAGGATTTGACTGCACATAATGTGCAGCTATAGAGTAAAAGAGATAGCAAATATTTGAAAACGCGAAAAATACAAATCCTCTTACGGAAGCAGCGTTGCTGCGACCTTAAAAAAACACATTGACTGCACACGGGGTGCAGGCATAGGTTTAAGGAGGAAACATATGAGCGAATTGAAATCGTTGAAAGAAGTTTGTGATTTGCTTGGAGTATCGCGTCGAGCAATACAAAACTATGAGAAGGAAGGACTGGTATCCCCTGCTGAACGAAATAAGTATGGGTATTTACTTTACGGAGAGAAGGAACAGAAGCGGATTGGTCAAATTAAGATGTACCAAAAGTTTGGTTTTACAGTGAAGGAAATCAAGGGGTTATTAGGAGCTTCACGGGAAGAGAAAACGGAAGCTCTGGTGCGGAAAGTAGATGAATTGAAAATGAAAAAGGAGGAAATAGAATACATAATTGAAACCGCGGAGAAGATGATTGTAGAGAAAAATGAAGATGAAAAATGATAAAATGACAAGTGTGCTTGAAAAGAAAACATGGAGGTGGTATAATTCACATAATGTTAAGACGCTGGAATATAAATGAAAGAAGGAATTATTTATGAGTGAATATTTTGATATATGTGGAAGACGTATTTCGCTCTCATCTATTAAAGACTTCCGTATGATAAAAGTTGAATTTGTTTATCGACCGGTTTTTCGTGAGACAAAGAAGACGTTGTTAACTGCCTTGGGAGGGAAAAAATATGAATTTTCACATATGGAAGCGTATGCAGCAATAATTGGTCAGCAAGGCCATAAGTCAGAACTGGGTGAATATAAGGCAAAAGATTTTAAGGAAGCGTTGGGGAAAGATATTAGTGGTGCTCTTATCTATACCATAGCAGACAAGTTCAATTTAAAGGCCTTCAAGCGACAGAAATTTCAGTGTGTAAATCTTGCAGGAAGAGCGTTTACAACATTTCTTGATGATATTCCTGCTAAAATGATATGGCTAGATGGAAGAATTGCTGAAGTATATAAGGAAGATAAGTTATACACCCTTCTACATGAAATTACATCACCAGGAGTGGAATACATCAATGCTTTAATTATTGATGCCAATGAGGTAATATGTATTTATGGTGCTGGTATTCAAATTGCAGATGTCGAGTATGAATATGCGAGACTGATGAAGACTTATGAAGAATACGAGAAGGAGGAAAGATATAGAAAAAAAGAGGGTAGAGGGAAAAAAACTTTATCTTCTTTCAAATATTTAGGGTGGCTTAAAAAAGAAGAAACAAAAAAAGAAAATATAGCAGAAGAATTAGAAAAAGAAAATAATGGAATATAAAGTCAAAGGAGATTGTACGTATATGAAAGCAATGGAGATTTTGAAGAAAATACAATTGAAAACACACACTACACTAATTGTTCTTGTTATTGGTCTGTTGGGAGTTGTATTAGGTGGAATTTTGATTTTTTCGGCTTTAAATAAGGAAGAGGGACATAAGGTAACAACTATTTCAGAAGCTTCGTTGCAGGATATAATTGAAATCAGTGAGTTATCGACAGTTGATTATACTTATAATGCAATTGCAAAGGCCGTCGATGAAGATGAAGAGGTTAAGTACTATGTTGCTTATGAAGGAATTGTCACTGCTGGAATTAATTTCGAAAAGATAGATATTGAGGTTGATGAAGAAAATAAAAAGATAACTTTTATAGTTCCTGATGTAGAAGTACAAGATATTGAAGTAAATATGGGGACTATGGAATACATATTTGAAGATGACGATTATGAAACAGAAACGGTTTCTCAGGAAGCTTATAAAATTAGTTTAGCTGATTTAGAAAACCGTGTAAAGGAAGAAAATATGTTATTCGATCTTGCGAAGGAGAATGCAATTGAATCTGTGAAGGCTTTGTTTACTCCATGGATTGAGCAAATTGATGAAACATATATAGTTCAAGTTCGTTGAGAAGGAGGATCATCATGAAGAAATTTGTTGTATGTTTTTTAGTAGTCATAATTACTTTGTTTTCAGTGAGTTGTTCTAAAGAAGAAAAAGTAATTCAGGAGCCTGATATTACGCAGGTGAGATCTATATGTAATTTAGCAACATTGGAGTGCTATTATCATAATGTTGCTAAATCCGAAAAAACTGCTGGAGATGGTATATCTGGTTGGTTTGAAAAAGATCGAACATTTTGGGTGGAATACACTGGAACTGCTAAAATTGGTGTAGATATGTCTAAGGTTAAAATGGAAATTGATGGAACAAATGTGACAATAGTAATGCCAGAAGCAGAATTGTTGAGCATAGGTATTGATGAAAGCTCTTTGAGTGAAAGTTCCTTTGTATTCTCGGAAGATAGTTGGTTTAATAGTAATAAGATTACAGCAAATGATCAAACGGCGGCAATTAATGCCGCGCAAGAAAATATGGAAGAAGCAGTTAAAAACAATAGTGCATTGTTACAAACTGCTCAAAATAGAGCTAAGGAATTGATTGAAAACTATATTAATCAGTTGGGGAAAGTATCGGGGGTAGAATATGTAATTAAGTGGCAGTATGAAGAGGTGGAGAACGAAGGTTAATATTTATTATGTCTGAAAATACTCATATAAAAACAGGAGGGAATAATGGGGTTATTTGATTTATTCAAAAAGAGTAAAGAACCAAAAACGGAATTATCAACTAAAAGTAGCTCCGAACAATTGAAATCCGACGATATTCTTTCTATTTCAAATGCAATACTTATGGAAACCCGTGTTGATTTTACCAAGGAAAACTCTATCAGTATTCCGTTTGATAAATTGGCACTCTTGGGTGGGGCAGTATCCTCTGCCCTTCCTACTTTTAGAACTATTACGGAAACAACAAGTGTGAATACTAGTGGGCTGTATCAGCTAGCGAATAAGTCTGCAGGAGACATGCTTAAACAGGCGAAAGATGGTAATTTCTGGGGAGCTTTTAAACGCTCAGATGGAACATCGAAATTTGCAAAACTTTCAAAGGTTGACTCTGTATCTGAAATAACTAATACAGTGATGCCTATCGATCCAACCACTATGATGATGGCAGCGGCTTTGTATTCTATTGAAAAAAAGTTAGATGAAATTGTAGAAATGGAAAAACAAATCCTTAATTTCTTAGAGCAGGATAAACAAGCGGAAATTGAAGGTGATTTGAAAACTTTGGTTGATCTAATTAATGAATACAAGTATAATTGGGATAATGAACAATATGTTTCCAGTCATCATAAGTTGGCTTTGGATATTAAAAGAACTGCGGAAAAAAATATACTTTTTTATCAAAAACAGATAAGTGAAGAAAATAGCGCTACGCAATTATTAGTTGTAAGTCAAGGAGTTGATTCTGCTGAAAAATCTCTAGAAAAGAAATTTAAGTATTATCGACTTTCATTATACATCTATTCGTTAGCTTCTTTTCTTGAAGTGATGCTTCTTGGAAATTTTCAGGAGGAATATATTCTGCAGGTGAGAGATAACATTGTACAACATTCGAGTGAGTATCAAGCGGCATATGAAGTGTCTGCGCAGTACATAACATCTTTGGCAAATTCTTCGATTGAAGCAAATGTAGTGGAAGGTAGTGGTAGCGTTGTCGAAGCAATTGGTACATTTATCGGAAGTATTCCTTTTTTGAAAGATGGACAAGTTGATGAGTGGCTGATTGATAGTGGCAAAAGCTTACAAAATGCTGGTCGGAATATGAAGAAGCAATCTGCAGCAATGTTTGAAGCGATTGAAGAAAGTGGTACCCAGATATTCGTATCACGTTTTGACGAAATTAACCGAATCTATAATCATACGGATTCCATCTATTTTGATAAAGAAAAAGTATATCTACTACAAGACTAACGAACCCTCATTGCGTGGTCGATTTGACTCTTTCGTCCTCTTTGCGCTCTGCGCACATCCTGACACAAACATAAAGGAGGCTAACCTTATGCCCAAGATCATCAAAGTTTTTAAAGAAGAAATCCCAACCCTTCGTTTCATCGGTAAGAAATACGACAACTTTGGTCATTGGGATGAATGGTGGGAGAACGGTTGGTTCGATTTGCTGGAGCAGACCATGGGAGGTCCGGAGAAGATTCTGGCGGTCTGGGAAAATGGCGGCGGTTACATTGGTGTGGAACGGCGAGCAGCTGACGAACCTTTTGCTTATTATATCGGTATGCTGATGCCTGAGGGGACACCTGTGCCGGAAGGGTTTGTGAGTATCGATTTTGAAGGACTGAGCTTGGGAACCTGTTGGATCTACGGCAAGGAGGATGAGGTGCACGACACTTCGGCCTGTCGAGGTAAACTGGAAGCAGAAGGTCTGCAAATATGGAAAGATGCAAAAGGGACCGAATGGTCCTTCGAAAACTGTTTGTGTCCAAGATACACCACGCCGGATGAGCAGGGAAATGTGATTTTAGATTATTGCTATTTTATATGTAAAGAGGAAGCGAATAAATAATGGAAGCAAAGCGAATCAACGGCCGTGCTTATGCCCAGAGCTGTTTGGCGGGGCATGAGGCAAATAAAGCATTAGATGGAAATACGGAAACATATTGGGAAGCAGAGCCATATTATCAGTGGTGGATGCTGGACTGCGAGGGGTTATACGATATTGAAACTATTACAGTGGAAACAAAGAGCGATGGTGACAAGTTCTATCGCTATGCCATTGAGTACAGTGCCGATCGGATCAACTGGCAGGAACTCTATGAAAAGACCGACAATGAGCTGCCGATTCCTGGCGGTGAGAACTACGAGGCTCACGTAAGAGCGCGTTATATTCGCATTACCATGACCTATTGCTCGGAGGGAGAGGCGGTTTCTTTAGTACGCGTGGAAGCGGTGGGCTGCCCGGCTGAAAATGTGGACTCAGGTAGACAGGAACTGACCAAAGCGCGTATGCGTGCCGTTGAATGCGATGAGGTTTGCGGTTTCGAACAGCAGGAAACCGATGAACTGGAACCGGGCTGGATAGATCAAATGCTGTTGGCAGATCATGCAGGCTGTTACGCTGTTTTTAAGAACGTACAGTTAAATCGATTAGAAGGCCAGCAACTGAAAGGCCTATTTTATCTGTCGGAAGAGGATGCAACCCTTCATATACAGGCTGAGATTCGCTTAGATGGCAAAGATGGCAAAATTATCGGCCAAATGGATATGCACCTGCAGTTTACTCCCTGGGTGCAGTTTGCCTGCAATCTGACCGACGGCGAGTATGGAAATCGCGACCTGTATTTTTGCATCACAGGCATGGATGCACCGCAGAAGCTGGGAATCCTGTGGCTGCAGATCATGCCGAAACCGGAGCTGAAACGAGGCATCATTGACCATGCCGATGAACTGCCGGAGGGGGCGGTCGCCGGAAATCGAAACGAACTGAAGGAATACAAGGCCTATTTGGGCAACGTACATTGCCATACCGGCTTCTCAGATGGAGCGCATACACCCAATTTTGCCTACGATTATGCTCGTTATGTGGCGAAGCTAGACTTTTTAGGCATCACAGAACACAGCAATCTGTTCGATGATACCTTTGATGCCAATGCTAGCCGAAAGTGGCGTGACATCAAACGCTTTGCCGAGGAAAAAACAGAAAACGGAAAATTCCTGGCTCTCATGGGCTCCGAAACCACATGGTACAACCAGTTTGGACACATGAATATGTATGGTGCCGATTACTTTTTGAATCCCTACGAACTGCGCTACAATGATACGAAGCAGTATTATGAACGGCTCAAAGAATATCCCAGAGCGATCAATCAGTGGAACCATCCCTGGTCCTGTGGCGATCGACATCTGGATATGTTTGAACCCTACGATGCAGAGCTGGATCCGGTCATGTACACCATGGAGCTCAAGAGCTTTGAGGATTTGGAAATGGAGGGTCTTTCCTACTATATTCATGCGCTGGATCTGGGCTGGCATATTTCGTCGGTGGGCAACCAGGATAATCACAGCGCAGACTGGGGAACCTATAACGATGTCCGAACCGGAGTGGTTGTCAAACAGCTGACCAAGGCTGATTTTTACGACGCCTACCGTAACCACAGAACCTATTATACCTGTGCCAAAAACCTACGACTGGCTTATCAGACTAATGGTTACATGATGGGATCGATCATTCCCAAAGCGGAGCAGTACCGCTTTGAAGTCAAGCTGACCAACCAAGAGACCGATGCCGAGTTCAAATGCATTGAAGTGCTGGGCGAGCAGGGAAAGGTGCTGATGACGGTTCCGATAACCGGTCACAGCGCAGACATCTCCTTCGATGTCGCTGTGCAGAATCGATACTATTTCCTGAGGATCCGTCAACAGGACGGTGCCCTGGCGATAACGGCACCGGTATGGCCAGAGTAAAAGATATCAAAAGCCGCAGAGCGGAAACAACAGACTCCAAAAGTGAAAACAGAGTCCAACACAAGAGCCTTCGAATAGAAGGCTTTTTTTGTTGCCCATCCGGACGATGGTGATAGAATAAGGGAAAACATCACCCTTTCGCCTCCGGCGAAAAAAAGTTTAAAAAATTTAAAAAAAGTACTTTACAACTTTAGCGCGATGAAGTATAATACAACCATCAAACAAAACAACCGGAGACACCGGACAAACAGAAAGGGATTTGAAACATGAAAAAACTTATGGCAATTGTAATGGCAGCGCTGATGATTATGACCTGTATGGTTGGCTGTGGTAAGGAAGAAGAAAAGACAGTTGTTGTTGGTTACACAATTTATGCTCCTATGAACTATCTTGATGAAGATGGCGAACTGATCGGTTACGATACCGAACTTGCAGAAGCCGTATTTGAAGGCCTTGGTTACAAGGTAGTCTTCCAGGAAATCGATTGGGATAGCAAATACACCGATCTGGATTCCGGAACCATCGATTGTGTATGGAACGGCTTTACCTGCAACACCGCTGACAGCGACGGTATCCTTCGTTCCGAAAAAGTTGACTTCTCCTTTAACTACATGGAGAATCGTCAGGTGATCATTGCCAAGGCTGATGCAGGCATCGCTACTGCAGCTGATCTGGATGGCTTGACCGCAGCTGCTGAGAGCGGCTCTGCCGGTGAAAGCTATGCTGAAACTCTGGAAGGCGTAACCGTTAAGGGTTATCCCAAACAGACCGATTGCTTGTTCGAGGTAAATGCCGGTACCGCTGATTTCGCAGTATTGGATGCACAGCTGGCTAAGAGCTATGCAGGCCAGGGCGACTACGCTGACATCGTGATCGTAGATGGACTTTCCAGCGACGTTGAATACTATGCTGTAGGCTTCAAGAAAGGCAGCGACCTGACTGCTAAGGTTAACGAACAGTTTGATAAGCTGGGCAAAGATGGCACCATCGCTGAGCTGGCTGAGAAATACGAAGTGGCTAACACCGCTATCACCGATTTCTCCGATCAGAAATAAGAGAAACATGGTTTTAAGTAAATAAAAAGAAAACATTCAGGTCGGAGGCGGCTTATGCCGTGTCCGACCTTAGCCCTGAAAAAAGGGTAGTATGATTTTGGTTTTTTGGAGAGAATAATATGTCTTTTTTAGAAGTAACAGCCTTTTTGTTTGACGGTTTTAAAATATCTTTGTTAATTTTTGCAGTGACCCTGCTGGTGGGCGCACCCTTGGGTCTGCCCATTGCCTTTTGTTCCATGAGCCGATTTAAGCCGGTTAGAGCAGCATCGAAGATCGTTGTATGGATCGTGCGCGGCGTGCCGTTGATGTTGCAGATTTTCATTATTTTCTATGTGCCGGGCCTTTTGTTCGACGCCCCGATCTTCAGCCAGATGGACCGGTTTTTCTTTGTTAACTATGGAATCAACGACGCAGGCCGCATCATTGCGGTGCTGTTGGCCTTTTCGATTAACTATGCATGTTATTTTTCCGAGATTTATCGTGGCGGTATTGAAAGTATTTCAAAGGGGCAGTACGAGGCCGGCTATGTGCTGGGTCTGACTAAAAAACAGATCTTTCGCAATATTATTTTGAAACAGGTAATTCAGCGAATCGTTCCGCCCATGTCCAATGAGATCATCACCTTGATCAAGGACACAGCCTTGGCGAACTGTATTATTGTTTGTGAGATCATTAAACAGGCCAAGGAATTGGCGGCCACTAAGGCCCTTGTTTGGCCGCTGTTCTATACAGGCGTGTTCTATTTGATCTTTGTAGGTATTTTGACCATCGTCCTGGGCAAGGTGGAAAAGAAGCTCAGTTATTTCAGAAGTTAAAAGGTGAAAATTATGGTGCTATTAGAAGCGAATAACATAAAGAAGAGTTTTGGAAAAACAGAGGTGCTGAAAGGAATCAGTTTTTCCCTGAATCAGGGCGAGGTACTAGCCATCATTGGTTCCTCCGGCAGTGGTAAAACAACCCTGCTGCGCTGCCTGAATTTTTTGGAAATGCCCGATGAGGGTACGATTACGGTACGCGATAAGGTCCTCTTTGATGGAACCGATAAGACCACTTTAAATGACGAAGCGATCCGTCAAAATCGCCTGCACTTTGGCTTGGTATTTCAGGATTTTAATCTGTTCCCCCAGTACAATGCGCTGGATAACGTAACGTTGGCACCGAAGCTGCTGAAGAAAGGCACTGCCGCCGAAATCGATGCTTTGGGCCGCAAGCTGCTGGATCAGGTGGGCCTTGCTGAAAAGATGGAAAACTATCCGTATCAGCTTTCCGGTGGACAAAAACAGCGTGTAGCCATTGCTCGTGCATTGGCTTTGCAGCCGGAGGTACTTTGCTTTGACGAACCCACCAGTGCTCTGGATCCGGAACTCACCGGTGAGGTGCTGCGGGTAATTCGCGGACTGAAGGATCGAGATACTACTATGATCGTGGTAACCCATGAAATGGACTTTGCTCGCAATGTGGCTGATAAGGTAATTTACATGGCCGATGGTGTGATTGAAGAAATGGGCACACCGGCCGCTGTGTTTGAGAATCCTCAGAGCGAAAAAACAAAAGCTTTTTTGCGCGGTGCGCAGAATATGTTTTGAGGGTAAATTAGATAAAGGATGAAGATGTAGTGGCAGGTTGAGGAAAGGAGTAGAGACTATGGATAAAAAGATTGAAGAGCTATATAAGTTGATTTTGAGTTTGGAGTCAATGGAAGATTGTTATGCCTTGTTTGATGATTTGTGCACGGCCAAAGAAATCGAAAAGATGGCGGAGCGTGTGGAGGCGGCGAAGCTGCTGCTTGAGGGTAAGACTTATAATCAGGTGATTGCGGAAACCGGCATTTCCTCGGCGACGCTGAGCCGGGTAAGCCGCTGTATGCAGTATGGCAAGGGATATTCGAAGTTGTTGAAGAAGTAAGAGAGAATAGGAAAAGCTCCCCGGGTTTGGGGAGCTTTTTGTATGTGGAAGATTGTGGTGTCGGTTCATAATCAACCAATCGCCATGATCAGCGTGCCAACCACCATCAGCAGCAGACCAAGAAGTGCCTTTTTGGACAACCGTTCTTTAAAAACAAAGTAGGAAAAGACTACGGAAACGATGATGCTCAGTTTGTCGATGGGTACCACTACGCTGACAATACCTTTTTGAATGGCATAGTAATAGCAGAGCCAGGAGGCACCGGTGGCCACACCGGAAAGAGCGATGAACAGCAGCTCCTTCTTATCCAGAGAGGCGAGCTGTTTTTGTTTGCCTTGGCTGAAAACCACGACCCATGCCATAATCAGTACCACACAGGTGCGGATGGCAGTTCCTAAGTTGGACTCCACGCCGGAAATACCCATCTTCGCCAAAATGGAAGTCAGAGCAGCGAATACCGCGGCTAATACAGCGTAGATCATCCAAGAGCGTTTTTCTTCATGGGCAGAGGCCTTTTTCTTTTCAATCATGAGGAAGATACCAACCGCCAGAAGCACTGTGCCGGAAAGTTTAACGGGCAGATTATCGGTTTCGCCAAAACAAATGATGGCCAGCAGCACTGTCAAAATGGTGCTGGATTTATCGATGGGTACCACCTTATTTACATCGCCCATGGCTAAGGCCTTAAAATAGCAGATCCAGGAAGCGCCGGTGGCAAAACCGGAAAGAATCAGAAAAATCAGCGATTTGGTACTGATGGAGGTAATTGTAGGAAGCGACCCTACCACAAACACCATGATCCAGGAAAATAGAAGAACCACAATGGTACGCAGGGCGGTGGCCACGTCAGAATCGGTTTTGCGAATACCGCACTTGGCCAAAATTGAAGTCAAACCCGCAAACAGAGCAGACAGAACTGCCATAAAAAGCCATGTCATGAAAGTCACCTCATAATACGTAATTTGAGTTAAGTATAACACCGAAATGTGTAATCTGCAATAGATGATGGAAAAGACTGCCGAATCCGCCCGCGGCGGTTGCACGCGCCCGGCTTTAATGATACAATGAAGATAGAACTACAGAAAAAGGAGTTTGCCCTATGCAATTCGGAAATACACTCATCATTGGCGACAGCTATTCCACCTTCAAAGGATATATCCCGGAAGGCTATGCGCCCTATTATACAAATGAACCCGGTAACACCGATGTCCGTCACGTGGAGGAAACCTGGTGGCATCAGCTGCAGGCCGAAACCGACTGCCGCATCCTGCTGAACAACAGCTGGTCCGGTTCCACCATCTGCTACACCGGCTACAACGACGTGGACTGTTCCCGGTCCTCATCCTTTATTTATCGCCTGAACTGCCTGATTGAACAGGACTTTTTCCTGGAAAATCAGGTGGACACCATTCTCGTTTTCGGCGGCACCAACGACAGCTGGGCCGGCGTCGAAAAAGGCAAGCTGCAGTATGGCAGCTGGACTAAAGCAGACCTGCACAAAGTCCTTCCAGCTGTCAGCTTCCTCATGCACCGTCTGCAAACGGCAGCGCCGCAAGCCAACATCTATTGGATGGTGAACACCGGTCTGAACCGCAAGATTCGAAAAGGAATGCTGGAAGCCTGTGACCATTACAAGATTCAGCCGATCTGCTTCAGAAGGATCAATAAGACCAGCGGACACCCCACGATCAAAGGAATGAAGGATATTAAAAATCAAGTCATCACTTATGTGGAGGAAACAAAATGAATCAATTTAAAATCGGAACCTACATCGCCGGCTGGAATGAGGGCGGCATTAAGAAGCTGCGTTACAACTGTTTAGATTTCATCAACTATGCCTTTGCGGTACCTGCTGAGGATGGCGATATCCGTCCCTTTGCCAATCCTGATTTTGTGCATCAGGTAGTAAAAGAGGCCCATGAGCATGGTGTGACCATCGTGATCTCAGTGGGCGGCTGGTCCTGGCAGGATGTGCCGTTGGAAGCCACTTTTGAAAAAGCTACTGAAACACCTGAAAAGATCGAACGTCTGGCTAAGGCTATTACAGCGGTAGTAGATGAGTTCGACTTTGACGGGGCAGACATGGACTGGGAATATCCTCGTATTCATACCGCTGCTGCCAATGAAAAACTGTTGGAACTGCTGTCAGCTGCCATGAAGGAAAGAGGAAAACTGTTAACCGCTGCCGTGTTTGCCGGTGTGAGCGCTTTAGATAATGGAAATGATCATTTGGGTAATTCGGTGAAAGATATTGTATATGGTTTTACCGATCGAGCTTTGGAACTGTTTGATTGGATCAACCTGATGGTCTATGATGGCGGCAATGGTGCTCTGCATAGCTCTTATGATTTTGCCCTGCGCAGTGGTCGGATGTGGCGTGATGAACGTAAGGTGCCGGCAGATAAGCTGGTGCTGGGTGTTCCCTTCTATGGTCGTCCCGGTGGTGCTTATTGGAAGATCTTGGCGGCCCATCCCGATGCGGATCAGCACGACGTAAAGATGATGGGTGATATCGAGGCTCATTATAATGGTATTCCCACTTTGCAGGCAAAAACTCGCTTTGCCATGGAAGAATTGGGCGGCGTGATGAGCTGGGAAATCTCGGAAGATGCTGAAGAAGATGACAAGAGCCTGCTGCTGGCCATGGCCAAAGAGGCAGGAAGAGTATAAACAGATAAAGGTGCTGCGATTTTTCAAGCGGAAATCAAAGAGTGGCAGTACCGGTGTAAGAGAAAAGTGGTTCAGTTACGAAATGAAAATTTTGAAAAATAACTGAATCGTTCTGTTAAGTCTCTTTTTGGAAAAGTGAATAACTGAATTTATTCAGTTTTTTGGTTTCAAAGGGGGGGAGATTAACTGAAAGATTCAGTTAGTAAGAGGTAGTTGGGAGTTGAATAACTGAATATTTTCAGTTAAAACTAAAAAAACGCTTTTTGTAACTGAACAGGTTCAGTCAAAGTCCGGAGAAATTATGATTGCAACTGAACGCAGCCAATTATGTGGTTAAAACTAAAAAAGCAACTGACAATTCAACTCGTCAGTTGCTTTTTTGATTTATGAAATGACTTTAAGCCTGACCAATGGTCTCCAGCCAGCCCTGATACAAAGCAGAGGCGTCTTCCGGCTTCATCTGCGGATATAGGCGGCGGCTTTCTGTTACCATAGCCTGAAGTGCCTGCTGGTCGGGCCAGATACCCATAACCAAACCGGCCATGAAAGCAGTGCCCAGGGCAGTTACCTCAGGATTGGCGGTCTTGCTCACAGGGATCTGCAGAATGTCGCTCTGGAACTGCATGAGGAAATCGTTGGCACTCATGCCGCCATCCACACGCAGCGATTTGCAAGGTAGGCCCATCTCGCGTTCCATGGCGCCCACAACATCGGTTACACGATAGGCCACGCTCTCCAAAGCCGCACGCACAATGTGGGCAGCGGTGGTTTTGCGAGTCATGCCATGGATGCTGGCACGGCGGCCATTCTCCCACCAGGGAGCACCCAAACCTTGGAAGGTGGATACAAAATACACACCATCGGAACTGGGTACCGACTCAGCCAAAGCCTGAGAGTCGGAAGCTTTTTCAATCACACCAAGGTTATCGCGCAGCCACTGGATCGCTGCACCGGCCATAAAGATGCTGCCCTCAAAGGCATAGCGTACCTGACCATTCAAGCCCCAGGCCACAGTGGTCAGCAGACCATTGCCGGAGAACAAAGGATCCGAACCGATGTTAGAAAGAATAAAAGCACCGGTACCATAGGTACACTTGGCTTCACTTTTTTCAAAACATAGCTGGCCGAACAACGCCGATTGCTGGTCACCTAGCACCGCGCGGATCGGGATCTCGCCGCCCAAATAGGAGGCATCCAGCATACCAAAATCGGAACCGCTTTCCTGCACACGGGGCAGGTTGGCGCGGGTCAAACCGAAAAAGTCTAAAAGTTCTTCATCCCAATCCAGAGTATGTATATTGAACAACATGGTACGGGAAGCATTGGAATAGTCGGTGGCATACACACGGCCACAAGTAGCTTTGTAGATCAGCCAAGTATCGATGGTGCCAAACAGCAGATCGCCGGAGGCCGCCATTTCACGGGCGCCGGGCACATTCTGCAGTAGCCACTGGATCTTGGTAGCAGAGAAGTATGCATCCGGCAGCAGACCGGTCTTCTTTTGGAACCATTCATACAAACCGCGGGCCTTCAGCTGCTCGCAGGTCTCTTCGGTACGGCGGCACTGCCATACGATCGCAGGGTAAATAGGCTCGCCGCTGCGGCGGTCCCAAGCAATCAAAGTCTCGCGCTGATTCGTAATTCCAAGGCAGGCAACATCGGATGCTTGCAGCGACAGCTGCTCCAACAGACGGCGGCAAACGGAAATCTGATTCTCCCAAATTTCGATGGGATCTTCCTCCACCCAGCCAGCGTGGGGATAAAACTGATGAATTTCCTCCTGACACATGCCCACGGTGCGTCCCTGCTCATCGAACAGCAGGGCGCGCACGCTGGTGGTGCCGGAGTCGAGGGATAAAATATAAGCCATAATGATTCTCCATATGTGTCCGCTATGCAAGGGCATGCGGGGATGTGCCGCGGGGCGGCAAAAAGTTATTGTTTCAAACGTTGCTCAATTGCATCAACAACGGTCTCTAAAACCTTGATGCGGGCGTAATACTTGCTGTTGGCTTCAACGATGATCCAGGGAGCGTAGGTGGTGGAGGTGCGTACCAGCATCTCGTCCACGGCTACTTCGTACTGATCCCATTTAGCGCGGTTGCGCCAGTCTTCATCGGTGATCTTCCACTGTTTGTCGGGTGTGTTCTGACGCTCGGTAAAGCGGCGTTCCTGCTCGTCTTTGTCAATGTGCATCCAGAACTTCAGCACGATGGCGCCGCTGTTGGCCCAGCTGGCTTCCATATTATTGATTTCTTTATAAGCTCTGCGCCATTCGTTTTCGGAGCAGAAGCCTTCCAAACGTTCTACCATTACGCGGCCATACCAGGAACGGTCGAAGATGCCCACATGACCAGCCTTGGGAACAGCCGTCCAGAAGCGCCACATGTGGTGCATAGATTTTTCGATATCGTTGGGGGCCGAGATGGGAGTTACTGCATAGCCGCGGGGGTCCATGGCCTGGGTCAGACGCTTAATGGCGCCGCCCTTGCCGCCGGCATCCCAACCTTCAAAGGCCAGGATCACGGGGATACGCTGGCGGTATAGCTCGCTGTGCAGCTTGGTCAGTTTCTTTTGCAGCTCTTTCAGGCGTTTCTGGTATTCAGGCTTGGTCAAGGTCTTGGTCAGATCCACACCGGCCAGAGCGGAGGCGCGGAAGGTGTCAGGATGGATCTGTGCGCTTTCCTCAGCGCTCACCTTAGGACGGGCCGCACGGGCATCGGCAGCGGCAATGGCATCTTCTAGACGTTTTACAACAGTGGAAGCAATCTTGGCGGAGGCATATTCCTTATCCTCGGCTTCGATGATGGTCCAGGGAGCATTATCGCGGTCGGTCTTTTCCAGAGCCTCTTCAGCCAACTGGAAATATTCGTCGTATTGTTCGTTGCGCTTCCAGTCGTCGGCGGTTACGCGCCAAGCAGTCTCTTTGGAGTCTTCCAACTTCTTGAAGCGTTTTTTCTGTTCCTTTTGGGAGATCACCAGGAAGAATTTGATGAGGATCATGTTGTCGTCGGTGAGTACTTCTTCGAAGGAGTTGATCTCGTCGAAGGCAGTGGCCAGACTCTTTTTGCCGGTCTTGCCGTCGAAACGGTCATTCAGCAGAATGCGGTACCAGCTGCGGTCCAAAATGGAAATACGGCCTTTGCCGGGCAGGGTATTCCAAAAACGCCACAGGAAAGGATAGTATTTTTCTTCAGGAGTCTCCTGCTGGGTGGTATATACTTTAAAGCCGCGGGGATCCAGGGGTTCGATGAGGCGGTTGATCATGGTGCCTTTGCCGGCGGCGCCCAAGCCTTCAAATACGATGGCTACGGGAATCTTTTTCTCCTTACAGATGCGCTGCAGACGTCCCAGCTTGGCATCCAGCTCTTCCATGAGAGCTTTGTATTCTTTTTTGTCCAATTTCTTCGATAAGTCGATCTTTTCTAGCATAATGTGCCTCCTGATTGTCGCGCTTGCGCGGGAAAATGACGACGCAGAGCGCAGGAAAATCTTGGTCATGATGACCAAATATCTACGTTATGATTTCCAATTATTGTACCAGATATACAAGGGAAAAGCAAGGGGCGAAAATACTTTTGTCGCTGTGCGACCAACTTTGCACAGCGAAGCAGGGAAGTCAAGTGTTTTGACAAAAGAAAACCGCTCCGGACTTCGGAGCGGAATCGCGTTTAATGGTAGGGGCGGTCGATGCTGATGACGGCGTAGTAGCGGTCGGTGGCATCGGTTTCCGGCTGCATGGCTTCGATCTTGGCAGTCAGACGATTTTTGACATCATCGGCTTCCAAAGAAAAGGGAACCACTGCATCGAAGATGATGTTGGTGTGAGTCTCACCAGTGACCACGCGAAAATCGTGGATACCAATCTCGGGGGCGATCTCCTCGGCGAAGATCATGACCTTTGCTTTAAGCTTGGAGGTGATGGCATCATCCACAGCCAGCGGATCCAGATGGATTACTGCGTCGCAGCCCAGTTGTTCTTTTAACTCACGCTCCAAATTATCGATGGTATCGTGAGCCATTAGAATATCGATGTTCATGGGAACTTCGGCGTGGAGGGAGATCATCTGACGGCCGGGGCCGTAATCGTGGATGATCAGGTCGTGGATGCCGGTAACGATGGAAGAATCCATGACGATGGACTGGATCTTTTGAATGAATTCGGGCTCAGGGGCCTGACCCAGCAGAGGTCCAAGGGTGTCTTTGGCGGCGTTGTAACCGGCAAAGAGGATGAGGGCGGATACAGCCAGACCGCAGTAGCCATCTAGGGCAAGGCCGGTGTAGTGACCCACCAGAGAGCAGATCAAAACCACGGTGGTGGAGGCCATGTCGCTTAAACAGTCGGTGCCGGTGGCCTTCATGGCGGCGGAATCGATCTTGCTAGCAGTACGGTTGTTGTACAAAGCCATATAGCCTTTGATGGCAATGGACGCTAACAGGATGATGGCACTGATTAGAGTGAGACCGGTGGCCTCAGGATTCAGGATCTTGTCGAAAGAGGTCTGGGCCAGTTCCACACCCATGAGCATGATCAGGGCGGCTACGATGAGGCCGCTGATGTATTCGATACGGCCGTGGCCGAAGGGGTGATCCAGGTCGGGCTTTTGACCAGCCATTTTGAATCCAATGAGGGTGATCAAGGAAGAGCCGGCATCGGACAGGTTGTTGAAGGCATCGGCAGTGATGGCGATGGAACCGGTGAGAGCACCTGCCAGATATTTACCGGCGAAGAGCACAAGGTTCAGCAGGATGCCCAGGAGTCCGCAGAGCATGCCATAGGCTTGACGCACCTTAGGGGCCTTGTAGTTTTTATGATCTTTAATGAAAAATTTAGCAAGTAGGGTAAGCAATGTAAAATCTCCTTATCTGTATGTAAAACTAAAATTAGCCTTCTTCAGTTGCCGGGGGCAGATTGCCGAAGCCTTGTAAATGATTTAAACTTCCATAACGAGCCTGCAGCAGCTGCCATTCATCTTCATTATAAAAGCGACAGTTTCCGCGGCCAAAGTCGATGGCCACCTGCAGCATGAAGCGGGCGGCGTTTTCGATGTCATTCAAATGGCTGGCGTTGGTGGCGCAACCGGGCACCGCAGTCTGGGCGGTGATGGCTACACCCACCACGGGAGCATGGGTGGCACAGCTGGGCTGCAGAATACTATTCAAATGGCTCACTCCGTTGCCGTAGGGGGTGATGTCCTGAGTCGCCAGAGGAAAGACATAGGGCAGTTCACCGGTGGTGATCTCCATAATATTCAGTAGATCATCTGCCACGGGCAAAATGTAGCCCTGCATTACGGTGTTGGAAATGGCAAAGCCGCGGTGATTGATCACCCGGTTGCCCTTGGTGGTATCCACCGACAAGATGGCATCCAGTTCGGGAGTTACTTCCTCCACATTCGACTGCTGCATGGTGATGTGAGAGCCCATGAAGGGCACAGGTTTGTGGGGCATGGTGGGCGAGTTGGGGCACACATGGGTGGAAATGAAAACATCTCCCTCCAGGCGATCGCCTTTGTTTTTCATATCCAGCAGCTTGGCCGCTAAGGCCAAAGCGCAGAGGGCTCCGTCACCGTCGGACACAAAGCCGAGCTGTTCAGGGCGGGCTCCAATGCCGCCCAGTCGGCCTAAAAGGCCTATGGTCGGGGCTGAGCCGCCGCTCATTTTTCCGGCTGAGCCGGGGATCCAGATGCGTACCATGTCAGTCTTGCCAGGTACACCGCCGGCATTTCCGTAGAGCGGATAGGTTTCTACTTTGGCCTCGGGATCGATGGCCAGCAGATAGTCTCGCACAGCCGGTCCGTTGGCGCTGGCGGTGTCGAGAAGTTCGTAGACATCTAAAAGTTGTTTGTATAGCATGGATTACCTCACAGTTCAAAATCGAAGGGTTCGGGCAGGCGGCGGATGGCGTCAAACCAGCGCAGCATGTCGGCAGGGTTATAGGCGGGGGTGCCGGTGATGAAGTGGTTACCGTAGGTGCGTCCCTCGCATTCGTAATGGATCAGCAGCAGTCGCTGTTCGCTGACCATGGACTTGATATCGCCAACGGTCAGAGTCTGAGCCGCCGGAATCTCGTAGGTACCCGCTAGCAGGGTTTCACCGGTGTCACCGTCGGTGACGGAAAGTTTCACGAGGGTGGCCTTTCGGCTATGATTCGAGATGTAGACGGGATGGCTCCAGTGTTTTAATTCGCCTACAAAGGCCAGCAGGGGCTGCTGGCAGCGGCGCATGTAGAAGTAGGCGACTTTGCGATTAAAATAGTAGTCAACCACAGCATCGGAGATCTGGGGCCAGCAATCCAGCATGTTCCACCAGAGGAGACCGTGAAAGTCGCTGCGGCTGCGGCAGTTTTCTATCATGGTTTTCAGGGCTTCAGCCTGATAGAGTTGGGAGAGTTTGGCGAAAGTTTCCAGATCCGCAGGAACCTGACCATACATGATTTTGAGGTGGTTACGCATCATTTCGTTGCGTCCGTTGGAACGTTCGATGCGGATATCCTCGGTGCTGTGGACGGCCCAGATGTCGTTATCCAGCGGCCACAGGAATTCTTGGGGAATGTATTTTTTGATTCCAGAGGGTGCAGGACAACCGTGGAAGCCAAATTCACTAATGAAGTGGGCGGTGTTTTTTCGGTAGAAATCATCGCGGTACCAGGCGCGGGCTCCCCAAAGATGCTGTTCAGGTACGTTGAACATATGGAAACCTGCGGGAATCTCCGGCGAGGATTTGATGAGCAGACGATAAGGATCGTGGGCCTGGATCAAACGGGGCAGGATCTCGTAGGCTATGCGATTATAGCTGCTGTCACGGGAGGGAAGTTCGAAACCGAGGTTTTTGTAATCGATCTCGTTATCACTGCACCAGATGGCGATACTGGGATGGTTACGAACCTTGCGGACAAAGCTTCCGATCTCATGTTCCATGATATTTTCGAAGTCACGGGTCTGCGGATAGTTGGTGTTGCCCATGGCAAAATCCTGCCAGATCAGGATGCCGCTTTGGTCACAAAGATCGTAGAAAGGATGATCTTCATAAACATTGCCGCCCCAGCAGCGGATCATGTTGCAGCCACTGTCAACGAGAAGGGCATGGGCTTTGGTTAGACGCTGGGCATCACGGCTGTGCAGTGCATCCAGCGGAACCCAGTTGGTGCCCTTAGCGAAGAAGGGTTCATTATTAACGATAAATTTGAATTGCTGGTTGGGATCCTGCGGTGAGGAGCCCGGTGTGGGAGGCTCAGATTCCTGAATAGAGTTGACAGCGTTGGTGGGAACTGTTCCTAAGTTCCTTTCCAGTTGGACAGTTCTAAGACCGATGCGTTCTGTGCGGCTGTCGACAATGTCGCCGTGGTATAATAGTTGCATTTCCACATCGTACAAATTCGGTTCGCCGTATCCATAGGGCCACCAAAGTTTGGCATTTTCGATCTTGGTGGTATAGTTCATGCTCACAAAGTGGGCGGGCTGTATATCTTCAAATTCGTGATCACCGCATTTTCCGTGGATCTTGATTTGAAAACCTTCTAATGTATCATGATCGGTTATGAAGCGGCAGCCGTACTGCAGGGTAATGATGTCGCCTTTAGTCACATCGGGACTGTGCTGCAGTGAAGAACAGGCATAGTAGGTTTCTGTGAGCCGAGTGGTGGGGCGGCTTTCCAGATGAACGCCGCGCCAGAGACCGGCGGACACCAGGCGGGGAGCGATATCCCATCCAAACATGTGAGGTGCTTTGCGAAGCCAGCAGATCTCATTTCGATGGGCAGTTCCACGCATTCCCATGTTGTATTCTTTGCTGCGAGCAAAGTTCATGGTGGAATGGATGTGGATGATAAGGTGGTTGGAAGTATTGTTTCGCAGGTGGTCGGTCACATCGAATTCGTGGTCGATGAACATATTCTCAGTGCGGCCTATATGTATACCGTTCAGATAGATATCGGCAATCGTGTCGATACCGCCGAAGCAGAGAAAGACACGATGATTCGAGTTTGCGCTTTGATCTGGCTTCGGTGCAGTTAGCACTGTTTCCTCTAAAGTGAAAGTGGTTTCGTATACCCATTGATAATATTCGTAAGGCGCATAGGCGTGGAGGTTATCGGAATAGAAGGGATCCGGGGCTATGCCGGCGGCTTCTAAATCGATCTCCACATTTCCGGGAACCTGAGCGGGAATTTTAGACCAGGTATTGAGCAGCTCCGGCGCGAAGGCATCGGGCTGTCCGGCGCTTTCCGGTGTATAGTAGAGGTTCCAGATGCCGTTAAGGGATTGTATATGCATAAGGTTAGAAAACTCCGTTGTTTTTCTTCTACCTTACAGGAAAATTGTGGATATGTCAATGGATTTTGGTATTTAGAGACGGGGCTGGGATGGGTACAGAGTAGGATTGGAACGCTGGAGTGCATGTAAAAATCAAATACTTATGAATGACATGCACTTTACTGAGATAGAGCAAGCAATAACAATATCTTTTTGCAGGAATCTTTGATAAAAATACTGTTGGAGACCAGTGACTTTTGTCAAAAAATGTGCTAATATATTGAGACTGCATATGTGTACATGAACTGGATGCTATACACAAAATCGAATTGTACCAGCTTGCAAAACGCTAAGCCATTCTGCATATAAGAAAGGAAATCAAATGAAATCTACCATCAGTCTGGCTCTGATCCAGTTTGAAAGCATACTGGGTGATCCAAAAGCCAATCGACAAAAAGCTGAAACTATGATCCGTAAAGCGGCAGAGAACGGCGCTGAACTGATCTGTCTGCCGGAAATGTACACCACCGGCTACAATCTGGATATCATCGGTCCGCAGATCACACAACTGGCGGAGAATATTGATGGTCCCACCGTGACCGACTTGCAGCAGCTTGCCAAGGAACTGAAGATCCATATCGTCGCACCGTTAGCCCTCAACTTAGAGGACGACCCGGAAGCTCGCCCCTTCAACAGCGCTGTATTCATTGGTGATGAAGGTCAGATTCTCGGCGTATATAGCAAATGCCATCTGTTTGAAACGGAAAGAATGTATTTTCAACCCGGACAAGAACTGCCGGTGTACGACACTAAATTCGGCAAGATCGGCATCATGATCTGCTTCGATGCAGGCTTTCCTGAGGTTGCCCGCATTTTGCAGATGAAGGGCGCCGAGCTCATTGTATGTCCTTCGGCCTGGCGCATACAGGATATGGGCGTATGGCATCTGAACATGCCCCAGCGGGCTCAGGAAAATAGCTGTTATCTGGCAGCCATCAATCGCTATGGAAAAGAAGGCAGCCTCTATATGGGCGGCTATTCCATTGTTTGCGGGCCCGAAGGCGACATCATCAAAGAACTTACAGAAGAAAAAGAAGATATATTATATTGTACCATCGACGGCCAGCGACTAGCCGACTTTCGAGCCGACGGCGGCCCCTACCTTCCCTATCGCCGACCGGAATTATATGAAAGGGAAGGATTATTGGATTAATAAGGAGAAGCACATGATCAAAGCAATTTTATTCGACATGGATGGCACCCTGCTGCCCATGGATATCGACCTGTTCATCAAAACATACATGGGCGGTTTGGGCCAGAAGGTTGTCTCCTTCGGCATGGATCCCGAGCCTGTTTTGAAGGCCCTGTGGAAGGGTACCGGTGCCATGGTGCAGAACGATGGTTCCATGACCAATGAGCAGGTTTTTTGGAAAACCTTCGCTGCCCTGGTGGGTGAGGAGATTTTGGAACATCAGAAAGATTTCGACGAGTTTTATGACAAGGGCTTTGAAGTGACCAAAGCATCTGTTACCACCAATCCTCAGGTGCGTCCTATCATCGATAGCCTGAAGGCAAAGGGCCTGCGCCTGATCATCGCCACTAATCCGTTGTTCCCTGCTGCAGCCCAGTACAACCGTGTAAAATGGGCCGGTCTAGATCGAAACGACTTCGAACTGATCACCACTTACGAGAATAGCCACTATTGTAAGCCCAACCCCGCCTACTACCAGGAAATCCTGGATAAGCAGGGTCTCACCGCTGACGAAGTCATCATGATCGGCAACGACGCTCGTGAGGATACCGCCGCCGCCCAGATCGGCATTCCGGTGTTCTTGGTAACTGATTGTCTGTTGAATCAGCATGGCCTTGACATCTCCGGTTTCCCGCAGGGCAACTGGGACGACTGTGTGAAGTATATTGATGAAATAATTAGCAGCAAAGCTGCAAATTGACGGAGGCTACTCCAATGAATGAAGTACTGAGGATCTGTCTCATAGCCTGTCCGCTGGTATTCATCGCAGGATTCGTAGATTCTGTGGCCGGCGGTGGAGGTATTATTTCCATTCCTGCCTATCTGCTGGGCGGCATGCCCACTTATCTGGCACTGGGTACCAACAAGCTTGTGGCTTGTATGGGTACCGCACTTTCGTCGGTGAAATATTTTAAAAGTGGAAGAGTCGTGGTCAAAATTGCCGCTTTAGCGGCTATTGGATCCCTGATCGGATCTTTCATTGGCACCAATTTGGCGTTGCTGATTCCGGAACAAATTCTAAGAATCGTGGTACTGGTAGCGTTGCCGCTGGTGGCGGTGTTTATGATCCGCCGCAAGGAGTTTGGACAGAGTGAGACCAAGCGTAAGCAGTTGCCGGCGACTAAGGAGACGGTGCTGGCGCTTGGCAGTGGTCTGATCATTGGCTTGTATGACGGTCTGATCGGCCCTGGTACCGGTACGTTTTTCATTCTGATCTTTACCGGCGTGTTCGGACTGGACCTGCTGACCTCCTCCGGCTGTGCTAAAATTTCGAATCTGGCTTCCAACGTGATGTCTACCATTATTTACTTGATCAACGGTAAGATCTGGTTTGCGGTGGCCATTCCGGCTATTGCCTGTTGCATGCTAGGCAATTACTGCGGTGCCCGCTATGCCATTAAGGGGGGCAGCGGCAATGTGCGTAAGATCATGTTTGTGGTGCTGGTGCTGCTGTTTGTGAAGATCGGTTTGGAACTGATGGGTGTGATTTAAAAAAGCTCTAGACAATGTTAAGAAAAAGGAAAAAGAGAGAAGTTTTTGGCTTCTCTCTTTTTTATTGGTTTTTGAAATTGTTACTGAGATACATGTGATGTCTTTTCTATGCGATTGTGAAGCTCCGTGAGCTGCTTTCTGGATTTTACGCCCAACTTGCTATAAAGGTTTTTACTATGGAACTTCAATGTGTTTTCTTTTATTTTGAGTTGTTCCAGGATTACATCGGTAGTGAGACCAGATACATAACAATCAAAGAGTTCTTTTTCTTTGGGTGTTAGCTGACTAAGTCCGGCAATAAAGTTGTCGAGTTTTTCCTGTTCGAGTTGTTCAAGATTCGGCTGAAGGGGGGCCGGTTCCGGCGGCTGCACAATGATGGCTTCTTGCAGCGAAGCGTTTGAATGTGTAAGGAGCGATAGCTTTAGTTTATCAGCTTCAGCCTTCAATATGTGTAAACCTAAAAGGAAACTTTCGCTAATGATGTAAGACACGGACAGAATCTCAAAGGGAATATACACCAACTGTTCAATGAGCCATACACCAATATTAACCAAAACTGCGATGGCGATAATAACAGCATAGGCGAGCGAATCGATCTTGTCTTTGACAGTAGCATAAACAATGGTGGAAACCATTGCAGAGAAGTAGCCTAGCAAATACACTAAATAAAGACTGTGGAGCGGTCCGTAAACTTTTTGCAATGCTGAGACACCGTCTTCGACTATAAAGGAAACTTCTTTGTAATAGATCGGAAGATATCCAGGGCTTGCCGCAATAAGGAACATTATGATAGCTAAAATCAAAAGTAGGTTTGTGATCCATTTCCGATATTGAATATGTGTAGCATTCATGATGATCATCAACATCGATAGGGGCAAAAACACAGAACCCAAGTAAGAAATCCGATTTGCCAACAAGGCTTCATCTAAACTTTGGGATATGGACAAAGCTAGATAGCCGACATTGACAATTAAGACAGAAACAAATAGCAACAGATACCAGGAATCACGTTTCTTGGCGATACGGCAATAAACGACCAAGAGTAAAAAGGAAAGGATTGCTGAAACACCATATGCCACGGCGATACTGGCGGTTTTTTCTCCAATGGGACCGCATCCTGATAAAAACAGCACGCAAAAGGCAAATGGGGAAAGAGTTGCAAGGAAATTTCTCATAATATTACTCCTTCTATGGATCATCCCACACTTTATCCCACACTTTTAGGGTGCAGACAAGATTTCCCACACTAATTGATAGAGCAGGTGTGGCGACAAGTACAAAACATTTTCGTAAAATATAGGTGTAAGCTTTACGAAGGAGGGTATAGTTCTTGCGATTGATTTTGGGGGTACCCTTGGAATGATCTGTGTCGACGCGCCAACGAACACACAGACCGCCCTCGATTCTTCTAATTATTTTAGCATACGAAAGAAGGGGAGTCAAGAAACCAAAAGAGAGGCAGTTTGATTCTAAAAAAAGGAAAAACCCTATGGAAGGGTGAAATTAAAAACGAAAGGAAATGACAAAAATGAAAAAAGCGATTGTATGGTTTATGGTTATTATGATGAGTGTAGGTTTGCTGGCAGGTTGTGGTGAAAAAGAGAAAGAGTCCGAAACTGAGGCAGAGGTTACGATTGTAGGTACCTGGGAATACAAAGCCATGGAATGTGCCTATAGCTTTAATGAAGATGAAACCGGAGCTTACATCTTTGGTGGAGTGGAAATGCCTTTTACCTATACAGATGATGGTACTGCAGTAAGTATTCTATATGAAGGAAATACCTCTCCCAATGTGCTTAAGTACACCATAGATGGAAACACCCTGTCTATTGAAGACAGTTTTGGAGATATGGTAGAGTACGAAAAGAGTATGAAATAAAGGAAATACAAGAAATGAAAGTGCTTAAGATTATTATTGCCGTTGCTTTTGGCGCGATTCTATTGGCCGGATGTTTTGCCAAGGAGGATGAGGTAACTGAAATCAAATTTAATCGAGGGCACGACTCTATGTGGGGCAATCAGTTTTATATTGCAATTCAGGCTACGGAGATTGTTCAGGCTCATTACATACCGGAGGGTAGTTCAGAATTGGTTACAGTCGAACACCTTTCCATTACAGAAGCGCAATGGCAAACGATAAAAAGTATGGTAGAACAACTTCCTCTTGAGAAAGTGCGCACCGATATTTGGGAAAAACAAAAGCTTGATGGCAGCGAGTTTCGGGAACTAACTTTGGTTCGAGGCAAAAAAGAGACTACCTATTATTGGCCTGACACACCAGAGGCACAACAGATGGAGCAGTTTTTTGAAGCATTGTTACTTCCTGAATGTACAAGTTCAACCCATGATACGGAGTGTATTGACGGGGGTGTTCAGCATTATGTGGATGAAGGAAAGAGAATTTATACCGGATGAAACGTTTTTTGTTGATCTAAGTAAAAAAGAATTTCAATGACAAAAGTATATTGCAAACATGACGGAGTAGTGCTATAATGAAATCATCCAAATAAATAAGGAGGATTCAAAATGTTTGCATCAGTGGATAGTGGTTTTATTCTTTTTATGTTGGCACTTGCGTTAGCAGCGGTAATTGTATTTCTAATTCGAATTGGGATGCGAAAGATTTTGCATCCGGTACGGAAACAAAAAGTTCAAGTTGCAGCCATCGAGTATCAGGATCAAAACCTCAATGCGAAGGCACGTAAGCTTGCCAGTAATCCCATGGGCGGCAATCGGAGTGCTTTGCAGGTGAGTCATTTGGCGCATGTCATGGTAGATGATATGTTATTTACTCTGTATGAAATTGAAAATGAAAATAAGCTCCTGCGGCTTAAAGCTCCTGCAGCGATTGGAAATAATATGGCGAAAGTGGGAGACATCGGTTATATAACCTATCAGGACGGAAGAATCCTGAGCTTTGAAAAAACCGGCAGCATCGTGGAAAAGTGAAATTAAAAAATGGACTCTTGAATGGCATTCAAGAGTCCATTTTTATGCACGATCAATTCCAAGTTTTTCGGCAGCCCATTCCCAGCTTTCTTCATGGTCGTAGGGAAGATTGTGCTCTTGGGCATATTGATTGGCTATTTCGATACAGGGGATCGAATAATCCTGGCCGGTGCGCAGGGTTTTCGTAATAGCTCGAGCCCATACACGGCCGTGATCCATAAAACCACTGTCGCAAAATTCCCGCACCACTGCTTCTACATCGTAAGAGACGTGGAATAGCTGAGGCTGCCAGTGTCCATCTGCAAGCTCAAGCATGGCAAAGGTCGCACCGGGTTTGTTGGTGCAGGGCAGTCCAACAGAGCCGCCATTGACAATGGTTTTTCCCTGCTGCTTGGCAATAAAGGTTTTATGAGTGTGGGCACAAAGAAGGAGATCTGTTTCCATTTGAGCAAGGGCCTGCTCGAAATCCACGTGACCCGGCAGCAACATGGCACGGGATTTCCAAAGCGCTCCGTGACAGATTTCAAAAGAAGGAGCGCCTTCGATATCCACCTTGCGTACAATGGGCAGGCTGCGAAACCATGCGATATCGTCACTCGTTAGGTTTTCGTAGGTGTATAAAAGGGAACCGTGTTGAGAGTTATCGTTCCAGATACTTTTTCCATCGGCATGATCGATCATATATTCCTCGCGGTTTCCGCGAATAAACCAGCAACGATAGCGAGAAGCCATATCGCGCAGCAGCGCGAGTGTTTTTTGCGGACAGGCACAGTCGGAAATATAATCCCCTAAAAAGAGCAAGCCATCTGCGCCGTGCTTTTCGGCTTCTGCGAAACAGGCCTCCAGAGCAATGTGATTGCTGTGAATATCGCCAAAGGCGGCAAGTTTCATAGTTTTCCTCCTAAGATTCAAATTCCGCCGGCCGATTGATGTCGAGGGAACGCATTTAATACTGCTGAATCATTTTGATTAATACAATGATAGAATTATAGCTCTTTCCGGCAGGCTTGTCAAACGGACTTGACGGAGTAAAGGTAAATCCAGTATAATGAAGCCAAATCACATTTACATAGGAGGTATTCCATGGAGATTATTCAAAACTCTGTGAAAATTATATTGAATGAAACCAACCTACAGTTCAGTTTCGAACATGAGGGTACCCTGTGGACCTGGGTAGAGGACTTCCGTCCTTACATCACCTTTGCAGCAACCGAGGAGCAGAAAGCTCAGGCGGCTGAAACCGGTGAACCTGTACAGCTGGATCGGGTGGATTTCGCCGATGCACGAATCATTACCCATGAGCCCTGGACCACTGGTGTTGGAAGCGGTATCATCAGTCATTTTGCCGGCTTTGCCGGTCCGGCTGAAGGCCTCGAATTTGAGACCATCGTATGGGCTGAGCTGGGCACCGGATATGTACGCTGTGAGTGGATTCCGCTGGGTGAGAGCGCGCGCACGGTGCAG
This sequence comes from Bianqueaceae bacterium, assembly GCA_045632125.1. GTDB lineage: Bacteria > Bacillota > Clostridia > Lachnospirales > Bianqueaceae > CALWPV01. The sequence goes on from JAZQWC010000089.1 coordinate 191,175, forward strand.
GCTGTATATTGGCCGGGCCCCATGGCCTTTGAGGAGCCCAAGGCCAGTTGGTATACACTGTTGAACTGGCAGCAGGGTGTGCTGATTCCCAATAATTGGCCTGTTGCTACTACGAAGACATCCTTTAATGGCCAGCTGGGAACCGCCGGCGCTTACATGCCCTGGTTCGCTCAGGTGCGTGACGGTCAGGCATACCTTGCTATCGCCGAGACGCCTCATAACGCAGGCTACGATGTAAATCATCCGGAAAATGGTCCTTTCACCCATATGAACATTCGCTGGGAACCCAGTTTGGGCCGCATGGATTATCGCCGCGTGCTGCAGTATCGTTTCCTGACCGGCGATCAGAACACCGTATGCAAAGAGTATCGTGCTTACGCCCGCGAAAAAGGCCTGCTGCGTACCCTGAATGAAAAAGCGATTCAAAATCCGAGCATTAACGACATGGTGGGCTGCAGCTTTGTGCACATGGGCATCAAGACCAAGGTTCAGCCGAATTCCGATTTCTTTGATCCGGCAGCGCCGAGTAAAAACGACCATTTGACTCCCTTTGCAGTGCGTACCGCCGAGGTAAAAGAGTTTAAGGCAGCAGGTGTTCCCAAGCTTTACTTGCATTTGGACGGCTGGGCTCAGCCCGGTTACGACAACATGCATCCTGATTACGGCAATCAGCCCGCAGTGGCCGAGGCCGGTGGTTGGGAAGGTATGCGTGAACTGGTGGATACCATGCATGACTGTGGTTATATGTTCGGTATTCATGATCAGTACCGTGATTATTATAAGGCTGCTCCCAGCTTTGACGAGAACTTTGCCTGCCGACTGCCCGGTGGCGGCATTCCCGGTCATCAGCATTGGGCCGGCGGCCCCCAGTCTTACCTGTGCGGCAGCCAGGCTCCCTATTATGTGAAGAGAAACTTCAAAGCTATTGAAGAAGCCGGTATCAAACTGGACGGTGCCTATTTGGACGTATTTACCTGTAATGAAGGTGATGAGTGTGATCATCCGTGGCATCGCATGACCCGTGAAGATTGCTATCAGTATCGCAACGCCTGCTTTAATTTCCTGCTGTCCAAGGGTATTTTGCCCAGCTCTGAGGAAGTCAACGATTGGGCCATTCCCAGTTTAGTATTCTGTCATTATGCGCCCTATGATTTCATGATGAACGAGCCTGGTTCTGCTAAGCATGGTATTCCCATGCCGCTGTTCAATCTGGTATATCATGATTGTGTCATCGAGCCCTGGATGATGGACAAGGCCACCGAAAATGAGGACTATATGCTGTATGCGCTGCTCAATGCCGGTGCTCCCTACCTGCGCCGAGATGCTGCATACCCCAACATTGATGGCGCTTTTGAAGGCGTTGGCGCCCTGTCTTTGGCCGATCATGTGGCCCGCTGTAAGGTAGTGGCTGACCTGCATGAGAAAGTGGCTAAATGTGAAATGGTAAGCTGTGAACTTCTGGCGGAAGATGGCAGCGTGCAGCGCACCACCTTCGCAGATGGTACTACCGTTACTGTAGACTTTGCAAAACAGACCTACGAAATCGCGTAAATAAAAAAGGCGGCGAGCCGGGAATCTATCCTCGGTTCGTCGCCTTATTTTTATGCATGAATAACGCAGTATTGGAAATCGTTCATCCAAAGTACTCAGCAATATAGTATTCCAAGGCAGCCTCGCTCATGGCACCCTGGACGCCGCCTAAAAACTCTCCGTCAGCGGAGAAGAAGGCGGTGGTAGGAATGGAATAGATACCGTAGGTATAAGCACCTACCTGATCGTGATCAAAATAGGTGGAAAAGGTGTAACCGTTATCGGCCAGATACGCCAGGGCATCTTCTTCGGTTTCGCCGTAGAAGCCTAAATAGTTGACGAAAATAAAGTTGTATTCATCGCCGTAGGTTTCGTAGACTTTCTGAAAATGGGGCATTTCCGATTTGCAGGGGCCGCAGGTGCTGGCCCAGAAATTCAGGATGGTGGGTTTATCGATCAGGTCCAAAAACTGAACAGAGTTACCCTCGGCATCATATAAAGGAAAGTCAGCCGCCATTAGCACATCGCCGGAATCTTCGTCGGTGGCTTCCTCAACAACAGATTCCTCGATAACAGAATCTGTGACAGCAGAGTCTTCAATAACTGGGGAGTCGGAAGATTCTTCGGAAGCTGCGCTGGCTTCGTCTCTTAATTTCATTTCCTCCATCATTGGCGCTAACTTATCATAGGCTACATACGCGCCGCCGATCAAAAGCGCCAGTCCACATAAAACCAGGATCCATTTAAATTTTGAATTCATAGCAACCTCCTTAAGCTAAAAGTCCCAATAAACGATTCAGCCAGCCGGTCATCATGGCGATACCCACGATTAGTAGGAACGAACCGGAAACCACCTGAACCGCTCGGTAATGGCGTTTGATCCAGTTGAAAGCCGTAGTCAGCTTCTGAATCAGAAGCGCACTGATCAAAAATGGAATACCCAGCCCTAGCGCATAGCAAAGAAGCAGCAGCGCTCCCTGCAGTGCCGACCCCTGCTGAGAGGCCAGCATTAACGCCGAACCTAAAAATGCACCCACACAGGGCGTCCAAGCCACCGAAAACACCATACCGAACAGAAAGGCGGAGAGTAGACCCGCAGGGCGGGAAAGTGCCGATATGCCTTTGAAAAGGGGAAGCTGAAACAAGCCTAAAAAATGAAGTCCAAACACCACAACGATCAAACCGGTGACGATGTTGACAATGGTTTGATATCGCATCAACAAAGAACCGATGCTGCCGGCAAAGAGGCCGAGTACTAAAAACACACAGGTAAAACCGCTGATGAAGCACAGCGCGCCCAACAGAGGCCGCTTTTTTTGTTCTCCGGCAAAGTATGATAAGTAGATGGGCAGCATGGGCAGTAAACAAGGAGAGATGAAGGTAATCAACCCCTCCAAAAAGGTAATCAAATAGGTCATAAAAACTCCTTCATAATAAGATGGCTTCATTTTAACATAAGATGCACCAATACGCCATAGGCAGATTCTGGCACAGAAGAACATAAAGCCATTGATTTTTGAATGAAAAAAGAGTATGATAAGAAGAGCAAGACTGCAGGAGGTTGAGGAGTAAGTGGAAATTCAAGCATTAACGAACTGCAATCTTTGTCCAAGGCACTGCAGTGTGAATCGCTATAAGCAAATGGGTTACTGCAGAGCAGGTGCCGAGCTGAGGGCGGCCAAAGCCATGATCCACCAAGGTGAGGAGCCCTGCCTGTTGGGGAGTGAAGAGGCGAAAGGCGGAAATGAAATGCCAGCGCTGCGCAGTGGTGCGGGTGCCATCTTTTTCAGTGGCTGTAATCTGCGCTGTGTGTTCTGCCAGAACTTTGAGATCAGCTGGGAACAGCAGGGTAAGGAGATCAGTACAGAGCGATTGGGGCAGATCATGCTGGAGTTGCAGAAACAAGGTGCAGCCTGCATCGACCTGGTAACACCTACGCCTTACCTAGTGAAGATCAAAGGGGCACTGGAAGCGGTCAAAGCGAAACTTGTAATTCCGGTGGTATATAACTGTGGCGGCTATGAAGAGCCGGTGTCTCTTCAGCAATTAGAGGGCCTCATCGATATTTATTTGCCGGATCTGAAATATTATGACAAGGCAATTGCATCAAAGTATTCCGGCTGCGCCGATTATTTTGAAAAGGCGACGGCGGCCTTGCAGGAGATGTTTCGGCAGGTGGGACCGGTGGAGTTTGATGAAAAAGGACAGCTAAAAAAAGGGTTGTTGGTGCGACACTTGGTGCTGCCGGGAGCTTATAAGGACAGTATGAAGCTGATGGACTGGTTGGGGGAAGTGTTCCCACAGGGAAGCATTCGGATCAGCCTGATGAGTCAGTATACCCCCTTTGGACGGGTGCTCAGTGAGCCGGAGCGGTTTAAGGAACTGAACCGCCGAGTGACGACCTTTGAGTATAATAAAGTGATTGACCGGGCTTTGGAAAAGGGCCTGGATGGATATAGTCAACAAAGGAGTTCTTCTACTATGGCATTGCGGCCGGACTTTGACGGCGCGGGGCTGTGAAAAGAACCTTACATAAGAAAGGAGCTTGATTATGGCAAAACGTAAAAATGTGATTTTGATCCTGTCGGATCAGCAAAGAAAGGATACCATTGCAGCCTATGGTGAGGGTTTGTGCGATATCGTAAAGACCCCGAATATCGATCAGCTGGCAGCAGAGGGTATGAAGTTCAACAACGCATATACCACTTCTGCAATCTGCGCACCGGCCCGTGCCAGTGTAATGACCGGTCTGTATCCTCATAAGCATGGTGTAATCGATAACTTTACCGATATCGTAGAGGGCACTCCCCTGTTGGGTGAGTGTATGCGCGATGCGGGTTATTTCTGTGGCTATGCCGGTAAGTGGCATGTGTCCCCGAACAAGACTCCTGAAGAATGCGGTTTCCATGAAGGTAAACCTTTTATGGGCTATGCATTCCCGGGCAGCCAGGTGTTCCCGCACCTGATCTTCAATCAGCCGCCGGATAATAAGCCCAACTACTATGAAGAGTATTTGAAGGAAGAGGGCTTTGAGAATATCGATGTATCCCACGGCTTCTTGGGTGACAACCCGGCTCTGCAGATCCAGGAAATGTTCTGTAAGCATGAAGGTCCCATCGAGAGTACCATCGAGTACTTTGTAGCACAGGAGACCAACCGTATCATCGATATGGCGAAAGATCAGGATAAACCCTTCTTCATTTGGTCCAACTTCTGGGGTCCGCATAGCCCCAGCATTGTACCGGAGCCCTATTATTCCATGTATGATCCTAAGAGCATTCCCGAGCATCCCAGCTACTGTGATACTTTCGAAGATAAACCTTATGGCTATTATCTGTCTGAGAAGATGTGGGGTCTGGGTAACTACGGTTGGGAAGGCTTCCAGGAGATCATCGCTCGCTATTTGGGCCACTGCACCATGATCGACGACATGGTGGGTATGATCGTAGATAAGCTGAAAGCCGAAGGTCTGTATGATGATACCATCATCATTTACAGTGCAGACCATGGTGACTGCCTGGGTGCACACAAACTGATCGAAAAAGGTGCCTTCACCTTCGAAGAGATCTATCATATTCCTATGGTAGTAAAGGGTGCCGGTACTAAGGATAATGACAGCTTTGTTACTTTGCAGGAACTGATGCCTACGATTTTGGACATTGCAGGCGCACAGCCTCCGCAGCCTGTTGACGGCGAGAGTATTCTGCCTCTGATGATGGGTGAGAAGGAAGACAATGGTCGTACCGAAGTGTTCGGCGAATATCACAATCACTTCTATATTGCTCGTCAGCGTATGGTGCGTGACCACGACTATCAGCTGACCTTCAACGAGAGCGAGAAGGGCGAATTGTACGATCTGAAGAAAGATCCTTACCAGCTGCATAATGTGGCCTACGATCCGGCCTATGCCGATATCAAGAAACAGTATATGGATAAGCTGGGTAAGCATTTGAAAGCTACCAATGACCCAGCCGGTGTTTGGTTCCACAGAATTAAAGAATTTTATTAAGATGAAACAACAGCCTGCCGGTGCTTTTGCGCCTGCAGGCTGTCGTTTGTTGTATACTGGGTAATCCATGCCCGATGGGTATTTCGTGGCTTGGGTCAGCACTTAATAGTTATGGACGTGTACTTGAATCCGGAACATCGATTCTTGTAAATAATACTCCAAAATCTTCCGGCAAAGCAGTTGCAGCAATATCCTGCATCTGCCAATCAGTGTTCAACTTCAGCCAGCGCAGTACCTTTTCGGAAGAAAAAGGCAGAAAAGGAGCCAACAGCACTGCCAAATTACCAATCAAGTAGCAGCAATTATACAAGGTCTCCGAACAGGCAGAGGGATCAGAGGTGCGAGTTTTCCAGGGCTCCTGAGCATCATAATACCGATTGCCAAAACGGATCAGCTCAAAAATCAATTCCAGAGCTTCTTTAAAATATCCATTTTCGATTTTTAATCCTACGGTTTCGTAGGCAGCTGCCACACGAGCGGCGACCTCAGGATCCACAATGCCACGGGGAATTTCATTGGAACGATATTTAACTATAAATGCCAGAGTACGGTTTACGAAATTGCCCCAACTGCCCACCAGTTCCGAATTATTCTGTTGGGCAAATTCTCGCCAGGAAAAGTCGGTGTCACGCTTTTCAGGACCATTCATCATAAAAAAGTAGCGAATGGTATCCGGGTTGTATTGTGACGCCAACTCGTTGGCCCACACAGCCCAGTTCTGACTGGTCGAAATCTTTCGGCCTTCTAAGGTCATATATTCACTGGATACAATGTCGTCGGGCAGATGATATCCGGCTCCGTGGGCTAAAAGAAGAGAAGGTAAAATGATCGTATGGAAGGGAATATTATCTTTTCCGTGAACATAATAGTGCCGTGTATCGGCCTTGCATCCAAATACAGAATCGAAGTCGATACCGCGCGCAGCGCAAACAGCGGCGGTGGCTGACAAATAGCCCAAAACATTTTCAGCCCAAATATAGATTTTCTTGTCGGCGTAGTCCTCCGGAGAGGGCAAAGCCTCAGAAGGAATGTCGATGCCCCAGTCTAAATCACGGGTGATGGCACGATCATGCAGGCCTTCATCAATGTAGCGTTTGGTAAAGGCAATCGCATTCTTGCGCCAGTAGGAGCGGGTCAATAAATCAGTAAGCTGCTTTTCTAAGTTCGAAATACAAAGGAACAGCTGCTTTGTTTCACCAAAGGTGAGAGAAGAGCTGCAGTCGGCACAGCGAGCATCGATTATGGTATCAGCATCCAGGACTAAGCCGCAGCTTTCGCATTGATCACCTCGGGTAGGAGAGCCGCAGGAAGGGCAGGATCCTACGATCAGTCGATCGGTCAAAACCTTTTGGCAGGTGGGACAATAGGCCTGTTTTACAGTGCGCTCCTCGATCAAAGGGCTTTTGTACATTTCACGGTGAAAGCCTTGAACAAAGTGGATATGATCCGGTGAAGAAGTTTTCGTATACAGATCATAGGAAAAACCTAACTTTTCAAATACTTCACAAAATTCCTGATGATAGTGTTCGCTGATGGCAGCGGGAGTCAGGTTTTCCTGCTTGGCACGAATGGTGATGGGTGTACCGTGGCAATCGCTGCCGGAAACATAAAATACCTGAGCGCCTTTGGCGCGCCAATATCGGGCCAGTACATCGCCTGGGAGCAGCGCGGCCACATGACCAATATGGAGTGAACCGTTAGCGTAAGGCCAGGCTCCTCCAATTACAATATTTTCCATTTCTTATATCCTCATTTCTAAATTAGTTTGATAACAGTTTGCCGTTTTATGGCACAAAAAAAGCCCTCACCCCCTACTTAGTTTAAGGGACGAGAGCAATACAGGATCAAATCGCGATCTACTGATTGTTTCGTGTTACCACCCTAATTCACCTGCCTCTCACGACGGCAGGCCTTATCAAGATCGGATAGGAAATGATCTATCGAAACTCTATCGCTGTTACGGGCGATCCCGTCGCAGCCTAACAGTTTCCAATGAAAGAAAGTTGCTCGGTGCGCAGCTCGGAGACCATGTTCGGTCAGGTCCTCTTTTCCCATTCTCAGCTCAGCCGGTTTCGGCGATGGGATTCTCTGTAAAAGTCTTCCGGACGTACTCTTTCTCGTCTTTGCCTTTTAATGAATTGCATTATAACATGCAAAAATTGAAAAAGCAATAGCAAAAATGCAGGAAAAAATTCCGGTGTCTCTCACTGAAGCACCGGAATTTTTAGTTTACATTATTTCTTAAAAGTACGTCCCAGGATCAATAGAGATCGATACACGTCAAGACCGGATTGGTCGATAAGTTCGTGGCGCTGTACCATGGGCTCGAATTGGGTGATGAACAGATCTTTGGCCTCTTGGGCGTGACCATCAGCTAGCAACTCCGTGATATGAGCCAGCAGTCTGGTGTAGGATACAAAGAAGTCCAGTTCCTGCCACATATGCATCTGGGCGGCATACTGTACCAGGGCATGATCCTTCTGCAGAGCAGCAACCTGATCCAATAAAACAGGAACCTGACGCAAACGCTCGGCCAAGTCTGGATTGAAGCGATCACCAATGCCAATCAAATAATCCGGACTAAACAGAGAGGATATCTGCTCCATCAAAGGATACAGTTTAGCACCATCTGCGCCGTAGGCAGCTTCATAATATTCAGCAGCGATTTCTTCAAAGGTAAGCGTCAGATCGCTGGAAGTGCGGGCCATCACATAATCAGGCAGGGCATTAGGAAAAGCTGCTCGCATTTCCTGACAACTGTTGATTCCGTTCAGCCCCATTGCGCGATTGGCTTGCAGATCGCTATGGATCAGTTTTGAAATATGCACATAGGCTGGGTCACCATAGTGAGCGCGGCCGAGAGGATAGTCATAAATGAAACTATCGCAGGGGGCGGCCTTCTGCCATTCCTTCAGGAAGGAAAGATTGATCTCTACTTCTTTAGGGAAGACAAGTTGGTTCAAATGAAATTCCGGTACCGGCTGCAACGGTCCACAGTCGGAAAATGATGTTTCAAAGGTCCTAGTGATGGGGGCAAACATCAGTACAAAACGGTCCGGATTGGTAATACGATTTTGTGCCGGCGGCCAGAGCAGATCTACGTATAAAAGCAAAACAAGGCGAGCAGAAGAACCCATGGTGGTCAGGCGCTCATCGAGCTGATTGAGAAGGGCCACATAGTGATCGGCGGGGCGCAGTCCTCCGGCAGTACAGGATTCGCATTCGCAGGAGTTGTTGGATTCGTCCGCCAACCAAACATGCAAATAGTCCACGGTGGGATGCTGCGTCACGTAGTCAGCCACCTTGTCCACAAAAAGAGCGGTGGCCCGAGGATTAGATAAACATAAATTTGTGGTATAGGTAGCAACACCCGGGAAAGGTCCACGCACACCATTTACCTGAGCAATTAAAGCACGCTGATCGTCGGTAAGAGCATCGGAGTCCTTTTGCCAGCCGGGGGCTTCCGGATCCAGTACCTCGTTGACCCAACCATGGCCCACAGCATGATGCAGCAAACCGCGCTGTGCGAGAGCCTCTTCAAGTACCGGCATGATCCGCTCGGTGTCGTGAATGTCCCAGGGGACAGGTGTCAGCAGAGGATTGTTCACGTGAGCATACCAACGGGTCATAAACAAGTACGGGTACTTGAATTGAATAAAGAAGCTATTAAAACCAATTTTAGGAGACCAGTCAATGAATTCTAACAGATTTTCGATGGAGTCAGCTCCTTCAATGCAAGCGCCCCTATGGCGCAAGGAGGCGGTGTGTGTCTCCTTGGCATAATAATCGGAGACGCAGGTCAGGGTCGGCACGATTTCGTGCTGCTTGCCCGGACGCAGAAAACGACAACCGATCAGCGTCAGGTATCGATATACCGCCAAAAGCAGGGCGCGGGGGTTGTTGGCATAAATATACTGATGATCTTTTGTAACGTCAATGTAGAACTGATCGTCTAACTGGGGGTCGGTGACGTTTGGAAGTCCATAGGCACTTAGGTCGCATACGCTCAGTTCATAGGATAAAGTCGGACGGCCTATCCGATTCAGATAGGCCGTCAGTTCCTGTGCTGCAAAACGGCAGACAGGCTGTTTGGAATTGTAATGAATATTCATATTAAGGTCTGTCTTTTCTAAAGGCTCTGCCTAGAATGTTTACAATACGGAACACATCCAGACCGCCCTGATCCACCATTTCATGTTTCTGGATCATGGGTTTGAATTCGTTTTCAAATTTATCCCAAGCGGCGTCGGGCTGATCACCGGTGGCTAGGGTATAAATTTCAGCGTAAACGCGGGTGTACTCCAGGAAGAAGTCCATTTCACGCCACATATATTCCTGAACAGCGTACTGGCAGGGCTTGCGATTTGCTACAACGGCTTGGATCTTTTCCAGAACAGCAGGCATCTGAGCAGCTTTGGCACTTAACTCAGGATTTACGCGAGGAGTACCATGGATAATATAGTTAGAACTGATCAAAGAGGAAACCTCTTCCATTAAGGGAAGCAGTTTCAAACCATCAGGACCATAGCAAGCTTCGTAATATTCAGCAGCAATTTCATCGAACTCAGGAGCCAGGTTCAAAGAGGTACGGGCCATTACATAGTTGGCCAAACCATTGGGGAAGCTGGCACGCAGTTCCTGACAGCTGTTGATGCCGTTAACGCCCATTGCATGATGGTATTTCAGGTCATTGCAGATGACACGGGAGATGCCCACATAGGAAGGATCACCATAGTGAGCACGGCCAAGAGGATAGTCATAAACAAAGCTGTCACAGGAAGCCATCTTCTGCCAATCCTTCAGGAAGGACAGGTTGGTTTCGATATCACGAGGGAAGTTCAAATGATTCAAATTGAACTCAGGGGCGGGCTGCAGAGGGCCATGCTCTGAATATGCTTTTTCAAAGGTACGGGTAATGGGAGCAAACATAAGAACAAAACGATCGCCGTTTTTGATCTTATTCTGGATAGGAGCCCACAACAGGTCTACATACAGCAACATAACCAGACGGGTATTAGAGCCGATTTCAGTCAAACGTTCGTCAAGACGGTTCAGCAGGGTTACATAATGATCAGAGGGGCGCAGACTGCGGCAGTTCTCACATTCACATGAGTTGTTTACGCCATCGGCCAACCAAATGTGCAGATAATCGGTTTCGGGATTTTCCTGAACGTAGTCGATGATCTTATCAGCAAACAGTTCGCGGGCTTTCGGATTACTTAAACACAGGTTAGTGTTGGTGGGTACACCATAGAACAACTCGCGTTTGCCATTTACTTCAGCAATCAGCTGACGGGTCTCGTCTGAGAAATCGATCTCTTCGGTATCCCAACCGGTGGCTGAGCAACCCAGTACTTCACTGGTCCAACCGTGTCCTACACGATGCTGCAGTAAGCCGCGTTCCAGCATGGCTTCATTCAAATAAGGGAATACACGCTTGGAATCTTCCATGGTCCATTCAACAGGCTCCAACAAGGGATTGTTGATATGTTTATACCAATGCTCCATGAAGGTGTGGGGATATTTGAACTGGAAGAAGAAACTGTTAAAACCAACCTTGGGGGACCAATCCAGAAAGTCCATCATGTTTTCGATGGAATCGGAACCCTCGATACAGGCACCGCGGTGACGCAGGTCAGCGGTGTGGGCCTCTTTGGCATAGAATTTGTCCAAACAGGTATAGGTGGGAACGACCTCAAACTGTTTGCCGGGACGCAGGAAGCGGCAACCGATCAAAGTCAAGTAGCGATATACACCAATCAGCAGAGCACGGGGATTGTTGCCCAGAATCAGCTGCTTTTCTTCGGTTACTTCAATATAATATTGATCATCTAAGGTCACATCGGCGACGGTCGGCAGGCCGTAAGCCGTAAGGTCAGCTACGTCAAGGCGGAAGTTCAGCGCCGGGCAGCCCATGCGAATTAAGTAGGATTCCAACTCTTTGGCCGCAAAGCGGCTGGCTCTTTCGTTAGACAGGTTCTGAATCTGCATTATTAGATCTCCTTGTATTCTTCATATTTGGCATCGACCTGTTCACGGGTAACCGTGTTGAGGCCGGTGATGCGCGAGTTGTGAGCGGCGGTAAAGAAGGTGCGGGCGCTTTCTACATCGCCCTGCATTTCACGAATCAGACCGAGGTAGTATTTGCTGTCGGCCATGGTATCCTTGAGGTCGAGGGCACGCAGGAAGAGTTCTTCGGCTTCTTCATAGTTGCCGCGGCGATATTCGATCTGGGCCAGGTTGTCGTAGGCGGGACCGCAGGCTTCATCTTCCATCAGGGCCTGATGAGAGATATCCAGCGCTTTGTCATACTCGCCGGCTTCGATGTAGAAATAACCCAGAGTGGTGTAAAATTCAGTGCTGAAGATGTCGTAGTCGATCTGCATCTGCTCCAGTGTGGAGATGCCGGTTGCCAGATCGCCGCATTTCCAGTAGGCGATGGCCAGATCCTGACGGGCAAATTTGAGCATGGTCAGGTTGATCTGAGGCAGGGTGACTACATATTGGAAGGTTTTGAGGGCTTCTTCATAGTGGCAGTCTTCCAAAAGATGCAGACCGTAAGCGATCAGCGGAGACGAGCATTTTGCCTGATGCTTCAGCGCGTAGCGGTACATGGGCCAAGCCATTTTAGGCTTTTTGAAGATGAACTGGAAGGTGTAGCCTGTCCAGCCCATGCACTTGGGCAGATTCACAAAGTACATAAATACACCGTAGGCCAAGTAGCCCAATAATACATAATAAAAAGGAACACCCAGTACGATGGCGGCGATGGTGGCGACGCCCAGCACGCAAAAGTGAGGATGTTTTTTAACAAATGACATGGTAAGTCCTCCCGAAAAATATATTAGTTCCATGATAGCACGATTTTGAGTGAGAATCAACCAGAAAGTATTCGGAGGTGGACGGAAAATATTTTGACGGATTTGTGAAAAAACAGTGCAAAAGGCGCATAAATTTGGTATAATGGAACAAATGTCTGTGTAAGAAATCGTAAGGAGGCTAATGAAATATGAATGCCACTGAAATTCAAAAGATACTCGATGCAAAAGTTTATAATGAGGTGGATGAAGAGCCGGATGTTGAATTTGGATATAGTTGCGATCTGATGAGCGATGTGCTGGCCTTTGCCCAGGGAAATGATGTATTGCTCACCGGAACTGTGAATCCGCAGGTGATTCGCACTTGTCAAATGGTGGACATCCCTGTGATCGTATTTGTTCGTGGTAAAGAGCCCTCGGAGGAACTGATCGAACAGGCGGATCGAGCCGGTATTTTGCTGATGGGTACCAATCATTCGATGTATATTGCCAGTGCTATGTTGTATCAGGCAGGACTTCCGGGAGAGGAGATCGAAAATGACTTTTAAATATCAAGTGGATGCATCGGTTCCCGAAATGGCGGGACGAGGTTCTACCGAGTTTAAAGCCGTTTTGAAGCAACTGGGCGTAAGTGCAAAAGTAATTCGTAAAATTTCTATCGCTATGTATGAAGGCGAAATCAATATGGTGATTCATGCTAATGGCGGGGAGATCACCTGTAATGTGGATGAACAGCAGATCGAAGTGATCATGGCAGACTCAGGCCCCGGTATTCCGGATTTAGATAAGGCTATGACCGCTGGTTGGTCTACGGCTTCTCCGGAAGCACGTGAATTAGGTTTCGGTGCCGGTATGGGTATGCCCAATATGAAGAAATTTAGCGATGAAATGGAAGTGCAGACTGAGATCGGTGTGGGTACCACACTGACGCTTAGATTTAATTTGTAAGGGGGTGCGATATGAACGCAACATCTGTTACGCTGGTAAAGGAACGCTGTGTGGGCTGTACAACTTGTATTAAGCGCTGTCCCACCAGTGCCATCCGTGTGCGCGATGGTAAAGCTTACATTATTAAAGATCGATGTATTGACTGCGGTATGTGTATTCAGGTATGCCAACATAAGGCTAAGATTGCGGTGACTCGTAAGCTGGACGAGATTCTGGCAAGCCCCTATAAATTAAAAGTAGCCTTGCCGCCTCCTTCGCTGTACAGTCAGTTCGAAGGCAATCGTAACATCAATCGAATTTTGACGGCGCTGCGCCGTATCGGCTTCGATGAGGTAGTGGGAGTAGCCCGCGGCGCGGAGATCATTACCGCGGCTACAAAGGAATTTATCAAGGAAAATCCACGAGATGACGTGGAAGGTCCTTGGATCTCTTCAGCTTGTCCGGCAATTGTACGATTAATTCAAACCAGATTCCCTTCCTTGATCGATAATATTCTGCCGCTGATCTCTCCTATGGAAGTAGCGGCTCGCATTGCCCGTAAACATTTTATTGAAAAAGGGTATAAAGATGAAGAAATAGGCGTGTTCTTCATTACGCCTTGTCCGGCAAAGGTTTCGGAGGTTTTTGCACCTAGCATGGTGGAAAAGTCGGCTGTAACCGATACGGTGGCGCTGAATGAGATTTTCTATAAGATCCGTCCGTTCATTAAAACCATTCAGGGCGATGAAATTGAAACTTTGCAGCTAGGCGGTAATGAAGGAATTCAGTGGGCACATATTGGCGGCGAAAGCGATAATTTGGAATTAAACGATGTGCTGGCGGTAGATGGCATCGATAATGTAATTGACGTACTGGATCAGCTTGAAAATGGGGTGATTCAGAGAGTTGATTTTATTGAAGCCAACGCTTGTACCGGAGGCTGTTTGGGTGGGCCTTTGACGGTAGAAAATCCGTTTAGTGCCGAAACGCGGATGAAGAAAGTTATGCGACGCAATGAACAGCCATATTATAATGAAGAAATTCGAAATAATTCTGAAGATGTGGCAGTGGAAGCGGAACTGGAATTGGAAGAAATGGCAACTATGGGACTGAGCTCCAATATGCAGAAAGCGCTTCGAATGATGAAGGAGCGGGATGAATTACTGAAAAAACTGCCCGGTGTTGACTGCGGTGCCTGTGGTGCTCCTTCCTGCTATGAATTTGCAGGAGACTGTGTAAAAGGTGTGGCCAGAGTCGAAGAATGTGTCATTCTTCTTCGAGATCGTTTGAAGCAGCTGGATCCGGACTTGAATAAGGTGACGGAAAAATTAGTTTCTGAGATTCAAAAAAGAGAGGAATAATTTAGGAGGTATCCCATTATGGTAGTACGTGATTTATTGGAATTAGATGATTTGAAAATGATTCAGGAAGGCGATCTGGATGCAGAAGTAACCGGCGGTTATATGGGTGATCTGCTCAGTGTGGTAATGGGTGAGGCTGAGGAAGGTCAGGCTTGGATCACCATTCAGAGTCATGTAAATATTGTGGCAGTGGCATCGTTGAAAGGTGTTCCGGTGATTATTATTGCTCACGGATTTGAACCCGATGAGGAGACCTTGGAATCTGCTAAAGAAGAAGAGATCACTTTACTGGGAACAAAATTGGATCCCTTCAGCATCGCTAAGAAGCTGATTCAGGAGAAAGGCTTATGATGAAAGAACTGGCTCTCCATGTGCTGGATATTGGAGAGAATAGTGTTCGTGGTGATGGTAAAAATGTGGAGATCGTTTTGATGGAGGATCTAAAAGAAAATATTCTTGAGATCCGTATTATCGATGATGGACGCGGTATTCCACCGGAAATGTTGAAGACCATTAAAAATCCTTTTACCACTAGCCGAACATTTCGTAAAGTTGGATTGGGAATTCCTTTCTTAAATGATACCTGCATGATGTGCGGAGGAAAACTGGATATTCAAAGTACAGTGGGTGTAGGCACTACGGTTGTGGCCCGCATGCAGCATAACAACATTGATCGACCGCCGCTGGGGGACATGCCCTCCACTTTGATGACTTTGTTTTCCTCTCATCCGGAGATCGCTTTTACCTATCGGTACTTGTATCGTGGCCCGGAAGATGAAGAACTGCAAGAATTTGAAATCTCTACTCCGGATTTGAATGAAATATTGGAAGGAGTTCCGCTTAGTACCCCTAGTGTATACATGTGGGTGAAGGAGTTTTTGCAGGAAAATATGATGGCACTTAAGCTGCCGGAAGAAGAATAAAATTGGTTAGTGTTATTTAACTACTTTTAAAAAACGGATAAATACTGAAAAAGATTGTTTACTTTTTAGCAATTGTCTGGTATACTGGTACTGTTATGGAGTCATATCATTCTGTACATGAATATCGGAAGGATGGAGGGAATGAAATGAATATCGTATGTGATCTACATATGCATTCGGCTTTGTCGCCCTGCGCTCTGGAAGAAATGACGCCCAATAACATGGTGAACATGGCATTATTACAGGAATTGACTGCGATTGCAGTGACGGATCATAACTCCTGCCGCAATGCGGCGGCTGTTATGGAAGTTGCTCAAGGAACAGGGCTTGTGGTGGTGCCGGGGCTTGAAGTGCAAACCAGAGAAGAAGTACATGTGGTGACACTGTTTCAAAGTCTGGATGATGCACTAGCTATGCAAGAGGAAGTGTATGCGGCGTTGCCGGATATGAAGGCACCGGCCAAGATCCGAAACAAACAGCTGTTGATGGATGCGGAGGATGAGGTCGTTGGATATGAAGAAAAACTGCTTGGATTTTCCTGTAGTATGAGTATTGAACAGGTCGTGGCCAGGGCTGCCCATCACGGCGGCTTGGCTGTACCGGCTCATATCGATCGGAAAAGCTGCAGTATCCTTTCTAACTTGGGATTCATCCCGGAGGATCTTCATTTTCCTACTCTTGAACTTTCTATGTATGCGGAAAGAGAAAAGTACGAAACGAAGTTTTCAAAGTATCGGCTGCTTTCGGCATCGGATGCACACGAACTTGGGTTTGTGGGCATGGCCCCTTGTGAACTAAAGGTGGACACGGTTTCTGCCCACGGCATCTTGCAGGTTCTAAAGAAAAGCTTGATGTAAAAATTTTTTTCCGGCGTAAGCCGGTGGAAACATATTTTTAGGAGGTAATCTAAAATGGCATGTAATTGCGCTGCTAATGGTCCGGACAAAGAGAAATATGCTCAGCTTGATGCATTTATCGACTCTTTGCCCACTACCAAGGGTGAACTGATTCGTGTTCTGCACACGGCTCAGGGAATTTTCGGCTACCTGCCGAAGGAAGTTCAGATCTACGTTGCTAAGAGACTGAACGTTCCGGTATCTAAAGTTTATGGTGTAGTAAGCTTCTACTCTTTCTTCACAATGAAACCCAAAGGAGAATATGACATCTCTGTATGCATGGGTACCGCTTGTTATGTTCGTGGTGCTGAGGCTGTGTTGGAAGAATTGAAAAAGCGTTTGAACGTTGAAGTAGGCGGAACTACCCCCGATGGTAAGTTCTCTCTGAGAAGCCTGCGCTGTGTAGGTGCTTGTGGTCTGGCTCCCGTTGTTATGATCGGTGAGAAGGTTTATGGCCGTGTAACACCTGACATGGTTCCTGAAATTTTGGCTGAGTGCAAATAAGAAGGAGAACAAAAATGGCTAAGATCAAATCCTTAGAAGAGCTGAAGAAAATCAAAGAGCAGGCAAAGAACACTGTTTCTCTGCGTGTGAAAGGTGAAAATATTGAGAACATGATCCAGATCCGTGTTGCTATGGCTACCTGTGGTATTGCTGCTGGCGCTCGCGAGACCATGGATGAGTTCATTAAAGTTCTGGGCGAGCAGGGCATCGAGAATGCTGTTGTAACTCAGACCGGCTGCATGGGTTATTGCTATGCAGAACCTACCATCGAACTGACCATGCCTGGCAAAGAGCCCATCGTTTACGGTCATGTTGATGTAGAAAAAGTTGATGAGATCATTGAAAAGGGTATCAAGGGCGGCGAGCTGCTGGATGGTATCATTCCTGTTACCCATACTAGTATCGAATAATCGGAATATATTTTTAGGAGGCTATTATGGCAGATTATAAATTTCATATTCTGGTCTGCGGCGGTACCGGATGTATGTCTTCCAACTCCCGTCAGATCACCGAGAATTTGAATGATGCAATCAAAGCTGCTGGCATGACAGATGACGTAAAAGTTCTGCAGACCGGTTGTTTTGGTTTTTGTGAGCAGGGTCCTATCGTTAAGATTCTTCCTGATAACACTTTCTATACTCAGGTTAAGCCGGAAGATGCTAACGAGATCATTGCTGAACATATCGTAAAAGGTCGTAAAGTAGAGCGCCTGCTGTACGTAGATCCCGAGCAGGAAAAGCACATTTCCGATGCTAAGCATATGGAATTCTACAAAAAGCAGATGCGTATCGCTCTGAGAAACTGCGGTTTCATCGATCCCGAAAACATTGATGAGTACATTGGCCGTGATGGTTATGCTGCTCTGGCAAAATGTATCACCGAGATGACTCCTGAAGAAGTTATCGACGAAATGAAGAAGTCCGGTCTGCGTGGCCGTGGCGGTGCAGGCTTCCCCACCGGTTTGAAGTGGCAGTTTGCTCGTGGCTATCAGGCAGATCAGAAATATGTTGTATGTAACGCAGACGAAGGTGACCCCGGTGCATTC
Organism: Bianqueaceae bacterium; assembly: GCA_045632125.1. Taxonomy (GTDB): domain Bacteria; phylum Bacillota; class Clostridia; order Lachnospirales; family Bianqueaceae; genus CALWPV01. The sequence continues at coordinate 209,188 of JAZQWC010000089.1, forward strand.
ATGGACCGTTCCATTCTGGAAGGTGACCCCAACAGCGTAATCGAGGCTATGGCTATTTGCGGTTATGCAATTGGTGCTTCTCAGGGTCGTGTATATATTCGTGCTGAGTACCCCTTGGCAATTCAGAGACTGGAAACCGCTATCGGACAGGCTCGTGAATATGGTCTGTTGGGTGACAACATTCTGGGTACTGACTTCTCCTTCGATATTCAGCTGTGCTTCGGTGCAGGTGCATTCGTGTGTGGCGAAGAGACCGCTCTGATCCACTCCATGGA
>JAZQWC010000090.1:0-2191 GCA_045632125.1 Bianqueaceae bacterium
TAGGTGGTAGACCATCCGTAGGTGGTAGACCATCCGTAGGTGGTAGACCATCCGTAGGTGGTCAGGCTGTTATGGAAGGTGTTATGATGAACGGTAAATCGCACTATGCTGTTTCCGTTCGCAAAACTGATGGTGAGATCCATACTGAATTGTTTGATCATGTATCAGCTACTGAAAAGCATAAAGTTTTGGCTTTGCCAATCATTCGCGGTGTGGTTCGCTTTGTTGAATCTTTGGTAGTAGGAATGCGTACACTTAATTATTCGGCCGATTTCTTTATGGAAGAAGAAGCTGCACCGAAAAAGAAAGAGGGTACCGTAGGGCGCTGGCTGCAGGACCATATGGATTCCATTATTACCGGAGTGAGTATGGTATTGGCTGTTGTGCTGTGTATGGGACTGTTTGTAGCACTTCCTGTACTGGTGTCTAAATTAGTGTATGAGCATTTGATCCATAGTGTATATTTAATGGGGCTAGTGGAAGGCGTAGTAAAAATGATCTTGTTCCTGCTTTATTTATTGTTGGTTTCGAAAGTCAAGGATATCGCACGTACCTTTGAATACCATGGAGCGGAACATAAAACTATTAACTGTTTTGAGGCCGGCGAAGCGTTAACTGTAGAAAATGTAAAACAATACAGTCGTTTCAATAAACGCTGCGGAACCAGTTTTTTGTTTATTATCATGTTAGTCAGCATTTTGGTGTTTTCTTTTGTACAGGTCAGTGATCCGCTGCTACGTTTTGTTAGTCATTTGGTATTAGTACCGGTGATAGCCGGTATTTCCTACGAGCTTTTGAAGTTTTCTGCTAAAAGCGAGTCAAAGCTGATTAATGCTCTGGTGGCACCGGGAGTGTTCATTCAACATATTACCACCAACGAGCCCGATGAACAGGAAATCGAAGTGGCTATTGCTTCTGTTAAAAAGCTATTGGAAGCTGAGCATCCGGAGATCGAAGTATGAATTATAAAGAATTGTTGAAGTATGGCGAAACTCTATTGCAGGGAGAGGATGCTGCATTGGAGGCGTGGTTTCTGTTTTCTGAACTGTTTCAAGTGGATCGGGCGGGCTATGTACTGCGCATGAATCAAGAGGCAGAGGAAACTGCGCAGCAGCAGTATTTGGCTATGCTGAAACGTCGCCTGAGCGGAGAACCGGTGGCGTATATTTTGGGTAACTGGGAGTTTATGGGTCTGCCGTTTAAAGTAAGTCCGGCTGTACTGATTCCAAGACCAGATACAGAAACCCTGGTAGAAGCAGTCATAGATTGGTCTCGGGCGAAAAAGACCCCTATACAAATTGCCGATCTTTGCACGGGCAGTGGCTGTATTGCAATCAGTCTGGCTCATTATATACCTAATAGTGTAGTGTGTGCATCCGATCTGTCGCCGGAGGCGCTGCAAATCGCCGGCGAGAATGCGAATATAAACTGCGTATCGGTAGACTTTTATCAAGGGGATCTATGGGAGGCTTTGCCGGCGGGCCGGCAATATGATGTAATCACTTCTAATCCACCCTATATTGATTGGAAACAGCTTGAGAAATTGGATACAGATGTGATCGATCATGAGCCTAGGCTTGCACTGGACGGCGGTGAGGATGGTTTGATCTTTTACAGACGGCTTGCGGAACGCACGGCGGAATTTTTGAAAGAAGATGGTCGGGCTTTTTGGGAGATCGGATACGATCAGGGTCAGACGGTGGCAGAAATTGTACGTCAGTCTGGGCTTAAAGTAGTGGAAGTAAAAAAAGATTTGGCTGGACATGATCGAGTTGTAATTGTAGAAAAATGATAAAGTGATTGACACTTTGGATGGGAGTAAAAGATGTTTGATCGGTTGCAAGAACTGGTGAATCGATATGAGGAACTGGGAGTTCGATTGAATGAGCCGCAGGTGATTGGTGATCAGGTGTTGTGGCAGAAGCTGATGAGAGAGCATGCGGGTTTGATGCCTTTGGTTGAAACTTATCGGCGCTACAAACGAGCTAAACAGGATGAAGAAGATGCCAAGTTGATGTTGGAAGAAGAGAAGGATGAAGAACTTCGTCAAATGGCAAAAGAGGAACTGGCTGAAAGTCGAGAGGCTGCGGCACAATTGGAAACCGAGTTGAAAATTCTGTTATTGCCTAAAGATCCGAATGATGAGAAAAATGTGTTTGTTGAGATTCGTGGAGGAGCTGGCGGCGATGAG